>VEPG01000046.1:0-12356 GCA_012026975.1 Desulfuromonas sp. | reverse complement strand
GCGGGGGAATCCCGGGGGCAGCAGTTGACGGGGGGCGGGGCCGTCTTTTCCAGTCGGGCGTTCTGGCGGATCACCCCCTGGGCGGTGGCTGCCCAGGCCTCCTACCTGTCGCTGGTCGGGCTCTGGTCAGGACCGTGGCTGCGGGATGTCGCCGGCTATGACCGGCTGGCGGTGGCCAATATTCTGATGGGGGTTTCCCTGGCGATGGTCGCCGGCTACTTTGCCTTCGGCACCCTGGCGGCCCGTCTCGGACGGCGCGGCATCCCGGCCGCACACGTAGCCGCGGTCGGGATGCTGGCCTTCCTTGGCGTCCAGGTGCTGCTGAGCCTGCAGCCTGCCGGTCTGGCAACGCCGCTCTGGCTGCTGTTCGGCTTTTTCGGCACGGCCTGCATACTCCCCTACGCTGTCCTGTCGCAGCAGTTTCCGCCCGGGCTTGCCGGCCGCGTCAACACCGGCCTCAATCTGCTGGTCTTTCTGGCGGCCTTCGCGGCGCAATGGGGGATCGGGGTCATTCTCGGCCAATGGCCGACCACGGCCGCCGGCGGCTATGACCCGGCCGGCTACCGTGGCGGGATCGCGCTGCTGGTCATTCTGCAGCTGGTGGGGATGGGCTGGTTCCTGGCCGACGGCGGTGCACGTCTCAGCGGCGGTGCTTCGCGATCTCCTCGGCAGTGAGCACCGGCCGCTTCTGCAGCCGCTTGTAGTAGAAGTTCTGCCCATAGAGCACTGCCGCCGGATTGTGGCCGGTGACTCGATCCTTGACCACCAGGGTGGTGACCGGGGCTTCGGAGTGCTTGCTGAACAGCATGTCGTGGCCGACGCACAGTCCCATGATGACGTTCATTTCCATCCCCTCGGCATTGAGGATGCGCGCCTGGGCGATCGGGTTGCAGGCCGGCTCGAAGGTGCCGGGTCGGACCTTGTTGCTTTCCTGCAGACCAAGGTCGAGTTTGTCGATGCTGCCGGCCTTGCAGCAGGCCGAAAAGGGTTCCAGCCCCTGGGCAAGGAGAATGTCGCTGAGCTTCTGAGTCTCGTCGAGGAGGCCGATGCAGGTGGCAATGCCGATTTTGCTCCAACCCATCAGCTTTGCCAGCGCCACCAGATCCTCGACCCGGGTCCAGCGGGCATTGACCGCATCCGAACCGGGGATCGGTTGGTAGCATAAGCCTTCCACCTTGGCGGCCATGCGGGCCAGACGGGCATCGTCGGTATCACCCCGATATTCGTCGAAGGCTTCGCGAATGGTTTCGGCATGAGGGTCGGAAGGGCAGTAGGCCGGTTTCGCCGAACGGGAGGCCGGATCACTCCAGCAGTTGGTGGCGCCGTGCGTCCGCATGATGGCGCTGCAATTGGAACAGGATGGCGCGGGGTTTTTCGAGGGGGGGGAACTCATACATCATCTCCTCCGGGGGGTGATGTATGAAAATAGCCTGATCGCCGGACTCTGTCCAGTGGTGCCGGGAAAGTCGGCAAAAAGGGACTGTCAGAGCGCCCGCTGCCGCCGATCGCGCCCGTGATACTCGGAGGTATGAAGGGACAAGCGGATCGGATCGACTCCAATCACGGCCCAACCGGAACTGCGCATGAAGCGGCGCACCAAGTTGCGCTTGAGAAGCAGATCAAGCCCCCGGGGAACCACCCGTACACAGCAGCCGTCCAACAGTTCGACTTGAATGGTCATAATCCCCTCTCCTCATGAATGCCTTTACTATAACTATATAATATATAGAGGGAAAATCAAGCAGTAAAAACAAAATTCGCCGCCCTTCAAAAGGGCGGCGAATCGATGCTGAAGCAAAAGGGGAGGGAGAAGGCTATGCGCCGCGGCGACGTTCCGGACCGCGGTAACCGGCCGCCCTTGCGCATTCGCGGATCGGATCGATCCCGATGACAGCCCAGCCTGTTTCGCGCAGAAAACGTTTGACCCGACCATGCTTGAGAAGCAGGTCAAGCCCCTTGGGCGCAACTCTGATGTAGCCCCCGTCGATCAATTCAGCCCGAATCATGGCCCCCTCATTCCCCGACCTTAAAATTAGAGGACATTATAGGTTTTGTTTTCAGCGATGCAAGCAAATAATCACGTTTTATTCAGAACTTTTCTCCGCTCAGATGATTTTGTTGAGCGGGTATTCGACAATCCCCTGGGCGCCAAGACGCAGCAGTTCGGGAATGATGAGGCGAACGTCCTTCTCCGGCAGGATGCTCTCGATGGAAACCCAGTCGGATTTGTAAAGGTGTGACACGGTCGGGTTCTTCAGGCTGGGCAGGACGGCGGTGATCGCCTCGATCGCCTCGGCCGGCGCGTTGAGTTTCAGCCCGACCATCCCCTCGGCACGCAGCGCCGATTGCAGCAGGACGGCAATCTGCTCGATCTTGGCGCGCTTCCAGGGGTCGGTCCAGGCGTTTTTGTTGACGATCATGACCGGCACCGACGACATCAGGTCACAGACGATGCGCAGGTTGTTGGCGCGGATGGTCGAACCGGTCTCGGTCACTTCGACGATGGCGTCACACAGTCCCTCGACCACCTTGGCTTCGGTCGCTCCCCAGGAAAATTCAACGGTGACCGGAATGTTGCGTTCGGCAAAATAGCGCTGAGTGAAACCGACCAGTTCGGTGGAGATGACCCCGCCGGCCAGGTCCTCGGGCTTCTGCACCTTGGAATCCTGGGCGACGACCAATACCCAGCGCACCGGGCGGCGCGAAACCTTGGAGTAGACCATCTCGCAGACTTCGACCACGTCGGCCTGGTTTTCCGCCACCCAGTCGCGTCCGGCGATGCCGACGTCGATCGTGCCGCGCTGCACGTATTTTCCCATCTCCTGCGGACGGATCAGGCTGCATTTCATTTCGCCGTCATCGATCGTCGGGAAGTAACTGCGCGACGACACGCCGACCGACCAGCCGGCCTGCTTGAAGAGATTGACGGTGGCGTCTTCGAGGCTCCCCTTGGGGATACCGAATTTCAAAATGTTCATGGAATCTCCTTCGGTGGGCGTGGCTTTTGGCCAATCTCGGCGTTGGCCGGCGGGCTTCCTTGTGCGGCGTGGCGCTGCCACGCCTCCGCGTCACCCCTTGGCCGCCTTGACCTTGGCGCAAAATCCGCGCCCCGGTTGGGGTCTAGCCTTTTTTATAGACCTCGTTGGGGTCAAAGAGCGGGTTGCTGTGCTCCACCCACTGGCCGTCTTCCCAGCGCACGTAGAAGCAGCTGCGGTTGCCGGTGTGGCAGGCGGCGGGACCGTTCTGCTTCACCTTGATGACCACGGTGTCGGCGTCGCAGTCGGTCAGGACTTCTACGACGTCCTGGGTGTTCCCCGACTCTTCCCCCTTCATCCAGTACTTGTTGCGGGTACGGCTGAAGAACCAGGTCTTGCCGTCGCGCAAGGTGTATTCGAGGGTTTTCTGATCCATGAAGGCGACCATCAGTACCTCGCCGTTTTCATGGTCCTGGATGACGGCGGGGATCAGGCCGCCCATCTTGTCGAAATTGATGGTGATCATGGGATGAACCTCCTTGGGAAATGCCGCAGCAGGCCCTCTTTATGAACCAGAGAGGCTGGAGGTGTCAACCGTTTCGCAGTCAGTCGGGAAATGCAGCAGGTCAGTTGATGATGTAGTCGTGGATCAGCCAGCGGCCGCCATCGCTCAGGGCCAGGACAACGGTTTCGACGGTCGTCCGCTTGTTGCGGAATACCGTGTCGAACTGAACGATCGCATAACGGCCATCGGGAAGCATCGCATAGCGATTCTGCAGGGTGACGCCGCGCAGTTCGCGCTTTTCGAGGGGGCCGTATGCCTTGCGCAGAGCCGTGTGCAGGCGCTGCCATTGATCCTGTTGCTTGAGAATCTGCGCAAACGGGGTCAACTGCCGCCAAGCCGCCCCCGTGTCCCCGGCATCGTGCAGGGTGACGAAATGTCTGGCGGCTACGGCAACCTGATCCTCATTCTCCGCTGCCCGGGAAGGGCCGGGGAGCAACAGAGTCAGCAGCAGTGCCAGGCAAATTCCGAACCGTGTCTTCAAACAATCCCCCAACAACGCCATATATAAAAACCATACCATACAGTATCTTGCAATTTTCTCATCCTGAACTCCAGGGCCAGGGGATAGTCCGAAAGACGGGACAGAAGGTGCCGGTTCGACCCTTAGGTTCGGAACACGAAGTAGACGGCGCCGAGCAGGCACAGCCCGGCCCACAGGTAGTCGAGCTTCAGCGGGTGATGCATGTAAAAGACGGCGAAGGGGACGAAGACTGCCAGGGTGATGACTTCCTGGAGGATCTTCAGTTGACCGAGACTCATGGTGGTGTAGCCGATGCGGTTGGCCGGCACCTGCAGCAGGTATTCGAACAGGGCGATCCCCCAACTCAGCAGGGCGGCGATATACCAGTCCCGATTGTGCAGGGTCTTCAGGTGGCCGTACCAGGCAAAGGTCATGAACAGGTTGGACGCCGTCAGCAGAAGGACGGTCTGCATTGCAGCGGGCATGGGAAGCTCCGGGCAGGAACGTTGATTGCTGAGGAAAGATTAAGCGGAGTGGACCGTGAAAATCAATCAGCTGCGGCGATAAATTGATTGAGGTGCGGTAGCAGCCGGGAGCGGAGAGCCGTCATCTGTTCCGGGCGATAGGGCACGGCCGGGGCCTTGCCCCAGACGGGCGCCGGCCAGGCCGGATCGGTTCGATAGCGGACGACATGGTGCAGGTGCAGTTGCGGCACCACGTTGCCCAACGCGGCGATGTTCAGCTTGTCGGGGGAAAAGAGCGCGGTGAGGGTTTCGGCCAGGTGGCAGGATTCGTCCAGCAACTGCCGCCGGTCCGCGGGGGTCAGTTCGAAGATTTCACGAATGCCCGGTCGCTGCGGCACCAGGATCAGCCAGGGATAGGAGTGATCGTTCATCAGCAGGAGCAGCGACAGGGGAAAGCTGCCCAGGGGAACAGTGTCGTGCTGCAGGCGTGAATCGAGGGTGAACACGAATGCTGTCGAAGCCGGCTAGGCGGGGAGGAGGGCGCGGACCGTGCCGACCAGTTTTTCGGCATTGAACGGTTTGGTCAGATAGCCGTCGGCACCGACCTCGCTGGTCAGTCGCTGCAATTCGGCTTCCTCCTTGCCGGAGATCAGCAGCACCGGAATGCCGCTGCTGCGGTCGCGGCGCTTGAGCGCCCGCACTTTCTTGTCTCCCGACATGAGCGGCATCATGACATCCATCAGGATCAGCTCCGGCGGATCGCTGCCGTAGATCACGTCATTGGAGTAAATGGCGTCCTTGGCAATGGAAACGCGATAGCCGGCATTTTCCAGCCAGTCCTGTGCCATGGCCAGAACAACCGGGTCGTCATCGATAACCAGAATGTGTTTCATCGAGAAAATATCCGTCATTGATTGGTAATGGCGCATTGCCGATGCATAGAACTTAACTTGGCAAAAACAGCTTGTCCACTGTGAAATAATTAATCACTACGGGATCATTGTTGAGTTAATAGGTCATCAATTGATCCGTTGACTGGTCAATGCCGGCACTCCCGTAGCGTTGATAATCGCGCAGAGAAACAACGGTGGCTTCGACTCGATGGGTCTTTTGCCTGAGGGTGGATTGACAGAGCAGGCAAATGCAAATTTTTTAAAAAATCGCTTGATTTTTACCGGCGAATGGTGATACTGGAACCATTCCAAGTAGTTTGTGTGTGGGAAGACGTTTGGCCAGATAAGTCTGACAAGAGTAACCGTGCCGCACAGACAGTAGGGTCTGCGCGGTTTTTATTTGGTGACTCTCACCCCATGCACAGCACCAACAGCTCAAAGAAGTGAGCGAAAAAAAGGAGCAACAGCAATGGCACTAGGCACGGTGAAATGGTTCAATGACGCGAAAGGTTTCGGCTTCATTTCGCAGGACAACGGTCCGGATGTGTTCGTGCACTTCTCCGCGATCACGGGGGATGGGTTCAAGTCGCTGGCCGAAGGGCAGCGGGTCACCTTCGACGTCCAGGAAGGCCCCAAGGGCCTCCAGGCCGCCAACGTGCAGAAGGCGTAAGCGGCTTACCCGCCAAACGCAAAACGCACAGAAGCCCCGGCGTCAGCCGGGGCTTTTTTTCGTGCGAAGCCACAATCGGGCGCTCACGGCGTTGGCTGCGTCATCGGCTCCTCGACGTACTGAAGTACGCCTGCGTCGCCTCTTCCTTGCCGCCTTGTGATCATCCCGATTCTGACTCCGCGGAATTAATCCGTCAGAAAAACTCTTGCATCCGGGCCCTTTTGAACGGCCGGAGAGATTCTACCTATTCGAACTGCGAGCGGAAGGTTGCCAGCTGGGCGCGCAGCGCGGCAACTTCTTCGCGCAGGGTCGCCACTTCCGTCTCCAGCGCGGTCAGCCGTTCGTTTTCGGCCAGTACCCGGACGCGGGCCGGCTCGATGGGCGCGGTGGTTTCTTCGCTTACCTCTGGTGTGCCGGAGAGTAGGTGGGCATAGCGCTGCTCCTTGCGTCCGGCCTGACGCGGCAGGCGTGTCACCAGCGGGGCCTCCCGCTCGGCCAGACTGACAAGCACTTCCTCGGCGGCGGCGAGATCATGGAGCGGCGCCATCCGCTCGGCGCGGCCGCGCAGCTCGCCGACCGTCTGCGGACCGCGCAGCAGCAGTTCGGCGAGGATCGCCAGTTCCTGCGGTTCCAGCCGCAGCAGCCCTTCGAGGTTGTGGCAGTACTTGGCGGCGCGCACCCCTTCGGCCGACTGGTGGGCCAGGCGCTGGAAGCGCAGGTTGTCCAGGGCGCGAACGACGTCGGCATCCTCCAGGGCCATGACCGGGTCGCGGTTCGACTTCTGGTTGCAGGCGTTGGTCAAAGCGTTGAGGGTCAGGGGATAGTACTCCGGGGTGGCCAGTTCCTTTTCGATCAGGCAGCCAAGGACGCGAGCTTCGACGGCGTTGAGGGTGAATTCCATGCCGGACTCCTTTGCGTGGTGACGACGGTCGCTCAAATAGGGTAGCATAATAGCCGGTGGATCGGTCCCGGGCAATCATTGTCGAAGAAAGCGAGTTTGCGTTGCGAAAAGAGAATCTGTTGGAACTTGGCAAGATGCACAACCTGCCGGTGGCGGGTATCGATGCGCAGGGTGCCTGGCTGTTGTCGGGCCGCACGCGCATTTTGCTCCCCGCGCGCGAAGTGCCGGTTGGCCTGAAGCTGGGGGTGTACCTGGACGTTTTCGTCTATGGCGACTCCACGGGGACGCCGGTGGCAACCCTGCGCCGGCCGAAGGCGCTGTTCGGCGAATTCGCCTTCCTCAAGGTCACCAAGATCGGGCCGCACGGCGCCTTTCTCGACTGGGGGATGGAGAAGGATCTGCTGGTGCCGGAGAAGGAACAGCCCGAGCCGATGCAGGAAGGGCATTCCTACGTGGTCAAGGTCCGCCTCGACCGGCAGGGCCGTCCCTTGGGTACGGCGCGCATCGACAAGTGCCTGAGCAACGCGGAAATTGATGTGAGCGAAGGGGAGCAGGTCGACCTGTTGGTCTGGCAGTTTTCCGCTCTCGGCGCCAAGGTGATCGTCAACAACCGCCACGCGGGACTGATCTACCGCGACGAGATCGGCAACCGTCTCAACTTCGGCGACCGCCTCACCGGCTTTGTCAAACGCATCCGTGCCGACCATAAGATCGATGTCACCCTGCGTCAGGGCACCGCCACTGAAATCGACGCGGCCAAGGCGAAAATCATGGCGGCCCTGACCAAGGGGGGCGGCATCCTGGCTTTGCACGACCACAGTCCGCCGGCGGCGATCGAGGCAGCGCTGAAAATGAGCAAGAAGCAGTTCAAGAAGGCGGTGGGCGGGCTGTACAAGGCCGGGCTGATTCACTTGAGCGAACGCGGCATCAGCCTGAAGCGGGATTGAGCCCGTTCGCCTCACTCCTCACACCTCACGGGAGGTTCCGCATGTCCCGATCCTTTGCCCCGCGCGGCCGGCGCCCGACCACGGCGAAGAGCCAGGCCGAGATCGACGAGACGATGCGCCGCATGAAGGCGGAGCAGCAGGACTCCGCCAGCTACCGCGAGCGTTCCCTGCAGCTGCACGGGTGGATCTGTGCCAAGTGCGCGCGGGAGTTCGAACTCGACACCCTGCATCTGCTGACGGTCCATCACAAGGACGGCAACCATAACAACAACCCGCCGGACGGCAGCAACTGGGAGAATCTCTGCGTCTACTGCCACGAGGACGAGCACAGCCGCTCATTGCTCGGGGATTATTTGAGCGGGAAAGATAGGAAGTAACGGCAGGTTAAAGGCTAAAGGTGAAAGGTTCTTTGACCCTTGACCTTTAACCTCTAACCTTAGAAACCGCCATTAACCAATACCTATACAGGAGTAAGCCCGATGAACTACCGTTCCCCCGAGCAGTTCGCCGATGTTACCGCCATCTGCAAGGCCAATGTCTACTTCGACGGCAAGGTGATCAGTCATACCATCACCTTTGCCGATGGCAGCCGCAAGAGCCTCGGACTGATTTACCCCGGCAGCTTCAAGTTCAATACCGGCGTCGCCGAGCGGATGGAGATCATCGCCGGGGCCTGCCGGGCGCGGATCGCCGGCAAGGGCGACTGGATCGGCTTCCCGGCCGGTACCCGGTTCGACGTACCGGCGAATTCCTTTTTCGAGATTGAAGTCGCGGAAGGGCTTTGCGAGTACGTCTGCTCATTCCTGTAGGTCGTACTTCGCAAGCCAGAAAAGCGCGTTTATGAATGTTCTCCCGGGAGGGAGAAGTAGAAGGTCGCTCCTTCGTCAGGGGCAGCCTCCGCCCAGATTTCGCCGCCGTGGCGTTTGATGATGCGTTCCACAGTGGTCAGGCCGATGCCGAAGCCCGGGAAAGAGCGGGAACTAGAGAGCCGTTGGAAGGGCCGGAAGAGCTTTTCCGCTTCCACCATGTCGAAGCCGGTGCCATTGTCGGCGATGGCGACGACCAGTCGATCATCCTTCCGGTTTGCGTTCAGGGAGATGCGGGCTTCCGGTTTGCCTCTGGTGTATTTGCAGGCGTTGCCGAGCAGGTTTTCCAATGCAACGCGGATCAGGTGCGCATCGCCGACAAGGTGAATGCCGGGGGCGATGTCAAAGTGCAGCGCGCGGCCGGGTTCGGCCTTGGTCAGTTCGCCGCAGATGTGTTCGGCCAGGATGCTCAGGTTGATGTCCTGGAGTTTCAACTCCTGCCGGGAAATGTGAGCCAGGGTCAGCATGGTGGCGATCAGTTCATCCATCCCCTGGCATGTCCCCACGATCGTTTGCAGCAGATATCTCCCGTTGTCGTCCAGGCGCTCGCCCTCGAACTCCTGCAACGATTCCCCTGCCAGGGTGATGCGCGCCAGGTAGGAGCGCAGATCGTGGGCGAGGGTATAGCTGAAGGCTTCGAGTTCTCGGTTGGCCGACTCCAGCTCCCCGGTCTTTTGTTGAAGATGTTCCTCGACCTGTTTGCGCGCGGTAATGTCGCGTACGGCCTCGATCCCGGCGATCAGTTTTCCCGACGGATCGAACACGGGAGTCGAGACGATTTGAAAGTGACGCAGTTCTCCACCCGGCGAGGCGGTCGTCTCGCGCATGTGAACCTGGCCGTCGGCAAATGATTGCATCAGGTGGCAGTCCGGGCAGATGTCATCACGCTGCTGGTAAGCCTGGTAGCAGAATTCGCCAAGATGGTCCCCCATCCTGCTGCGTTGGGCCGTGTTCTGGTAAATAACCCGCAGCTCCGGATCCTGGATACTGATGCCATCAGCCATGGTTTCGAGGATCGCCTTGGTCTTGTCGCGCTCGAACTCGGCCTGCCGCAGGGCCTCGATGGTGAGATGATCTGCTTCCCTCAGACGCTCCTCGGCCCGTTTGCGTTCGGTGATCACTTCCGTGTAAACGATGATCCCCCCGATCGAGCCATCGGCTTCATACCAGGGCCGGCACTCCCAGCGGGTCCAGTCCACCGAACCGTCTTCCCTCACATAGGGATCTTCCTCGGCGCTCGATACTTCCCCGGCCAGTGCCCGCTGATGCACATCCCGCCATTTTTGCGGCAGATCCGGGAACACTTCGTAATGATGCCGGCCGATGATGTTGTGTCCCGTGACGTTGTACTCATCGAGGTAGCGCTGGCTGACATACATGTAGCGCAGCTCCCGATCGTGAACGGCGACGGCACTGCGGGCGTGTTCGATGATGTATTTCATGAGTTCATGGGAGTGTTTCAGCTCTTCTTCGGCCCGTTTTTGCGCGGTGACGTTGCGAAGAATCCCCATGGCATGCCATTCGCCGTTCAGCAGGATCGACGATAGTGACAAGGCCACGTCGATTTCCTCGCCATCTTTCCGCCTGGCGGATAATTCCAGCGTCTTGCCGATGGCCTTGCCGCGGCCCGTGCGCTGGAATGCCGGAAAGGCTGCAAGATGCTCTTCAAGATAGCGTTCGGGAGCCAGCAGATTGTGAAGATTTTTCCCGAGCGCTTCCGCCGACCGGTAACCCAGGATCTTTTCCGCCGCGGGATTCCAGTAGGAGATATTCCCTTGGGGATCCATCATGAGGATGGCATCGTGAGCCGCATCGGTAATTTTCCGTAACCGTTCCTCGCTGATCCGTAGCTTTTCCTCGGCCTGCTTGCGTTTGGTGATGTCAGTCACGGCACCCGAGAGGAGCAGTTCACCCGCGGAGGGCCCGGCCTCGCAGAGGCTGTTTTCCGACAGCCAGCGGATCTCCCCGGTTTTGGTGACGATCCGGAATTCGATCTTCCTGCGATCGCCGAGGGCAAGACTGAACAGGTAGAGGGTCATGGCCTGCCGGTCTTCGGGGTGGACAACGGAGAGCCAGCAGCCCATCGCGAGGACTTCCTCGATACTGTAGCCGGTTATGGCAGTGACCGCGCCATCCAGCCACTGAATCCGGAACGGCTCCTTTCCGGTTCTGGTGCAGACATGGATATAATCCGAGGAAAAACCGGCAAACCGGCGATAGCTTTCCTCCAGCGTTTTGCGTTCGGTGATGTCGAGCCACGAGCCAACGAGCCCGCTGGTTTTGGTGGCCTCGTTATAGGCCAGGCGGAGTTCGTCGCGCAGCCAGCGATAGTTGCCGCTCTTCGTCTTGAAGCGATATTCGCGGGCATGGTGGCCGTCTTTGAAGACGGCCACGGCCGCGTTCAGCGCCGCCGGTAAATCCTCGGGGTGGACGCGATCCGTCCAGAAGCGCGGATCGTCGAGAAAGTCGTGGGGATCGTAGCCGAGCAGGTCCACGACGTTTTCGCTGATGTAAGTCGTCGCGTAACTATCATCGGCTTTGCAGGTGTATATGACCGCGGGGGAAGCGCTGAGAAGGTAACGGGCAAATTCACTCACAAAGGAACCTCTTCATGGTTTTGACCGAGTCATCCGGCCTGATTGCCAATTATATTAGATTATTGTCATAAAGGGGGAAAAATCAAACCGGAAAGGTTGGTAATTCTGCCAGGCGGCAGGGAGAGCTTGAAGTGTAAGCCCCTGCACGACAGAGCCTCGATAAGTGTTTGGAGCAGAAGACGTCTGCAGTCAGCCAAAAGTCCAAGTCGGAAGCGGATGGCTCGGTTTTGATCAGTCGCTGGTCAAGGAAGGAAGAAGCTCAATCTTTTTCGCGGCTGGACGATTCTACCCCCTGACCACCGGGGGCCTGATAAGTGTTAGGGGCGGGTGCTGACGGGCAATCGTTTTGTGGTATTGCTATAATAAATCCTCCCGCGGTGAAATAGGCACCAGAGTAATTAAATCGCTTAAAATGAACATGAGTTGCCACATTGTTTTTGAAAGTTATTCGATCAAAACCATCGCACACAGGAAAAACAAATGGTACTCCTATGGCAAGTGCAGGCATAACGCCACACCATAAGTCATAGTTGTAAACTAATGTTTCTTCATTCTGGGAAATGATTATGATTTCATCGGGCTCGCCCCATTCTCTTATAAAATCATCTTTATCTGGTATGGTTAAAATAGTGTCTACTTTGAAATCTTCCCTTTTGTGATTGCTGCCCCATAATTGATTGTCTTTATTGTATATATAATTCTTGATTGGTAAATCTGCGCTGCACTCAGTTGTGTAAAAAGCTTGGAGTCCTATGCATCCAGATAATAATAGTGTTGATATCAATATCACAAGAATAAGGAGGCAGCGCTCATTGGTGCACATGGTTTCCCCCTAACGCCTGTGAGCTGAGCGGCGGACCACCGGAACTCCGAGCGGCACCGTATTTTTCGAGAAGCAAGACCGTATAACCCGTCCGCGCTCTTGTGATTTGATACTAGTGCAGGCCCCCTCCGTAGATACCGGACCATCCGGTATCCTTTGAGAATCATGCAAACCCTCAAAGAAAGGAGCCTGCAC
>VEPG01000083.1 GCA_012026975.1 Desulfuromonas sp. | reverse complement strand
GCTAGGGGGAGGTTTCGCCCAAGGACAGATTGTTAGAAGCGCAGCATGTTTCTGTCCGCTGAAGAAAGCTCCCCCAAGCAGCACGCCATGCGGAGCGTATTTGAAGGAGCGTGGAAGTGATGATCGACTGTGTCATCTGCGGCTGTGGCTTCGACCCGGCCGGCATCTCTCTCGCCGATCCCGCCGTGGAAGTCGGTTTCATTCTGGCCCAGGAGAAGTATGGCGATGTCGGCACCATCTGTGCGCCGTGCCTGGCCAATCGCGGCCGTCTGGCGATGATGTACGATCCGGACTTGCAGTATTGAAGCACGTCCCCTCCCTCCCAACAACCTGCTTCGTGTAACCCCGCCGTAGTTAACCGGTTCCCTCCTGCCTGGTTGCAGAGTCTTGCCGAGCCGCTATCATTAACATGTCATGCTTGCCTTGCTGGAAAAACTTGGTTACGAAACCCTCTGGTTGTTGGAAACAACCGGCAGGATGGGGCTGTTTCTGGTCAGGGCCCTGGTCAGTATCTTCGGTAAATCCTTCAAGCTCTTTCCGGTAGTCCGCCAGATCCACTTCATCGGCGCCCGTTCGGTCTTCGTCATCCTCTTCACCGGCGCCTTCACCGGCATGGTCCTGGGGCTGCAGGGTTACTATACCCTGCGCAAGTTCGGTTCCGAAGGCTTCCTCGGCTCCGCCGTAGCACTCAGCCTGGTTCGCGAACTCGGTCCGGTGCTCACCGCGCTGATGGTCATCGGCCGGGCCGGTTCCGCCATGTGTGCCGAAGTCGGCATCATGCGCAATTCCGAGCAGATCGACGCCCTCGAGTGCATGGCGATAGATCCCTATCGCTACCTGGTTGTTCCCAAGCTGTTGGCAGGGATCATCGTGCTGCCGCTGCTGACGGCAATATTCGATGTCATCGGCGTTTTTGGCGGTTACCTGATCGGAGTCGGGCTGTTCGGGGTGAATGAAGGCGCCTATTTCGAGGGGATGTATGCCAGCGTCGTCTGGGCCGATGTCGAAATGGGGCTGGTCAAGTCGCTGGTGTTCGGGCTCCTGCTGGTCTGGATCTGCACCTGTAAGGGGTTCTTCCTGCACCTCGAGCAATCCGGCGGGTTCGGTGCCGAGGGGGTCAGTCGCACCACCACCGATGCCGTGGTGCTCTCGTCGGTCAGCGTGCTGGTCTGGGATTACCTGATCAGCGCCATCATGCTCTGAGGAGCGGCCCGGCATGTCCGCAACGGAAACTCAACCGCTCCCGCCGGCCGTCATCGAGCTGATTGGCGTCAAAAAACGCTTCGGCCGGCAACTGGTGCTGCGGGGCGTCGACCTGACCGTGCGCGAGGGGCAGACGCTGGTCATTGTCGGCGCCAGCGGGCAGGGGAAAAGCGTCATCATCAAACACATGCTCGGGCTGGTCCGCCCGGATCGCGGGACGGTCAGGGTTTTCGGCCGGGACCTCGGTGCCCTCCGGCGCGGCGAGTTGAATGATATCCGCCGCGACTTCGGCGTGCTCTTCCAGAATGCCGCGCTGTTCGACTCGATGACGGTTTACGACAACGTGGCGCTGCCGCTGCGGGAGCGGACCGCTCAGAATGAAAGTGAAATCCGGGCCAACGTCATGGAAAAACTGGTTATGATGGATATGGAAAAGGCTGTTGACAAGTTCCCGGCACAGTTGAGCGGCGGCATGCGCAAGCGGGTCGGGCTGGCCCGCGCCGTGGTGCTCAACCCGAAGATCGTTTTTTTCGACGAGCCGACCACGGGGCTTGATGTGAACAAGAGCAACGAGATTTACCGGCTCTTCTACCGGTCCCAGCAGCAGCTCGGCTACACGGCGGTCATCGTCAGCCATGATGTACCGAAAATTTTCAAGCTGGCCGACGAGGTCGCCCTGCTGGAGGAGGGGGTCATTCAAGGGTGCCTCCCTCCGGGGGAGTTCCAGCTGTCGAAGCAGCCGCTGATCAAGGCGTTTGTCGTGGAAACGATGGGCCATCTTTATTCAAGTGACGAGGAGGAGAGCGGCTTTTATGCGCAAGCTGAATCTTGAAATACTGGTAGGCTTGTTTATGATCGCCGGGTTTCTCTGCTTTGCCTGGCTCTCCGTGAAGCTTGGCGACGTCAACCTGTTCGGTCCGCCGACCTATTCGGTCACGGCCAATTTCGGTTCGGTCTCGGGGCTCAAGCCGGGCGCGATCGTTGAAATCGCCGGGGTGCGGGTCGGCAAGGTAGCGGACATCAGGTTCGACCCGGAGAAATACGAAGCGAAAGTGGAGCTGGAGGTCGAGCGCGGAGTCAAGCTGCAGGAAGACAGCATCGCGTCGATCCGCACGGCCGGGATCATCGGCGACCGCTATGTGGACATATCTCCAGGCGGCTCCGAAAAGCTGATCGGCCCAGGCGGCCGGATTGTCGAAACCGAATCGGCGATCAACCTCGAGGAACTGGTCAGCAAATATATTTTCGAAAAGCAGTGACCCTTCGCGGGCAGACGGCTTCGCTCGCGACCAAACGGAGGATACAGGAGTCTGTCATGCCAAGCCTGAAGATGATGCCATTTCTCGTGGTGGCTGCCTGGCTGCTGCTGGCAATCCCGGCAACCGCCATTGCCGCTGACGGTGAAGCACCCGTCTCGGCCGGCCCGACCGCCGGCCTCGAACGCGACTGGACCCAACTCCCTGCCGATGAGCAGGAACTGGAGGTCTGGGACCCGCTCGAACCGTTCAACCGCGGTATGTTCTGGTTCAACGACAAGCTGTATTTCTATGCGCTCAAGCCGGTGGCCAAGGGCTATCGTGTCGTGACCCCGGAGCCGGTGCGGGAGTCCGTGGGCAATTTCTTCCACAACCTGACGGCACCGGTGCGCATCGTCAACTCCCTGTTGCAGCTCAAGGTCACCAACACTCTCGATGAACTGACGCTGTTCGTTGCCAACTCCACCCTTGGGCTCGGCGGCCTGTTCGACCTGCGGAGCGAAGACGCCCGCCAGCCGGCCCCCGAGGACTTTGGTCAGACTCTGGGAAATTATGGGACCCCGCCAGGTTTCTATCTGGTGTTGCCGGTGTTCGGCTCGACCAACGCCCGGGATGCCGTCGGTCTGGTTGCCGATTCTCTGACGGCGCCGATCCCCTCGCCGTACTATGCCAAGCTGCAGGCCGTGGAAATCGCCGGTTTGCAGACCTTCGATACGGTCAACGGGCTGTCCCTCGACAAGGACAGTTATGAAGCGGTCAAGCGTGAGTCCCTGGACCCCTACCTGTTCGTGCGCAATGCCTATATGCAGCAGCGTCAGTCCAGGGTCGAGAAATAACGGTGTCCGGGAAACCGGTTGCGAAAGGGGATGTCATGCAGCTATTGAAAGGTTGCGGAATGGCGGCGGTCGGGGTGCTGCTGGTGGCGACGCTGGCACTGGCCATGCCTTCTCCGCGCGAACAGGTTCGGCAGACGGTTGATCAGGGCATCGAAGTGCTGCGCGACAAGGCGCGCACCGGCCAGCCCCGGCGGGAAACGTTGAGCCGGCTGATCCGGGCCCGTTTCGATTTCACCGCCATGTCGCAGCGCACCCTCGGCAAGTACTGGAAAGAGGCGTCCGGTCAGGAGCAGGCGCGTTTCGTCGCGCTCTTCTCCGACCTGCTCGAGGCGAGCTATATCGGTCGTATCGAGGCGTATTCCGATGAAACGGTGAGTTACCGCGCCGAGCGGGTCGAGGGCGATCTGGCGGAAGTCGATACCAGTGTTCACAGCGGCAATGTCGATATCCCGATCAACTACCGGCTGGTTCGTGAAAATGACGGCTGGTTCGTCTATGACGTGATCATCGAGGAAGTCAGCCTGATCAAGAACTACCGCAACAGCTACGGCGAAATCGTGCGCAAGGAAGGGTATGCCGGGCTGTTCGCGCGGATGGAAGTGAAAATTCGCGAATTGCGGGCCGCGCCCCCCAAGGGAACGAAGGGGTAGGTTGACCAGTGTCGACGCCTCTTGGCGAGTGTGCCCCCGGCGGCTGTCCGCAGACGCTGTGCGAGAAGATGAAGCGGGAACTGCGCTGCTTCAGCTTTCTCTCGGACGTCGAGTTGGGGGCGATCGCCCCTTATTTCAGCTGCCGCATGGTGCCCGCCCGCGCCGACGTGTGGCGGTCAGGGGATGTCGAAGACTATATGGCCTTTATCGTCACCGGCAAGGTCGAACTCAAGGTGGACACCGAATTTCCTGGGAAACAGGTGGTGGTGGGGGTGTTCAGCCGTGGGGCGGTCATCGGTGCCGGCAGCGTTCTCAGTCCCCATCCCCGGACCTTGACGGCACGGGCGCTGGAAGATTGCGGGTTGGTGCTGCTGGCCAGGGAGAATTTCGAGATGCTTCTCCAGGCCTACCCGCAGACCGGCATCAAGCTGCTCAAAGGGGTGCTGCTCTCGGAAGCTCACCGGTTGAGTCGGGCGTATGCCCGGCTGGCCTCGGTCTTCTAGCTGCCTGAGCCGATGAAAAACATCCATCGGCCCGACAATTTTCTACATTCCGGTGTCGCGCAACTTCTCCAACAGCTTCTGCTGCTCTGTCGTCAACTCCGCCGGTACCGCCACTTCGACGATCGCATAAAGATCCCCGCCCGGGTTTCCCGGTACGCCAAAGCCTTTCAGGCGAATGCGGCTGCCGCTTCTTGTCCCCGGCTTCAACTTGACCCGCTTCTCCCCCTCCAGGGTCGGCACGTCGATGCTGGTGCCGAGACAGGCGCCGGTGAACGGCACGGCGACCGTCACCGTCAGATCCTGCCCGTCACGGGCGAAAACCGGATCGGTGCCGACCTCGATTTCCAGCAACAGATCGCCTGACGGGCCATTGGCCGGTGATGGAGCCCCCTTGCCGGCGACCCGCAGTTTCTGACCGTTTTCCACCCCTGGCGGGATGCGCACCTTGATCGGTTCGACATGGCCGTGACGGGTCAGATCGATCTGACGTTCACCGCCGAGGATGGCCTGCCGGAACGGGATGACGAGCCGCAGCAGCAGATCCTGACCCCGCAACGGCTGCCGCCGCCCGCCATGGAAGGCTCCGCCGCGAAACCCTCCGCCGCGCCCGCCGAACAGCTGGCTGAACAGATCGTCGCCGCCGATGCCGAATTCACGGAAAATGTCATTGAGATCGACGTTGCGGAAGATGTCTTCCTGGCTGAAGCGCTGGTGGAAACCGGCCTCGCCGAACTGATCGTACTGGCGGCGCTTGTCCGCGTCGGAGAGGACCGTGTAGGCTTCGGTGATTTCCTTGAAGCGCTCTTCGGCGGCCTTGTCGCCGGGGTTCTTGTCCGGATGGTACTTCACCGCCAGCTTGCGGTAGGCCTTCTTGATGGCGTCCGTAGTCGCGGTTTTTTCAATGCCGAGGACGGCGTAGTAGTCTTTGGCCATGCGCAACCCTTTCAATTAAAGCGGCTATACTCGACATCAATATAGTGATGTCGAAGCTGGCCGACAAGCGGCAGTTGCTTGAATATCCGCCGCGGGTTGATAATTTAATTACAGCAACCATGGTTGCGGAACGGAGGTCAAGTCATGAAATCTTCAATCCGATGGATCATGAACCCTCGAATCGTCTGGATGATCCTGTTGGCCTTTGCCGTTTTCTCGATCTCACCGCCACCCGCGCGGGCGGCCCTGATCGAAAGCCAACTGTCCGGCGGCCAGGTGGTGTCGCAGCAAGTCGTCGAGCTGGAGACGATCCGGCAGGCTCTTGAAAATGAGCTGGTCGCCCAACGGCTTGC
This sequence comes from Desulfuromonas sp., assembly GCA_012026975.1. Lineage (GTDB taxonomy): Bacteria > Desulfobacterota > Desulfuromonadia > Desulfuromonadales > BM103 > VAUL01. The sequence continues at coordinate 10,117 of VEPG01000083.1, read as the reverse complement.
CGATTACGGATTCAGCCAGCAGGAAGTTCAGCTCAAGCTGCAGACTCTGAACGATGCCCAACTCCATCAGTTGGCGAGTGCCGCCGATACCCTGGCCGAGGGTGGTGATGGCCTTGGCGTGATTGTCACGGTGCTGGTCATTGTCCTGCTGGTCATTGTCATCCTCAAGCTGACTGACAAGCAGGTCATCATCAAGTGATGCTCCCCACGTTCTGGCGGCTTGCCGCAGTCTTGATCGTGACTGGCTGCGGGTTGGCCGGCCGCCCGGCGCCATCGGCGGAGATGCTGGTGATACCCGACGTTCCGGAGTTCCAGACTCAGGAGCGAAGGGATGACTGTGCGGGGGTGGCTCTGGCCAGCCTGCTCGGCCATGCCGGGATCATCATTGCCCCCGCCGATATCGATGCGACCACCTACGATCCCCGGTTGGGTGGGACGCTCCTCCCCGATCTGGAGAAGTTTGCCGCTGCCGCCGGAGCCAGGCCGCAATCCGGGCGAGGCAGCATGGACAAGCTTCGCGAGTTGCTCCATGCCGGTCAGCCGGTGCTGGTACCGATCGACCTTGGCTGGAGCTTGTGGCGTCGGCCCCACTATGTCGTTCTGTTCGGGACCGGTAATGCCGGCTTTCTCATGCACGTGCGTCACGGAGAAACCCGTACCATGACAATCCCGGAGTTTGAGCGGCGCTGGTCGCCGCTGGGGCGGCTCTATCTTTATCTGGAGCGATAAGAAGATGCGTCCGTGGTGGCTGCTATCGGGAATCCTGCTGCTGTGGGGGTGCGCCCTGCCGCGTCTCATCGTTTTGAACGATCCGCTCGATGCGCGCCAGCATAACGATCTGGGCGTCGCCTATGAGCAGCGCAGTGAAATCGATCTGGCCGGCCGTGAGTATCGGCGGGCGGCGGAACTCGACGAAGGGTGGGCGCTGCCGCGGATCAATCTGGGCAACGTTGCCGCTCGCCAGGGAGATTGGCAAGGAGCGGCGGGATATTACCGGGAGGCGTTGGCGCGCCATTCTGACAATGCCGAAGCGATGAACAACCTGGCTTGGGCCTTGACTCAGGCGGGTCGTCCCGGTGAAGCACTCCCTTGGGCACGGCGGGCCGTTGCGAGTGCTGCCGGGGACCCGCGGTGCTGGGACACTCTGGCCGAAGTGTACCTGGCGCTTGGCCGCCCCGCCGAGGCCCGCGAAGCTGTCGCGCAAGGCCTGGCGCTGAACCCGCCCCCGGCGCTGCGCGCTGCCCTGGAAAGCAAGCTGTCGTCAAACTAGCCTTGCGTTGGCTGCCCCCGCCACGCTTCAAGATGCTCCTGAATGAAGCGGACCACCCGCTGGTGCTCCTCGTTTCCCTTGCCTGCCACGGTGAACGGCTCGCCGAAGGCGAAATGGACCGGGCGGTCAGGGAACAGCGGCCCGTAGTCCTTGAGGAACTTCCCCGGCGACCAGGCCGAGGTCTGCAGTGCCACCGGGACCACCGGCGCGCCGGTGCGGGCGGCGAGCTTGATGCCGATGCTGTTGAACTGCTCGGGTTCAAACGCGATCGAGCGGGTGTGCTGGGGAAAGATGATGAGCGAGTAGCCGGCGGCCAGGCGTTCGGCACCCTGCTCCATCACGGCCTTGAGATCGTCGCGCGGGTTGACGCGATCGACCACCACCGGGTTGCGGCTGAGCATGACGTGCTTGAAGAACGGGTACTCAATCAGTCCGCGCTTGACGACAAAAGTCAAGTCGCCACAGCGGGGGAGGAGCATCGATGGCAGAACGAAGGTCTCCAGGGTGCTCATGTGGTTGCCGATGAACACGCATGGACGGTCAAGGGTGTCGAGGTTTCCCAGCCCCTCGGCCTGAATCCGGCAGCCGGCAGATTCCAGGTAACCGGCGACCGCTTCACTGGAACGGGCCCAGGCGTGCTTGTCGTAACGTCCCTGTTGGGCCAGGCGGCTGCAGCGTACGACAATGCCGATAACCTTCGGATAGAACAGTGCCGAGGGGAAGGTACGCGTCAGCCAGCCGACAGGTTGGGGCGGGGATTGATATTCGGCCGCATGAAACCGCCAGGTCTGATCCGGAATCATCGTGGGTAGGTCACCTTGTCATGCCAGATTTGGGTGGACGGAAGCCGAACAACAGCAGTCCAACCGCCATCCCGGCCCCGGCTGTCCAGAAGAGCGCCGGAAAGCCGAACCACTCGCCAATATAGCCTAAGAGCAGCGACCCGGCAAAGATTCCTGTATCGATCGCCCCGGTGAAGATGCCGGTGGCCTTGCCACGCACTTCTCCCGGTTCGTCGCGCACCGCCAGGGTGTTGAGCGCGGGGAAAAGCAGCCCGTGGCCGACTCCGGAGCAGATTCCGGCCATGCCGAGGAGCAGTGGTCCGTGAGTCGCGGGGAGCAGGGCCAGGCCTGCGACGAAGCAGATGATCCCCCAGGGGATGATGCGATTTTCACCGTAATGATCGGCCAGTTGCCCGCCGAATAGCCGGATCACGATGGCGCCGGTCGAGTAGCAGAGATAGTAGGTGGAAACCAGACCCAGACCGCGCTCCTCGGCCAGCGGCGCGACAAAGTTGCCGGTCCCGGCCAACCCCAGGCCGAAGAGCAGGGAGAGGAGAAAAACGATCACAAACTTGCCGCGGCCGAGGAGCGTAAAGAAGGATGGACCCCTCAGGCGGTTTGCCGGGGGATGACTCTCGGCCAGGGGGAGATGCACCAACAGGGAGAGCAGGGAGAAGCCGGCCGCGGCGAGAAACAGGCCGGGATAGCCGGTACGATGCAGAACGGCTTCGGCTACCAGGGGGCCGGCGGCGGCGCCGAGCAACCCGGATATGCCGAACATGCCGATCCCTTCGTTGAACCGGCTGGCGGGGAGAATGTCGGCAATGTAAGTGAAGACCGCCGTAAAGCAGATGGCCATGCCGATACCGTGCACAACGCGCAGCAGCAGCAGCCATGGATAGCCGGTGCCGAGCGGGTCGACAAAGCCGAGATAGGCCAGGGGGGCGGCGACCATAATTACGTTGCCGAGGGTAAAGCTGCGTTTGCGGCCGATCCGGTCGATCATCTCCGAGATCCACGGTCGGCAGAGGGCCGAAGCCAGCGCAAAGATCCCCATGACCACGCCGACGTCGCCACGATTGCCATGGTGGTCGAGGAGGTAGAGCGGCAGAAGGCAAAAGGCGCTGAAACTGGCCGTCTGGCAAAAGTTGGCCACGGCCATGGCCCAGAAAGCGGGGGTGTAAATCATCGAATCCTGTTCCGGTTGGAAAATCCCGCGCATTCTGACGCGCCGGAGGGGGCGAGTCAAGCCGCATGTCTGGTGGTTGGTATTTGCTAATCTTGATGAATTGCGGTATTTTACGCGATGGTTGGAGAAGTTCGAACAGTAAGGCACAAGGCATGTGGCGTGCCATGAAAAAGTCTTTGACAGGTGAGCGATGGGCGAATTGAAAACAGTCTTGTTAAAGGATTACACCCCGTCCGCCTACCTGGTCGATCAGGTCGACCTGCGTGTCGAACTGGATCCGACAGCCACGCGGGTACACGCCAGGCTGCAGATGCGAGCCAATCCGGCGGCAGGTGCGGCGTCCGGTGTCCTGCGCCTCGATGGCCGCCAGCTCGAATTGCGTGAGATTGTGCTCGATGGCCGCCGGCTGGCCCCTCCCGACTGGCAGTTCGACCGCGAAGGGCTGACCATCCCCGGCGTCCCGAAGAGGTTTGTGCTGGAGACAACGGTTTGCGTCAATCCCGAAAGCAACACGGCGCTGGAGGGGCTGTACCGCGCCGGCGGCATCTTCTGCACCCAGTGCGAAGCCCAGGGCTTTCGCAAAATCACCTTCTATCCCGACCGTCCGGATGTGATGGCGCGTTTCACCGTCACGCTGAGCGGTGACCGCGAATTGTGCCCGGTGCTTTTGGCCAACGGCAATCTGACCGCCGCCGGCCCCCTTGACGGCGGCCGGCATTATGCCACGTTCGTCGACCCCTTTCCGAAGCCGGCCTATCTGTTTGCCCTGGTCGCCGGGCCGCTGGTCGCCATCGAGGACCGTTTCACAACCGCCTCGGGTCGCGTGGTCAAACTGCAGATCTTTGTCGAGGAGCGCAATCGGGATAAGTGCGCCCATGCCATGGAATCGCTCAAACACGCGATGCGCTGGGATGAGGAGACGTATGGGCTGGAGTGTGACCTCGACGAATACAAGATCGTCGCCGTCGATGACTTCAACATGGGGGCGATGGAGAACAAGGGGCTCAACGTCTTCAACTCCAAGTATGTCCTCGCCGATCCGGAGACCGCCACCGACACCGACTTCCAGGGGGTGGAGGCGGTGATCGGCCACGAGTACTTCCACAACTGGACCGGCAACCGCGTCACCTGCCGTGACTGGTTCCAGCTCAGTCTCAAGGAAGGGCTGACGGTCTTTCGCGACCAGGAGTTCTCCGCCGCCATGGGATCAAAGGCGGTCAAGCGCATCAGTGACGTGCGCCTGCTGCGCAACGGCCAGTTTCCCGAGGATGACGGACCGATGGCCCATCCGGTGCGCCCGGAGGCGTACGTCGAGATCAACAACTTTTACACCGCGACGGTCTACAACAAGGGCGCCGAGGTCATCCGCATGTACCAGACGCTGCTCGGCGTGGACGGCTTCAAGCGGGGGCTCGGGCTTTATCTGGAGCGCTTCGATGGCCAGGCGGTGACCACCGACGACTTTCTGGCGGCGATGAGCGAGGCCAACGGCGCCGATCTGGAGCAGTTCCGGCGCTGGTACAGCCAGGCCGGCACGCCGGTCGTCGACGTTGCCGGGGAGTACGATGCGACTGCCCGCGAATACCGCCTTCAGGTGCGGCAGAGCTGCCCGCCGACGCCGGGGCAGCCGGTCAAGGAGCCTTTCCTGATCCCCGTCGCGATCGGCCTGCTCGGGCCGGATGGCCGCGATCTGCCGCTGCAGCTGGCCGGGGAGGCGTCGGCTGCGTCCGGAACGCGGGTCCTGCGGATTACAGCGCCTGAGCAAAAGTTTTGCTTCATCAATGTGCCGGTCGAGCCGGTGCCGTCGCTGCTGCGCGACTTTTCCGCGCCGGTCCGGGTCGACTTTGCCTATACGGCCGAGCAACTGGCGTTCCTCTTCGCCCACGACAGCGATCCGTTCAACCGCTGGGAAGCCGGGCAGCGGCTGGCGACGCAGGTGTTGCTGGCGATGGCCATGGGGTTGCGGGAGGGGCGGACGCCTGAGGTACCGGAAGCGTTCGTCGCTGCCTTCCGGGCGGCCTTGACCGATGCGTCGGCCGATCCGGCGCTGCTGGCCCTGGCCCTGACCCTGCCCAGCGAGATCGAACTGGCCGAAGCCATGGCGACGGCCGACCCTGGTGCGGCCCATGGCGCCCGTCAGCAGCTGCGGCGCGAGCTGGCGACAAGGCTGCAGGGGGAATTCCGGGCCGTGCTGGTTGCCATGACCGATGCCGGTCCGTATCGGCTGACCTCCGCCGCCATCGGTCGGCGCAGCCTGAAAAACCTCTGTCTGGCCTACCTTGCTCTGCTGGAAACCCCGGAGATCGCCACGCTCTGTCTTTCCCAATTCGAGCATGCCGACAACATGACCGATCGCCTGGCGGCGCTGTCCTGTCTGGCAAACAGCGATATGCCCCAGCGCGGCGCCGTCCTGGAGGCGTTTTATCAACGCAACCGGAACAATCCTCTGGTGATCGACAAGTGGTTCACCGTACAGGCCGCCAGCCTGCGCGCCGATACCCTGGAACAGGTCGGGAGGCTTCTGGATCATCCGGATTTTACCCTGAAAAACCCCAATCGGGTACGGTCCCTGGTCGGTGCCTTCGCTCACGGCAACCCTGCCCGGTTCCATGATCCCTCCGGCGCAGGCTATCGGTTCCTTGCCGACCGGGTTGTCGAGCTTGATCCGCTCAACCCGCAGGTGGCGGCGCGCATGGTTGCGGCACTGAGTCGTTGGCGGCGCTTCGATGAAAATCGACAGGCACTGATGAGGACTGAGCTGGAGCGTATCCATGCGCAGCCGGGGCTGTCGCGGGATGTGGGGGAGATCGTGGCGAAGAGCCTGGCATGACGCCCGACATTCTCATCATCGGCTGCGGCGATATCGGTGTGCGCGTGGCTCGTCTGGAGCAGGCACGGGGGAAGGCTGTTGCCGGCCTGGCGCGCAGCGAAGCGGGGGCTGAACGCCTGCGCGGTTTCGCCATCGAGCCGGTCGCGGGTGATCTCGACGAACCGGATGCTCTCGCCGGGTTGCCAACCGCCGGCAGGCTGGTCTTCTTTTTCGCCCCGCCCCCCGGCGGCGGCCCGTTCGATACCCGTATGCGCAATTTCTGCGCGGCCATCGGTGCCGGACGGTTGCCAGGCAAGGTGATCTACATCAGCACCAGCGGGGTCTATGGCGATTGCGGCGGCGCGTGGGTGACCGAGGAGACACCGGTCAACGCCCAGACCAGCCGGGCCAGGCGCCGTCTCGATGCCGAAACCGTCCTGCGCGAATGGGGTGAGCGCTACGGTGTTCCCGTGGTCATTCTACGCGTCACCGGCATCTACGGTCCCGGACGTTTGCCGCTGGCTCGCCTGCAGCAGGGGCATCCGGTCCTGCGCGAGGACGAATCGCCGCCGACCAACCGCATCCATGCTGACGATCTGGCCGCCGTTTGCGTCGCTGCCGCCGAACAGGCCGGCAACGGTGAAATTTTCAACGTCAGTGACGGCCAGCCAGGGACGATGACGCAATATTTCAATGCGGCCGCCGATCTGCTCGGCCTGCCGCGCCCGCCCCAGGTGTCGATGGCGGAAGCACGGCAGGTCATGACGCCGATGATGCTCTCCTATCTGACCGAGACCCGGCGCATGGACAACCGTCGCATGGTGGAACGGCTCGGCGTGACGCTGCTCTATCCCGATCTGGAGAGCGGTCTGAAGAGTGTGATCGCCGAGCTCGATCAGCCGAATATGGGATATCTGGGGAGTATCGGGCATTAAGTGGAGGGCCGGCCCCTGAAACAACAATTTTATGCCGCAGAAAACGCAGAGAGATTCATGTCATAGCTTTTGCCTGAAGCAATAGAGGAGAGACGCATGACCCGTATAGCGATTATCGGAGCCGGGATTTCCGGTCTGGCCACCGCCCATGCCATCGAGCGGCTTGCCGCGGAACGCAGCCTGAACGTCTCGGTTACGGTGCTGGAGCGGGAAGCCCGCACCGGCGGCAAAATCTGGAGCATCAAGGAAGAAGGCTACCTGTGCGAATGGGGGCCGAACGGCTTCCTCGACAGCAAGCCGATGACCCTGGAACTGTGCGACCGGCTCGGCATCCGTGACCAGTTGACCCGCTCCAACGACAACGCCCGCAAGAGGTTCATCTATTCGCAAGGCGAACTGCACCGCCTCCCTGAAAACGGGCCGATGTTTCTCCAGTCGAACCTGATCAGCTGGCGCGGCAAGCTGCGTCTGGCCGGCGAGCTGTTTGTCCCGCCGCGCCGCGACGACGTCGATGAAACCCTGGCCGAGTTCGCCCGCCGGCGTCTTGGCCCGGAGGCGCTCGACAAGCTGATCGGCCCGATGGTCTCCGGGATCTTTGCCGGCGACCCGGAAACCATGAGCCTGCAGAGCTGCTTCCCGCGCATCCGCGAGCTGGAACGGGAGTACGGCGGCTTGTTGCGGGCGATGCTCAAGCTGGCCAAGGAGAAAAAAGCCGACCGCAAGGCCGGCAAGGAGGTGTCCAGTGCCGCCGGACCGGGGGGGGTGCTGACCTCCTTTGTCGACGGCATCCAGGCGTTGACCAATGCCACCTCGGCACGGCTGGCCGGAACGGTGCGTACCGATGCCGCCGTGGTTGCCATGCGGCCACACGATGGCGGGTGGGAGCTGGAATTGGCTTCCGGCGAAAGGCTCGATACCGAACTGGTCGTCTCGGCGGCCCCGGCCCATGCCCTTGGCGAACTGCTGAAGCCCCTCGATTATGAACTTGCCGAACTGGTCGGAGCGATCCCCTACGCAACGATGAATGTCATCTGCTGCGGCTACGCACGCGAGCGGATTGCCCGTGATCTGGACGGCTTCGGCTATCTGATTCCGCGCAAGGAGGGTCGGAGCATCCTTGGCACCCTCTGGGATTCGAGCATTTTTCCGCAACGCGCCCCGGAAGGCCATGTGCTGCTGCGCTCGATGATGGGTGGGGCAACCAACCCGGCGGCGATTGAATTGAGTGATGCCGAGGTGCTGACGCGCACCCAGGCCGATCTGCGTGACATCATGGGGATTACCGCCAAGCCGGATTTTGTGAGGATCTTCCGCCATCCCCAGGCCATTCCGCAGTATCGGTCCGGTCACGCCCGCCGCCTTGCGGAGGTTGCCGACCGGCTGCAGGCGCATCCGGGGCTGTTCGTCACCGGCAACGCCTTTTTCGGTGTTGGCCTGAACGACTGCGTGCATGCGGCCAACCGCGCGGCGGAACAGGTTGCCAAACGGTTGTCGGTCGGCAGCTGAGTTGATCATGGCGACGGCTGCGCTGACAACGCTCTCCGCCCGGTTGGCCGCGGATTTCGCCCTGGCCATGCTGGGGCAGGGCGCTTTTGCCGTCGGGCGGCCGGAAGCCAGGCAGGCCCTGGGCGTTCTCTACGACGGCTTGTCTCGGCAACTCCGTGAGCAACCGCAGCTTATCCTGTTAGCCGGCCGGCCAACGGCGCCCCGGGATTTTCTCGGCTGGGGTTTTGCCCCTTCCCGAAAAGCGTTTGCAGACCTGCTGCCATCATCGGCGCCGCCTGCCCTGGCGCAGCATCTTGCCGGCTCCTGGCGCGACCGGGGGCTGCTTTTGCTCGCTGTGCAAAGCGGGCTGCCGCGCCAGGAGTTCGATCAGCTATTTCACCTGTTGACGAGCATCGGCGACAAGGGGCAACCACTGCGCAAGCGCTGGCTCGACGAGCAGATGCGCGGCAGTCTGCCGCATGCAACCCTGCTGTTTGCGGAGGACTTGCGTAACCTCGAGGCTGAGATCTCCTGGCCGGTTCAGGCCGCGCTTGCCTGGCTGCAGCGCGATCTCAACATCCTTTCCCGTCTGGACGGATTCCCGGCCGCGGTACTGACGGCCCGGCGGCAGGCCCTGCTCGATGCTGTTCTGGGGCTGGTTTCCGGACCCGGCGAGCGGTGCGAACTGCTGGCGCATCTCGACAGGATCATTGAAGGCCTCCACGATTACGACCGCGACGAATTTGCCTGCCTGCTGCTGGCAAGATTTGAGCCTCGGGTCCAGTCCGAGGTTTGTCTGGAGTTGTGCGGGCTGATCGAGCGGCTGCAGCAACGGATCGATCAGGCGGGTGACACCGTGGCGCGCGAGCGCATTGAGTCGGTCCGCTGGATCACGCGACGGGTGGCCGAACAATTGATCGAGGATGGCAGCGCCACTCCAGCCCATTACCATGCCCTGGTTTTGCAGAAGGTCTTGCTCTACGAGGAGATTCCCTCAGCCAGCCGGGCCCGGGTCGCTGCTCTCCAGGTGTTGACCAGCTTCCTTGCCAACCCGCAGCGCTATTTTACCGAGATCGAGGGGAGCCACAGTCCCGAAGTTTTGGAAAAACGCCTGTGGCGGCTGTTGGAAATGCTTCCGAATATGCTGAGGGCCTACCGTTTCGACGCCGCCCGCGAGGTGGTCGCTTTTGCCCAGCGTTTCGGTCCGACCTTCGATTTGTCCAGGAACGCCGAATTGCTGGCCCATGTTCGCGAAACGGCGGCCGAGGTGCTGGCCACCGGCGAGACGATGCAGCAGGCCGAACTGATGAAAGCGCTGCCGCAGATGGGGCGGACGGGGCTGCACCTCCTGATCGATCTGGCCGATCATTCCCAGCGTTCGGTGCGACGGGCGGCTCTTGACGGGCTCTGTGCCGCGGGTCCTGCCGTGGTGCCGGTGCTGTTCGAGGCTCTGGAGCATAAGTCAGGCTGGCACTACCTGCGCAACATGCTGGTTGTCCTCGGCAAGGTCGGGGCGGGGGGGACGAAGGTGGAGCGCGTTTACCGCGCGGCACTTGAGCACCCCCAAGCCGTGATCCGCAAGGAAGCCCTGCAGGGCGCGGCCCGATAGCTCGGGACGAATGCTACCGACCTGGAGGCGAGACGGTT
>VEPG01000091.1 GCA_012026975.1 Desulfuromonas sp. | reverse complement strand
CCCGGCCGTTTCGATAACCCGCATCTCCCGTCCCGCCGCCAGTGCTCCGCGCCGCAGTTCCTTGAGATAGTCGGCCAGATCGACCTTCTGATGGTTCGACGAGGTAACCAGAAGCCCTCCGGGCGGCAACAATTGGAGAGCGCCGTGGACCAGTCCAGCCGTGCCGCCGCTGGTCGTGAAGCGGCTTTCGCGCGTGGTCGAAAAACTCGGCGGGTCCATGAGGATGATGTCGAAAGTTCGGCTGCTCCTGGCAAGCTTCTCCAACTCCACAAAACAGTCGCCGGCAATGAATTCATGCGCTGTCGGGTCGAGATCGTTCAGTCGGAAGTTCTCGCGGGCCTGGTCAAGATAGCGCGCCGCTGCGTCGATCGTGGTGACCCTTTTGGCGCCGCCGGCGGCGGCCGCCACCGAAAAGGCCCCGGTGTAGGCGAACAGGTTGAGTACCCGCTGGCCGGCGCTCCGGCGGCGAAATGCCACACGCTTGCTGCGCTGATCGAGAAAAAGTCCGGTGTGCAGGTCACCGCCCAGATCGACGCAATAGCGCAGCCCGTTCTCGACAACCAGCAAGGGCTCGGGAACCCCGGTGCCGGCCAATAGCCGGCCCTTGACCAGACCGGCTGCCGCGCGGGTCTGCTGGGGCCGGAACTTGCCGTAGATGCCGCGGGGATGACAGGTTGTCGCAAGCGCCTGCACAACGGCTGGCAGGTGTGGTTCCCACGCCTGTGTGTAATACTGCACCAGCAGATAATCGCCATAGCGGTCGACGGTCAGTCCGGGGAGACCGTCCCCCTCGCCATTGATCAGCCGCCAGGCCGAGGTATCGCCAAGCTCGAGCCAGCAACGCAGACGCGCGGCAGCCTTCAGGCGGGAACCGATCCAGTCTGCATCGAGAGTGATCTGCTGCCGGTCAAGCAGGCGGGCAACGACGCGCGCCCCCGGATCGAAAAGAGCCGTGCCCAGAAAGTCGCCGTTGTCGCTGACCAGATTGGCCAAAGTACCGCAAGCCGCCTTGGGCCACCGGGCCGTAAAGCGATCAGCAATCACCCAGGGGTGCCCCAACTGCAGCATGCGGACAGTCTCCGGGCCAACCGGGCAACGGAGACGGGGTGGTGGTTTTATGGACATTCCGTTTTCCAAAACCTGGGATGGCATTCAGGAATTCAGCATACAGAATTCGGAATACAGAAGAAAAACAAATCCGCAAACTTTCCCGAGAAACATTACCGTCACCTTCCAAAGGCTTTTGAATTCTGACTTCTGAATCCTGAATTCTGCTTTTCACCATATCAACCTGTGCTAGAATGCGCCCCCCGTATCCCGTCCAGGAGTTTATTGTATGGAGCAGAATCTTCCAACCAAAGGCGCCCAGCATATCGAACAGCTGCTGCAACAGCTCCCGCCGGATTCCGAACGCTACCGGGTGCTGATCTCGGCGAAGCGCTTCAAGTCGTCGTGGGCCGAGCTCGGCGAATCGCTGACAAAAGTCGCCAACGCCGGACATTTCCATGACTGGGGATACTCATCCTTCGAGGACTATTGTGCCAGGGAGATCCGCATCCGCCGACAGACCGCCGACAAACTGCTGTTGGCTTTCCGTTTTCTGGAACGCGAGGAACCGGGAGTGCTGGAACGCAAGGAGGAGCGACCGTTGCCGGATTTCCGCTCGGTCGACCTGCTTCGTCAGGCCCGTGAAGAGCATACTTTCTCACCCGATGATTACAACAGCCTGCGGCGTACGGTACTGGAGGAGGATCGCAGCCACCCGACAGCATCCAGGCAGTTCCGCGAGATGCTACAGGAGTACCAGCCGGACCGGCGCGGCGAACGCCGCTGTCAGGGGGCTCTGAGCGCAGCCCGCCGTCTGAGCAACGCCCTGGCGGAGCTGGATGCCGTACCGTCCGACCTGGAGCGTGCCGTGCAGGAACTGGTCGGCTATCTCGAAGGGCGGCTGGAGGACGAAAAAGACGCTAGAGGGTAATCGGCAGGGCGCGCAGAAGAAGCGCCAAGGCCAGTGGACCGCCGATACAGATGGCGAGATAAAGCGCCAGCACCCGCGGCTTGAACATGGTGATGAAAATCCCCATGACCGGCAGGGCGGTGACCGGGGCACCGATCAGCATGATGATCCCCGCTCCCTTGGCCAAAGGGATAACCTGACCGGGATCGGGAAGATAGAATCCATACAACATCGAGGCTGCGGTCACCTGCGGCATGTGCAGAAAGACCGTGGAGAGCGAAAGCGTCAGGATCGAGGTAAGGCTGTCCCCTTCAAGGAGGCCGGTAACCCATTCCGACGGAATGAACATCATCGCCACCACTTCAATCAGCAGGCCAAACAGGGCGAACTTGCCGATCTTCAGCGACCCTTCCCAGAAACGCGCCAGGAAAACCAGGAACTTGTTATGGGTACAGCGATCGACCTTGTGAGAAAGCTGTTGGCCGCACTCGCAGCGCAGCGATTCGACCGGGTAGTCCGGGTCGTGGAAATCGCCGGCCGGCAGCTGTTTGCGGAAGATCGCATCCTCGGTGAAGCCGTAGGGGCGCAGCAGATGGGTGACATAGCCGGCCACCAGTCCAAGCGCGCCGGCGCAGACCAGAATGGTCGTCGCCCAGGAAACGCCGAGCATCCCGGAAATCATGGTGTACCCGGTCGGACTCATGATCGGCGCGGTGACCAATAGCGCCATGGCCGGGGCAAGCGGCAGACCGGCCACCAGTAGCGAGATGACCAGCGGCAGGGTGGCGCAGGCGCACAGGGGGCTGAACAGACCGAGCAGGGTGGCGACCGGGATCGCCAGCATCCCGTAATGGGTCAGCGCCTTGCGGATTTTGACGTGCCACTTGAAGGTGCGGATCGTCGCTTCGCAAAGCACCCCGATCAGCAGGTAGGGGAGAATATAAATAAACTCCTTATAGATTTCGGCACCCAGCTGCAGCATCGTCTGCGAGAACTGCTCCATGATCTTTGCATCCCTTTGCAGGCAGGATTTTGTCGGTCAGCCAGAAAACGGACAACTTTTCGCCCGCGTTCTGCACATCAATGATGAAAATGGCCCTTTAAACAGGCAAGTACTGCGGAACTCCCCTGCTTGTAGCAAAAGGCGTTCCCAATATGACGCCTCCCGGGAGCGGGTTCAGCACCCGGACGGGGTTCGACCAAACCAGAGATTTTTTTCTCGATCCGTTTTTTACTGACAAGCTTTTCAACCGACCAATGCTATAATCATCCGGTAAACAGGAGGATGCGTGATGATGCGCGATTTTAAAAACAAGGTCCGTGAACAGTTTGGCCGGGCCGCTGAAGGATACATTCGGGACAAGGGCTTTGCCACCGGTGATGACCTTGAGGCCATGGTCCGCTTGCTCCAGCCGTCGTCAGACGACAATATGCTCGACGTGGCCTGCGGCGGCGGACACACGGCGCTGCGCTTCGCCCCACTGGTGCGCAGCGTGGTCGCCTCCGACCTGACCATGGTCATGCTCAAACGTGCCCAGGAGTTCGTTGCAGAAGAAGGCGGCGTCGACAACGTCACCTTCCGCGAGGCCGACGCCGAGGACCTCCCCTTCCCGGCCGGGGCCTTTACCGTGCTGACCTGTCGGATTGCCCCCCATCACTTCCCCGATGTCCCGCGAGCCCTCTCCGAGTTCCACCGCGTCCTGCGCCGCGGTGGGCGGATGGCGCTGGTCGACACGCTGCTCCCCGACGATCCGGAGATCGCCGAGTGGTACCAGACGATGGAAAAGATGCGCGACCCGACTCATATTCGCGCCTATACTGAAACCCAGTGGTTGGAGATGATCCAGGCTACCGGCTTCATTCTGCACGAAACGGCGATTTTCCCCAAAACCCACGATTTCCCGACCTGGGCCAAACGTGCCGGATTAAATCGCGATGGCGTGATGAGATTGAATAAGTTCTTTGTCGACGCCCCGGATAAGGTTCAGGAGTATTTCCAGATCGAAACCTTCGCCGGCGAAGTCGAGGCCTACACCGACCGCAAACTGCTGGTCTTCGCCAGTCGACCGGCCAAAAAATGATGCAGGTGATGTAGGGGCGTACTGCCGTGCGCTCCGGGCGTATCACGATACGCCCCTACGTAAATCCAACAGAAAACGGGGACAGAATTAATTCTGTCCCCGTTTTCTGTTGATCATGCAAAAAGGGGCGCCCGATCGGGCGCCCCTTTTTGTTGTGTGCAAGAGTTGCTTAGGAGAGCTTGCGGCCACCTTCGGCAGCCCACTTCTCCAGCATTGCGGTGGTGACGGACTTCGGACGCTCGATGGCGTAGCCAAGGCCGCGGTCCCAAGTGATGTTGGCCATGCAGCCCAAGGCGCGGCCGACGCCGAACAGGACGGTGTAGAAGTCCCATTCCTTGAGGCCGTAGTACCACTGGATGACGCCCGACTGCGCGTCGACGTTCGGCCAGGGGTTCTTCGCCTTGCCGTGCTCCATGAGGACGCCCGGGGCGACCTGGAAGATCATGGCGACCAGTTTGAACAAAGGATCGTCCTTCAGCCCGGCGGTCTTCAGGCAGAACTCGCGCTGCGACATGTAGCGCGGGTCGGTCTTGCGGAGAACGGCATGGCCGTAGCCCGGGACGACCTGACCAGAGTTGAGGGTGTCCCACAGGGCTTTCTTGACCAGTTCTTCGGTCGGCTCGACATCCTTGCAATACTTCTCCTGGAACTTGATGGTCCAGTCGAGCACTTCCTGGTTGGCCAGGCCGTGCAGCGGGCCGGCCAGGCCGTTGAGACCGGCCGAATAGGCATAGTACGGGTCGGACAGGGCCGAGTGCACCAGATGGGTGGTGTGGGCCGAGACGTTCCCCGACTCGTGGTCGGAGTGCAGGATGAAGTACATGCGGGCCACGTCTTTGTAGTCTTCGCACTGGCCGATCATGTGGGCGAAGTTGGCACCCATGTCCAGTTTCGGATCGATGGCGATCTGCTTGTCGTTGCGATACTTCAGGTTGTAGATGAAGGCCGCGATGATGGCAATGCGGGCGACCAGGTCGCAGGCATCTTCATACACGTATTCCCAGGCGAATTTCTTGTTGAACTTGCCCGAGTTGTAGTAGCCGGCGAACTTGGAGTCCTTCTGCAGGCAGAGGATGCCGACCGACAGCATGACCATCGGGTGGCTGTCGCGCGGCAGCGCGCGGATCGCGTCGAACACATACTGGGGCACCACCTGGCGGACTTTCCACTCCTTGAGGACTTCGTCGACCTGGGCTTGGGTCGGGACGTCGCCGGTGAGCAGGAAGTACCAGAACGACTCAACCGTCGGGTAGGCCGAACCCGGGGCTTTCGGCAGGGCTTCGAACGTCTCGGGGATCGTCTTGCCGCGGAACCGGATCCCTTCCTGCGGGTCAAGATAGGAGATGTCGGTCACCAGGCTGCGAATGTCGCGGGCGCCGCCGATCGCCTGATCGATGGTCACCTGGTCGATGATCACCTTGCCAAATTCCTTGACCAGTTTCTGGGTGCGGGGCTGGAACTCTTCAATCTTCTGCTTCAGGGTGTCCTTCAGTGCCATTTGCTCTCTCCTTTACTGGAATGAAATAAACGGTGGATCAACGACCCACCCGGCGAAGCTGCCCAAATGCATGAACAGCTGTCTCATGACATCGGCGACACCGTGCTGCAAACCGCGGGCATGAGCCACTTGCGGCATTTTCCCAAATCATGTTTTAACAGCCTCTAACACATCTGTCAAGTTGAAATCGGTATACTGTATACAGTTTTGCCACTTCCGGCGTGGACCAATTTACCGACTCGGCAAATCTGGCTCGTCGATCCGGATGCGCAACGGGCCATCTGAATCATAAACTTCGAAAGTTCGATAATTTCTGTTGCAGTCTTCTCTCTGCCCCCCCAAATATCCACAACAAATTCGCTGTTGCTGTAGGATCATTTACCATGTTACAATGCACAAAAATTAAGCAATAAACAAGTTATTCTCATGAAAATAAATTCCCTTCACCTCATCAACCCGGTCATTCTCGCGCCAATGGCGGGGATAACCGACCTCCCCTACCGCCTGATCATGAAGCGGTTCGGCGCCGCACTGGTTTTCACCGAAATGGTCAGTGCCAACGGCCTGTACTACAATGGAGCGGGGAGCGACGAACTGTTGCGCACCGTTCCCGAGGAACACCCGCTGGGGGTACAGCTCTTCGGCGACGATCCTCAGCGCCTGGCGGAAGCCGCCCGACGCGTCGAGGCAGGCGCCGACCTGATTGACCTGAACTGCGGCTGTCCGGTACGCAAGGTGGTCGGCAGCGGAGCCGGCAGCGCTCTGCTGCGCGACCCTGCCAAGGTGGCGCGCATTGTCAGCGCCGTGCGGCAGGCAACCACCCGCCCCCTGACCATCAAGCTCCGCTCGGGGTGGGATGCCGAGAGCCGCAACTTCCTTGAAGTGGCGCGGCTGGCCGTCGCCGAGGGGGTCGACGCCGTGACCCTGCACCCGCGGACCCGCACCCAGATGTTTGGCGGGCGGGCCGACTGGAATGATATCACCGCGCTCAAACAGTCCGTCGCCGTACCGGTCATTGCCAGCGGCGACCTGTTCACGGCGGAAGACGCGGTCACGGTGCTTGAGCAGACCGGCTGCGATGCCGTCATGGTTGCTCGCGGCGGCTACGGCAACCCCTGGCTGATCGGGCAGATTCTCGACCGCCTCGCCGGGCGGCCCGCACAGCCGCCGGCCGCCGGCGAGCGGCTGACCGTAGCCCGCGAGCACCTCGACCTGTTTATGGACACCTACGGTCCGGCACGCACCCTGGCGCACATGCGCAAGCACCTGTGCTGGTATACCCACGGACTGCCCAACGCCGCCGTTTTCCGTCAACGGATCAACCGGGCCTTTTCGGTCACCGAAATGCGCGATCTGCTGACCGACTTCGAAGCGGCCGCATGACCACGGCAATGACATCATGAATGCTCGGTTCCCCGCAAGCGACCCGGCACTGGCCGCCCTGGTCTTCGAGAATATCGACCGGGGCGTTATCGCCATCGACCGGGACGGCCGGGTCACCCTGTTCAATCCGGCCGCCGAGGGCTACCTCGACCGGGCCGCCCGCCATGTCCTGGGACGTCACTACACGGAACTGTTTGCCGGGCAGGACGCCTTGCTCTACCTGGTCAAGGCGGCTCACCAGGACGGCCGCTCGATCACCGACGACGAAAGCGTCTTCCTGCAGCGGTCGAAGGCCCCGCCGCTGCCGGTCAGCGTCTATGCCACGCCGATCTTCTCCACGCAGGGCGATCAGGACGGCGCCGTATTGGTCATCCGTGACCTCAGCCGGGTGCGCGAGCTCGAAGAGACGCTGCGCCGGGCCGACCAACTGGCGATGCTGACGACGCTCGCCGCCGGCCTGGCCCACGAAATCAAGAATCCGCTCGGCGGAATCAAGGGGGCGGCGCAACTGTTGGCCATGGAACTGCAGAAGGACAGCGCCCTGCAGGAATACACGCGGGTAATGATCAAGGAAACCGAGCGGATCAACGGTATCATCGAGGAACTGATGGATCTCGGCAAGCCTCGTCCGGCAGTCATGGGCGAAGTCAATCTCGCCAGGGTCCTTGGTGACATCGTGCTGTTGCAGAAGGAAGCGACTCGCGGGCGGGAGATCGACTTTTCTCTCAGTCTCGATCCGAGCATCCCGCCGGTTCACGGAGACGAGAGTCTTCTGACCAGGTTGTTTCTGAACCTGATCAAGAACGCCCGCGAAGCGGTCGACGACAAGGGCCGGGTCGATATCGAGTGCAAGATCTCGTCGGAATATCACATGACCACACCGGGGAACAAGCCGTCGCCCCTGGTCGTGGTTCGGGTCCGCGATACCGGCTGCGGCATTCCGCCGGAGGACCTGGAGCGGATCTTCACGCCGTACTACACGACAAAAACCAAGGGAAATGGCCTGGGGCTGGCCATTTGCCAGAAAATCGTAGAGGACCACCGGGGCTTTCTGAAAGTGACGAGCACCCCCGGTGAAGGTACGGAGGTTTCCGTATGGCTGCCATTGCGGTGATACAGCCCCACGACAATCGGCAATACTTTCAAAAAGGGACAGGTTATGGCCATCAAACGCATTCTGGTCGCCGATGACGAAGAAAGCATCCGCTGGGTTTTGTCCAAAGCACTCAGCAAGCAGGGCTATCAGGTCGATCTGGCCACCGATGGGCAGCAGGCCCTGGAGATGGGCCGGCAGAAAGGCTATGACCTGGCGGTTCTCGACATCAAGATGCCCGGGCTGCGCGGCCTCGATCTGCTGACCCGCTTTCAGGAGGAACGCCCGGAAACCCTGGTCGTCATCATGACGGCAGAGTCGTCGATGAAGAATGCGGTCGAAGCGATGAAGCGCGGCGCCTATGACTACATCACCAAACCGTTCGACCTTGACACCCTTGACGCCATCATCATCAAGGCCCAGAAGGCCGCGGAAGTCACCGACGAAGTTTCACGGCTCAAGGACGAGATCAAGGAGCATTATCAACTTGAACGGGCGATCATCGGCCAGAGCGCTCCGATGCAGGCGCTTTACAAGGTGCTCGGCAAGATCGCCCCTTCCGACGTCACGGTGCTGGTTGCCGGCGAGAGCGGCACCGGCAAGGAACTGGTCGCCCGGGCCATTCATTTCAACAGCCCGCGCCTGGGCAAACCGTTCGTCGCGCTGAACTGTGCGGCCATCCCCAGGGAACTTCTGGAGAGCGAACTGTTCGGCCACGAAAAAGGGGCGTTCACCGGCGCCACCGAGCGCAAGACCGGCAAGTTCGAACAGGCCAACGGCGGGACCCTCTTTCTGGATGAAATCGGCGACATGCCTCTGGAGTTGCAGGCCAAGCTGCTGCGCGTCCTGCAGGAGCGGGAGATCACCCGCACCGGCGGCACGGCGACGATCCGGGTCGACGTACGCATCGTCGCCGCAACCAACCAGAATCTGAAACAAAAGGTGATGGACCGGGAGTTTCGCGAAGATCTCTTCTATCGCCTCAACGTGGTGCCGATCGACCTCCCGCCGCTGCGCGAGCGCCGCGAGGACATCCCCGCGCTGGTAGACTACTTCCTCGACCGAACCCGTGAAAGTTATCAGACCAACGCGCGCGGCGTGACGCCCGAAGCCATGGCTCTGTTGCAGAGTTATCCCTGGCCTGGGAATGTGCGCGAACTCGAACATGCCTTGCAGCGGGCGGCTCTGCTCTCACCGGATGCCCTGCTTTCGCCGGACGATTTCCCCGACTTGCTGAGCGAGCAGAAAGCCGAACGCAACGAGACTTCGCTGGAAGGCCTGATTGCCGCCAAACTGCAGAACTCTCTGGCTCAGCTCGACATCCAGGAGATGGACAACCTTTACGACATGGTCCTGCACCAGATGGAGCGGCCGCTGATCAACATCGTGCTAGACAAAACCCGCGGCAACCAGGTCAAGGCCGCCGACATTCTCGGCATCAACCGCAACACTTTGCGCAAGAAGATTCAGATCCTCGGCATCAACGCCCGAAGAAACTGATTTTCCTGACACATTACTGACTGTTCGTCACCACAAACAACTTTACCGGTGTTTCAAAAGCGGGCACCGACTCCGAACAGGTGTAGATCAAGTCCGTCGTTGTCGTCATAAATGCTGGCGTTGGAGGTGTGCTGGTAGCGATAGCTGATCACGACCGGATCGATATGCACGGCGATCCCCCCATGGCTGCTAAACTGCATCCCCCCACCGAAATCATCGCTGCCGTAGCTGTGAGCAACCAGCCAGGGCGGGCGGAAGCCGCCCTCGATTTCCACCCTGCCGTCGGCAAGCTGCCAGACCAGATCAGCGCCACCCGCGAGCCAGCCACCACCATCGTTATCGGCCTCGAGAACGCCGACTCCCAGATCGAGACGCGCCGTCAGCACGCCGCCGGCAAGGTCGGTACGCCAAGGAAGAGCCCTCAGCAGATAGACCTCGCCGGCCTTGTAATTCTCCTTGCTCCCTGTCGCTTCCATGCCGCCGCGCAGACCGAACTCCCAAAGCGACGCTTCCCCGGCAGCCACCGGGAGCGGCAGCAACAGCAACCACAGCAGAACGCCACTACCAATCCACTTCATGGAACCAGCCTTCCTCTGATTATTCATCAGACATTTCAAAATCAGGGATATTCTTGCGCAGATGCACCGGCTCCACCGGCTTGCGATGCGCCTTGATATTGAGCATCTCCACACAGACGGAAAAAGCCATGGCGAAATAGATGTAACCGCGCGGGATGTGAAAATCGAGCCCCTCGGCCACCAACGCCACGCCGACCAGGATCAAAAAGCTCAATGCCAGCATCTTCAGGGTCGGATGGCGGTCGACAAAATCGCCGATCGCCTTGGCACAGAACATCATGACGCCGACCGCGATAACAATCGCCAGGATCATGACCGGCAGGTCGCGCACCAGGCCGACGGCGGTGATCACCGAATCGAGCGAGAAAATGATATCGATAAGGGCGATCTGTATCAGGGTGGAGACAAAGCGGCCAGCGCCGCTGGAGGCTTCCCGGGCAGTGTCGTCAACGCCCTCGAGACTGCCGTGGATCTCCAGGGTGCTCTTGACCAGGAGGAAGAGCCCGCCGCCGATCAGAATGATGTCGCGGCCGGTAATTCCCAGGCCCGCCACCGCCAACAGCGGCTTAGTCAGCCCCATCACCCAGGTCAGTGACAGCAGCAGGAGGATACGCGTAACCATCGCCAGGGCCAGGCCGAAAACCCGTCCCTGCTGACGCTGCTCTTTGGGGAGACGGCCGACCAGGATGGTGATGAAGATGATGTTGTCAATGCCGAGGACAATTTCCAGGGCGGTCAGGGTCGCGAGGGCGATCCAGGCTTCGGGGCTGAACAGTAATTCCATGGGTCTTGAGATCCCTTGTTTTTTGTCACCCTGGCGTCAGCCATGCTAAAGTGACGCCATGTTTACCGCGACGGGAGATGATACCGCAGGCCGGCCCCACCTCGGCATTGTCGTGGCCATGACCCGCGACGGCATCATCGGCGACCAGGGGGGGCTGCCGTGGGACCTCCCCGCCGACCGCCGGCTGTTCCGACTCCTGACCGAGGGGAACACCGTCATCATGGGGCGTCGGACCTTTGAAAGCCTGCCAGCGGCACTGACCAACCGCCACAACATCGTCATCAGTCGCGGCACCGGCCAACTCCCCGGGGCAGCCGTTTGCCGCAGCTTTCTCGAAGGGGTTGCCCTGGGCTGGCGGCTGGGACGGCCGATTTTCGTCATCGGCGGAACCGATATTTACCGCAAGGCCCTGCCGATTGCCGATACCCTGCATATTTCCTGGGTCACGGGGAAATTTTCCGGGGACCGTCGCTTTCCCCCCTTCGACCTCACCGCCTGGGTTCCCGTCAGCACCACCGACTATCCCGGCTTCCGCCACGTCATCTATCGACGTGCGGCACAGCCTCTGCCGGGACAGTCCCCGTACGGGAACAGTCCCTAGCCCCCGTATTCATCGGAACGCTTCGCCTGGCTTTCGAAGCGCATGTACTCCCCGAAGAACGTCAGCTGTTCCATACCCAGGGGGCCGTTGCGCTGCTTGCCGACGATGACTTCGGCCGTCTTGGCGTGGCCCTTGTCGCAACTGTTGTCGCGCTTGCGACAGGCCTCACAGTAGACGGCTTCCCGGTAAAGGAACATGATCACGTCGGCATCCTGCTCGATTGCCCCCGACTCGCGCAGGTCGGCGAGCTGGGGCCGCTTGTCGGTGCGGCTCTCCAGAGAGCGGTTGAGCTGGGACAGGGCAATGACCGGCACGCTGAGTTCCTTGGCCAGCGCCTTGAGCGAGCGGGAGATCTCGGAGATTTCCTGTTGGCGGTTCTCGGTGTTGCTCCCCTGCATGAGTTGCAGGTAGTCGACCACGATCAGGCCGATGTCCTTCTCGGCTTTGAGCCGGCGGGCCTTGGCCCGCAACTCGAGGATCGAAATCGCCGGGGTGTCGTCGATATAGATCGGTGCGGCGGAAATTTCACTGGCGGCATTGATCAGGGACGGGAACTCGGAATGAGCCAGCTTGCCGGTCCGCACGCGGTTGGCGTCGATGTGCGCCACCGAGCAGAGCAGGCGCTGAACCAACTGCTCCTTGCTCATTTCCAGGGAGAAGATCACCGCCGGTGTCGGCTTGCCCGAGTGCACCGCGGCGTGCTCGACGAGGTTGAGGCAGAATGCGGTCTTCCCCATCGACGGACGCCCGGCGATGATGATCAGATCACTTGGCTGCAGACCGGAGGTGAGCTTGTCGAGATCGTCGAAACCGGTGGGCACGCCGGTTATCGCCTCCTGGCGGTCATAGAGCCGTTCGATGGCGTGGATGGCATCCTTGACGATCTCGCCGGTCGAATAGTACGCCTGCCGGCTCTTCTTGGTGGCAATCTCGAAGATCGCATGCTCGGCCCAGTCGAGGGCAGCTTCCATCCCGCCGCCCTCAAAACCCCGCCCGGCAATCTCCGTTGCCACCCGGATCAGTTCGCGGGCAATGGACGCTTCCTTGACCAGCTTGCAGTAGTAGCCGATGTTGGCCGCCGTCGGGACATAGGCCACCAGGGTCGCCAGATAGGCACTGCCGCCGATCTCTTCAAGGGCATTGCGCTCCTTGAGGATGGTGGTCAGGGTCACCAGGTCGGCAGGTTCGTTGCGTTCGGAGAGGGAGATCAGCGCCGCGAAGATCTTGCGGTGGGCGTCGCGGTAGAAGTCGTCGGGACGGAGGGTTTCGCGCGCCCGGTGCAGGGCCTCGTTTTCCAGGAGAACGCCGCCCAGAACGGACATCTCCGCTTCCAGATTCTGGGGCGGCAGTCGATGCTCGGTACGCTCCGGCATGGGTACGCCTAGGGATGGGGAAAGACCGGCCCCGCCATGACGGCAGGGCCGGCGGATTTGAGCGACGTGGCGGCCTACTCCGCGGCTTTGGTCACGTTCACCTTGAGCGTGGCACTGCCGCCCGCGTTCAGCTTGATCTCCACTTCATGGCTGCCGAGCGATTTGATCGGCTGCTCAAGCAGGATCTTGCGGCGGTCGATTTCGACCCCCTTGGCCGCCAGGGCGGCTTCGATCTCCATCGAGGTCACGGAACCGAACAGCTTGCCTTCGTCGCCGGCCCGGTGCGCAAGGACGCACTCAAGCGCCTCGATGCGGCCCTTGAGAACCGACGCTTCCTGGCTGAGCTTCTCGGCCTTGCGGGTCAACTGGCGGCGATGATGCTCGAGTTCGTTGAGGTTGCGGGTGCTGGCCTCGACGGCGAGTTTGTTCGGCACCAGGAAATTGCGGGCATAGCCGGGCTTGACCTTGACCACGTCGCCCATGTTGCCGAGCCCCTTGACGTTTTCCGTAAGAATGACGTTCATCGGTGTTCCTCCATGACAGCTTCGCTTGTTAAAGCTAATCGTTGTTAACGCGTTTTTTTCGAAAATCGGCCCAAAGATCGAATATCCCGACGCCGGTAACAATCAAGGGCAAGGGATTCACCACCACCAGCAGCAGGTAGCTCAAGCCTCGCCACAGCAGCGACAGCCCTCTGCGGCTGAAAAAGTACTCAACCACCGCCAGCCCCTGCAGAAAATAGACCGGCAGCAAAACGACCAGCAGATTGAAAGCAACGGTCTGTACGGCGCCGGTGCTGAGCGCCGCTGCAAAACCGGCGGCAATCAATGCCCAGATCAGCAGTTCCGGGGCCCGCCATCGTGCAAACACCGGTCCGGGCAACGACCTGGTGCGAAGCAGCACCGCCAGCAGGCCGCCGGTTGCCAACTGCAGGGCGCCGCCGGCCGCGATCAGCATCCCCGGATAGACCCGGCGCATCATTTCGCCCATGCCGGCAACCGCCTGACGGAGCGCTTCCGCTTCCGCCGGAGACTGCTCACTCCCCGAAGAGAACTCCTCCATCAGGGTGACGGCCTGACTGATCTCCTTGTCGACCAGTGCATCGACCAGGGCAAACGCCGATTGGCCGCTACCGGCCGCAAAGGCCAGCAATGCGATCAAGCCGAACCCGAGCATCAGCCCGAGCGTCGTCACAACGGCCCGGTCCCAAGGTACTTCGCGGGTCAGCAGCCATGGCAACAGGGCAGCCGGCAAACCGAACTGCAAGGCAAAGAGCAGAACCGCGCCGCCCCCGGAAGTTGCCAGGATGGCAACCGCCGTCAACCCGACCGCGGCCACCCCCCACGCCGGGCCAAGGCGCATCCCCAGCAAGGCGGCCGGCAACGGTGTAAAGAGATTGACCAGTACCGCCCCGATCCCTAGAGCACCGGCGACACCAAACAGCAGGTAGCCCGCCAGTGCGCCGAGCACCACCGTAAGCGCCCTGGTCATCATCTTCCCGGCGACTGGCTACCCTCTTTCGGAGCCGAGCCCCGAGGCAAACGGCATCAGGGCGATGTTGCGTGCACGCTTGATCGCTTCGGGCAGCTTGCGCTGATGCTCGGCGCAAGTACCGGAAATCCGCCGCGGCACGATTTTACCGCGCTCGGAGATAAAGTAACGCAGGGTGCGAAGATCCTTGTAATCGATCCCAAGACTCTTTTCCGCGCAGAAACGGCAGACCTTGCGCCGGCCATAACGCCGCCGCGGGCCGCCGGTCGGACGCGCACCACCAGTAGGACGAGTACCATTGGACATGTTTGCTTCTCCTTCGGGTTGGGCTAGAGGTTCAGGCTTCGTCGGCCGGCGCTTCCGCAGCGACGGGCTCGACCTCTTCAACGGCAGGCTGCTCGACCACCGGGGCGGGCGCAACGCTACCTTCGAAGAGCACGGTCTGATACTTGATCACCTTTTCGTCGATCCGCAGGCGGCGTTCGAATTCGGCGATCATCGAAGGGGCTCCTTCGAAAACCGTGAGCACAAAACTCCCCCGGGTCTGTTTCTTGACCGGGTAGGCCAGGGCCCGAGTTCCCCAGTTGTCCGCCTTGAGAACCACGGCCTGCTGGTCGGTCAGCACCTTGCGGTACTTTTCGATCAGCGCGGCCAGGTCGTCGCCGACGACTTCCGGGTGCACGATAAACAGGGTTTCATAGGTACGCATGCTGCTATGACCTCCTTACGGGTTATAGCCCCGGCTGGTCCGGAGCAAGGAGTGGAGCGCCCACTGGCGCTCCGGCTGGAAGAATTTTGTTTGTTACCACAACCGGTTGCACGAAGCAACTGATAAATTCAGGGACCGGAGTTTGAGCCGGTCTTCAGACATTGAAGCGGAAGTGCATCACGTCGCCATCCTTCACGACGTACTCTTTCCCCTCCAGGCGCAACAGCCCTTTTTCCTTGGCGCCGGCCTCGCCACGCGCGGCGACAAAATCGTCGAAGGCGATCACTTCGGCGCGGATGAAGCCTTTTTCGAAATCGGTGTGAATGACGCCGGCAGCCTGGGGGGCGCGATAACCGGCCGGGATCGTCCAGGCCCGCACCTCCTTGACACCGGCGGTGAAGTAGGTGATCAGGCCAAGCAAGTGGTAGCCGGCATGGATCATCCGGTCGAGGCCCGACTCGTGGAAACCGAGCTCCTGTAAAAAGGCACCCTTCTCTTCGTTTGGCAATTCGGCGATTTCCGCCTCGATCTTGCCACAGATGATGACAAACTCCGCCCCTTCCGCCGCGGCATGGGCCCGCAACTTTTCGATGCTCGGGTGACTGCCGTCCAGGTCGTCCTCGGCGACGTTGGCCACGTAGAGCACCGGCTTGGCGGTAATCAGCCATAGCTCGCGCAAAGTCGCCCGCTGTTCCGCGGTCAGTTCGGCGGCGCGGGCCGGCCGCCCCTGGTTGAGGCACTCGCGCACCACGGTCAGAACCTCGACTTCCTCCTGCAACTTCTTGTCGCCGCTTTTGGCAGCTTTCTCGCTGCGGGCAATGCGCTTCTCGACCGTATCGAGATCGGCCAGATTGAGTTCGGTCTGGATCACCTCGACATCCCTCAGCGGATCGACGCTGCCATCGACGTGCACCACGTTTTCGTCTTCGAAGCAGCGCACGATGTGGGCGATCGCCTCGACCTGACGGATATGGCCGAGGAACTGGTTCCCCCGCCCCTCTCCCCGAC
>VEPG01000057.1:19344-53997 GCA_012026975.1 Desulfuromonas sp. | reverse complement strand
TCTCACCACCTGCTCCGGCCAAACCGGCGGTCAAAATCCCGAACGTTCCGGACACCCTGATCCTCCCCGCCAGCCAGGGGCAGATCTCCCTCCCCCACCTCGCCCATGCCAAACTGTTCCCCTGCGCCACCTGTCATGGTGACGGCACGCCGGGGAAAATCGGCCTGACCAAGGATACGGCGCACGCCCTCTGCCGTGACTGCCACAAGGCCAAGGGCGCCGGGCCGACCGCCTGCGGAGCGTGCCACAAAAAGTAAGCCGGCGGCACGCTAACGACCCAGCACAAGAAAAGCCCGGCGGACACGCCGGGCTTTTCATCATCAGTCACAGAGAAAACCGTCGGGTTACTGCCAGCCGGTTGGCATTCTGCCTAGCGGACAGGCAGAAGTGATCATTTCGTCAGCAGGTGCGCAGACCGGCGACAGCAAGAAAATTTGCCAGCAATTGCCGACAAAGCGCGCGGTGTGCCGGTTCGGCCGGGATGAATTCATCAACAGACCTGGAATCGGCAGCGTTTTTGCGGCTCCACGCGGCAATGATGGACACATCGACTTCCGGATGGAACTGCACGCCCCAGGCATTACCGATGCGGAACGCTTGCCGGGGGCAGGCCGTCGAGGCGGCCAGATGCAGAGCGCCGGGCGGGATTGCGAAGCTGTCGTTGTGCCACTGAAACGCCCGGAAGCTGCTGTCGACCCCGGCAAACAGGGGATCGGCGACTCCTGCCGCGGTCAGGCCGATCTCGACCAACCCCTTTTCTCCCCGGCTGTTGCTGCTGACCATGCCACCGGCAACCTCGGCCAGCAATTGCGCACCGAGACAGATACCGAAGAGCGGCGTGCCGGCGGCAAGCGTGCCGGCCATGAACTGTTTGAGCGATTGCAGAAACGGGTGTCGATCCTCGTCATGCACCCCCATTGCCCCACCAAGGATGATGACGGCACCGGTCGCGGGGGGAAACCCTTCGCCAAGATCGGCCCGCAGGATGCGAAACGGCACCTGCCATTCGATCAGCAGTTCGGCAAGCACGCCGACAGGGACTTCGGGATCGCTTTGAATGATGTGGAGCATGGGGCAGCCTCTCGGGAGTAGAATCTCCTTCAAGGATAAAGCACGGAACGTGCCTATAACAAAAAACCTGTTCTTGAGAAAAGCAGGGGCTGAATCACCCGAAAAGTTTCATGACGTTCGATTTTTGCTCAGAGCGGTGGCGTCAACGAAGAGCGCGGAGACGTAGCAAGGCTACGTCGCACAAGCGATGAGGCAGGCAACGCCGGCCTGGGGAAAAAGCGGACGCCTATTTGACAGAAGCGCGGAGGCGTAGCAACGCTACGCCGCACAAGCGATGACGCAGGCAACGCCGACCTGGCGCAAAAGCAGACGCCTTGCTATTTGTCGGGGCGCGGCACCACCACAATCCCCGACTCCGTCACCGTATACCCCCGGCGCCGGTCTTCGTCATGATCGTAGCCGATGGTCGTACCGTCGGGGATCGTTACGTTCTTGTCGATGATCGTCCGCCGGATCCTGACATGCCGCCCAACGGTGACGTTCTCGAAGAGGATTGAATCCTCCACCAGGCTGTAGCTGTTGACCCGGCACATGGGGCCGAGGATCGAGCGTCGCACCGTGCTGCCGCTGGTGATGCAGCCGCCGCAGACGTAGGAGTCGATATTCTGCCCGCGCCGGTCGTCGTCGTCGAAGACGGTTTTGGCCGGCGGCAGGTTCCCCTGGTTGGTAAGGATCGGCCACTTGTAGTTGTAGAGGTTCAGTTGCGGAGAGACGTGGATGAGATCCATGTTGGCTTCGTAGTAGGACTCGATCGTCCCCACATCCTTCCAGTAGCCCCGCTCCTCGGCCTTCATGCCGGGGATGATGTTGTCGTTGAAGTTGTAGGCGAACACCCGGTCTTCATTACCGAGCATCATCGGGATCACGTGTTTGCCGAAGTCGAGATCTTCGTGGAGCTTCTTCCCTTCCTGCAGGACCTCGATCAGCTTCTTGGTGGAAAAGATGTAGTTCCCCATGGAGGCGAAGCAGGTCTCCCGCCCCGGGATCTTCTCCGGGACGGCGGGCTTTTCCGTAAAGCCGGTCACCCGGAAATCGTCATCCACGCTAAAGACCCCGAACCGGCTGGCTTCTTCGGACGGCACCTCCAGGGCGGCGATGGTGATATCGGCACGGTTCATCCGGTGACTGCTGATCATCTGGCCGACATCCATCTTGTAGATATGGTCGCCGCCGAAGATCGCCACGTAGTCCGCATCCGAGTGCTCGACAAAGCGCAGATACTGGAGAATGGCGTCGGCCGTCCCCTTGAACCACTCCTCGCTTTCGTTGCGGGTCTCGGGGGAGATGGCGACATAGAATTCGCCGAGCCCGGTCCACTTTCCCCAGGACTCGCGAATATGCTTGGTCAGTGAATAGGCCCGGTACTGGGTAAGGATGTAGACCTTCTTGATCCCCGAATTGAACAGGTTGCTCAGGACGAAGTCGATGATCTTGTACTTGCCGCCGAAGGTCACGCTCGGCTTGGCCCGGCGCAGGGTCAGCGGGCTGAGCCGCTCTCCCTTCCCTCCGGCCAGGACCATGGCAATCGTGCTTTTCCCCACATTGTCGTAGGAGTACATATGCTTCTCCTTGCTAATTCGATCACAGTCGGAACCGTTGCCGACAGTTTGACCAACAATATCCTCTAATGCAAGGCGATAACGGCCGATGAAAACAAAAAAGCCTTGAGACTTCCGGGTGCTTTAGTCTGCCAGGCACTGGTTGATGACTTCGGTGAGATCATCAAAATGCAATGGCTTGCTCAAGACGTAATCCATTCCGGCCCTGATGCAACGTTCGCTGGTCGTTTCCGAGGCATGCGCGGTAAAGCCGATGATGGCAGTGCGCTTGTCCATCCTGGTTTCATGATCGCGGATGGTGCGGGCGGCTTCCAATCCGTTCATATCGGGCATTTGCAGATCCATAAGGATGACGTCAAATGGTTCACTCCGCCATTTTTCGACCGCCTCCCGTCCATTGGCCGCCGTCTCGACATGCCAGCCGTGATGGGTCAGGGCGAGCGCAACGATGTCGCGAACAAGCGGCTCGTCTTCAGCGAGCAGGATGCGCACCAACCTGGTTGATCCTCCCCCTTTCTTGTCGACCGGCGTGACTTGGGGGGAGCGTTTCAATGCGGCGGTCTTCAGGGGGAGTGTGAAAGTGAAAATGCTGCCTCCGTCATCCCGGTTGCACATGCCAATCGTCCCCCCCATGAGTTCAACCAGACCTTTGCAGATGGCCAATCCCAGGCCGCTGCCGCCATGCTGGCGCTGGAAGGAATTGTCCACCTGGCTGAAACTCTGAAAGAGCAATGCATGCTTTTCTTCCGGAACGCCGATGCCGGTGTCTGCCACGGCAAACATGAGACGCCCCCCCGTGGAGTTGACGGAAATGTCGACTCCTCCTTGAACCGTGAACTTGATGGCATTGCCGACCAGGTTGATCAGCACCTGCTTTAACCGGCCTTGATCGGCGACGATGATCGAGGGAACGTCAGGGGCGACGTTTTCTGTCAGGCGCAGGCCTTTATCCCGTGTAGCCAGGGTAAACATTTCGACAACGTCGCCCACCAAGGACCGTGGATCTAATGGTTCCTCGGCCAACTTCACGCGACAGGCTTCGATCTGGGAGATGTCGAGGATGTCGTCGACCAGTTCGCGCAGGGCCTTGGCCGATTTGTCGGCCAGTTCCAGCAGTTTGCGGCAGGCAGGATCGGTATCGATCTGCTGCAGTTGCTCAAGCGCCATGAGAAAGACGGTCATGGGCGTGCGGATCTCATGGCTCATGCTGGCCAGGAACTCGCTCTTGGCAAGACTGGCCTTTTCGGCGGCCGACTTGGCCTCGGCCAACGCCTCCTCGACCTGCTTGTACTCGGCGATGTCCAGATTGATGCCGGCCCAGAACCTGATCTGCCCGTGATCGTCCCGCACCGGCACGCCACGTGCCAGAATCGGGTGCCACTTGCCATCCGTTCCACGATACCGATGTTCGCAATTCCATACGCTGCCGGTACGGGTACACTCCTTCCATGCCGCAACGTTGGCTTCGGCATCGTCGGGGTGCAGCACGTCGCCCCACCCGAAATCCGAGCACTGTTCCTGGGTGATGCCGACGAGCTTGAGAAAGCTCGGGCTTGCGTAGACATTGCGACCATCCGGATCGCACACCCACACGCCATAGTCGATCGTTTCGCCGATCGCCCGGTACAACTCTTCGCTGTCACTCAACCGCCGTTCGAACCGGCTACGTTCCAGGGCGATGGCGACATGGCCGGCCACCGTCTTCATCAACTCCAGATCGCTTTCGGAGAAATGGTCTCTGGTTAAGGTCCCGAAAGAGAGGGTGCCGAGTACCCGCCCCTGTGCCAAAAGCGGATGGCAGGCATAGGCCCGGACGCCAAAGGATTTCACCAGTTCCGTGCGCGGATCGGGGGTGGACTGGATCTCCTCGGCCACGATACGGCAGGCATCGCGGGCCGCGCACCCACAGACCGCCACTCCGTAATCGAGCCATTCGATCTTCGTCAGTTCCTCGGCAGGGATGCCGGCGCAAGCATTGAGATGGAGTCTTTCCTTCCGCTCGTCGACCAAGAAATTGAAAAAGACCTGGCAATCGAGAAACGTCATGACCTTATGGCAAAGAAACTCGATGACCTGTTGTGGTTCCTGGCTGACCAGGAGTTGACCGATTGCTTCCACCAGCAGCGCTTGTTTTGCGTCTGACTGCTTGTACGCTTCAATCTCCGTACAGGTGCCGTACCAGCGTACGACATTGCCGGCCTCGTCACGTAAAGGAATAGCCTTTCCTTCGTGCCAGAGATAACGGCCATCTACTGCCCGACGGATGCGGTATTCGTCGTAATACTCCGTTCCGGCGGTGAAGGCCGCAATCCAGTTGGCCATGCAGCGTTGCTGGTCGTCGGGGTGCAACGTTTCCGCCCAGGTCCATCCCTGCATTTCCTCCAGCGTTTTCCCGAGATACGCCAGAAACCGAGTGTTGTAATAGTCGGACACCCCATCGGCACGTGCCGACCAGACGAAATGCGGGACCGTATCGGCGAGTAGCCGGAAATCCAGTAAATCTTCCTGACACTCACCTGCCGCATCGTTTGGTCCACCATGAATGTCGGTCTTCAGTAGCTTTTCGCTCATCTGGCACTCCTTCCCCAGAGCACAATTTACGCAGAAGACAAAGTCTTCAGGATTACAGGGTAAACCAGAAGGTCGCCCCCTCGCCCGGCACCCCCTCAGCCCAAATCCGACCGCCGTGGCGCTGGATGATCCGCTCTACCGTGCCGAGACCGATGCCGTGCCCCCTGAATTTATCGGCACCGGGAAGCCGGTGGAAAGGAGTGAAGATCCTGGCCGCATGCGTCATGTCGAAACCGATCCCGTTGTCCCGGACAAAACAGGCTGTTTCCCCGTCGACGTTGGCCACACCGAATTCGATGGCGGCATCTTCTCGTGCGGCCGAGTATTTCCAGGCGTTGCCGAAGAGGTTTTCAAGGACGATCCGCAGGAGCTTTTCATCACCTCTGACTGTGATCCCGCTGGCAATCTTGAACCTGACCAGACGTTCCGGTTCAGCCAAAGCCAGATCAGAGGCTACATCATAGGCAATATCGCTGAAATTGACCGTTTCCCGATGCAGTTCCCTGCAGCTGGCACGGGAGAACTTGAGCAGGGCATCGATGAGCTCGGTCATGCGCAGGACCCCGTCAGAGATCTCCTGAAGGTAGTTCTGACAATCGTTGTTTAACGATTTACCGCCCAAATCCTGGATGATCTGGGCATAGCCGTTGATCAACGTGAGAGGCTTGCGCAGGTCGTGTGAGACCGAGTAACTGAACGCCTCCAACTCCCGGTTGGCATTCTCCAGTTCGACGGCCCGCGCCGCCAGATCGCTATTCAGCTTTTTAATCTCCTCCCCGGCCCGCTTGCGCTCGGTCACGTCGATCATGACGGCCAGCGAGCGGATCACCTTGCCTTCATCGTCTCTTTCGGCTGTGGCGGAGAGAAGGACATCCAGAATCTCGCCGTCCCTTTTCACCACCCGGTACGGCACCTCCGTGCAGGAACCGGTCCTGAAAAACTCGGGCAGCACAACCTCCTCGGCGTAACGCCGGGATTCTTCCGTGAGAAACTCCGAAGTCTTCCGGCCAAGCACTTCGTTTCTCTTGTAGCCGAGGGTATCGAGCCAGTAATTGCTGACGTTGACCAACCGTCCGTCTTGATCGATGGAGTGGAGCATAACCGGTGTCTCTGTATAGAGGTGACGATAACGCTCTTCACTCCGGCGCAGCTCCTCCTCGATCCGCTTGCGCTGGATGAGACGCCACATCCCCTGCATGAGCAGCGTCAGTTGGTGAACATCGGTTTCGTCATAGGCCTCATCCTTGTTGCCGACCCCCG
Organism: Desulfuromonas sp.; assembly: GCA_012026975.1. Taxonomy (GTDB): domain Bacteria; phylum Desulfobacterota; class Desulfuromonadia; order Desulfuromonadales; family BM103; genus VAUL01. Next base: position 47,536 of record VEPG01000057.1, on the reverse strand, counting down.
CAACGATGACAATCCGTTCACCGTCGAAAATCGGGGTGTTCATGTGGCGGCGCACCTCCACGTGCCCCTCCGGACACCCTTTTTTACAGGGGTTGGGGGCTGCATAGTCATTGGTGATGACCGGCTTGCGCTGGCGTACCGCCTCCCCCCAAAGGCCCGTGCCGGCGAGTGGATACTCCAATGGCTTGTCGGCAATGGCGCATTCCCGCATCGCCTCACGGGACCACGAGTACATGGTCAGGAGCGATTCATCGTCGTTGACGAAGGCCAGGTAGCCGATCTTGCTCCGGGTGAGTTGAACCGCTTCTTCCAGAGCGAAATCGGCAAGTTCATGAAGAGACGAGGAGTTCATCTCGTTCAGTCGGAGAAGGGCCACGAGCCTCGATTCGTTGGCGGCCTGCTGCGCCTCCAGGGTCGTAACCATACGGTTGAACGTTTGCGCCAGGATGCCGATCTCGTCGTCGGACTCGATTCCCAGAAAGTGGTGTTGGCCGAAAGTTTCCGGCAGCAATTCCACATGGCGGGTGAAATCAGCCAGCGGCGCGGTGAGACGTTTCATCAGGTACCAGCTGATTGACAGAACGATCAGTGTGCAGGCCAGTGCTCCCAGGAGAAAGTAGCGTCGAGCCGTTTCCAGCGGGGCATAGGCTTCGGCGGCGGAGTAGTTCGCCGCCAGAATCCAGCCGGTGGTACGCAGGTGCCGGATCGAGGTGATGACGCGAGCCCCCTGGGCGTTGACGGTCTCTCCACTGCCGTCGAATCCAGCCAGGGCTTTCTCGTAGAGGGGATTTGTCCCCTCTGGAAGTTCCTTGGTCAGGATTTTGCTCCGATCGGGATGGACGATGATCGTCCGGTCACGGTCGGTCAGATAGAAATAGCTGGCATCGCCGTACCGGGTGCGGGAAAGCTCTTCCAGAAAGTTGCTCCCCCAGAGATCGAAACTCCCGACGGCTATCGCGACCAGGCGACCTTTAGTGTCGAAGACAGGCGAAGTGAGAAATATGGCGGGATGGTGGTGATTGTGGGAGCAGGTGCGGGGCTCCGAAATGTATGGTTTTCCGGTTGCTACCGTCGATTGGAAATACCCTTGGGACGTCAGGTCCATGCCCCGTCGGCCGGGGAGAAAGGGGCTTTCGGCAATCAGTTTTCCATTGCGGGAGATGAGGATCAGGTTGTCGAAGATCGAGTGGAGAGAGAGGCGGGCATCGAGGAAGCGCTGGGCGCTGTCGGCATTACGCAGGGTTTCCGGCGGCATCTGGCGCGCCGCGGTAATCAGGGCGTTGTGAGCCAGGCTCAGTTTGTCATCGATGCTTGCCGCCAGCGATGAAGTCAAGGCAAGCTGTTGCCGACTGATGGCCTCCTGCAGCGACTCTTCCTGGTAGGAAAGGGCACCCCATGCCAGCAACGCGATCGCCAACACAAACAGGAGGGAAACCGTCAGCGACATCCTGGTTTTCATGCTGAGGGTTTTCATGCCGCCGCAACTCCAGGTGTGCCAGAGTCTGTTGAATAATCAGTATATCAGAAATCATCTCCGCGACGATGCTCGGGGTCAATAAAAGAGCCCTCCACCAGGGAGGGCTTCGTTCAAAAACGGCAGCTGCTGCGGGGACCGATTTAAACGAACAGGTCACCGCCATCATAAATATAATCGTTGTCATACTCTCTTGAATTCCTTGCACGATTGCTCTGCATCCGGATAAACAAAAGAGTGGCCACGACACCTATTATGGCGCCGGAAGCGAACGCAACGACAGCCCCTCCGGTATCATCATTGTCTGTCGACATGAATGCCTCCTCGAGATGGTTCTCAACGTGATTTCCCTGCAGGTCGCAAAGTACCTTGTTTAAAGTTACCCCATCTTAACCCCGCCCTCAAGACGAAAAAAACAGAACGCTTCGCGTTCCGTGGCGCCACTCTCGGGAGAACATGCAAAACGGACAGCCAACCCCGGTATCTTATGGCCGTGTCAGATTAAAAAAAACCGGCCGCCAACCCGATGGGGCTGGCGGCCGGTTCGTCAGGAGGCCGAGCGGACGAACAACATCCGCTCAGAAGTTGACATCGAGCTGGACAGTATAGGTGTCTTCACCGGCCGTCTTGTTTTCGTTGTAAATGTCATAACCGAAGATGACCGAAACGTTTGGTGAAAACGCCCAAGCCACTCCGAAGGAGAGCGCACCAAAGCTGTTGTCGCCGCCCTGGTAGTCGACCGCCGCCCAGAGCTTGTCGGAAACTTCACTGATGGTGCGGTCCCAGGAAAGCAGCACTCCGTCATTGTCCTCATCACCGTCCGCATCGACCAATAGGTCATCGTTGCCGACATAGTAGCCGGCCGAGAGCCGGCCGATCACCGGGAAAGTTTTGGCGACCAGTCCATAAACAATGTTGTAATCCGTCACATCACTATCGGTCCCGAAAGCAAAACCGCCAGCGGCCAGTGCCGGGGAACCCTCGAACAGCGAGCCTTCGGGAGTACCGAGCTTGGCGTGGAAATATAGTGGGCGATCGTCAGCATCGGTGCCGTTGGTGATAAAATCGTAGCCTGCTTCCATCTGGATCTTTTCATTAGGCAGAACACCGGTCGTCAAACCGAAGTCGGTGACGTGCGGACGATTGCCGTCGTCATCTTCCTTCGAACGCTGATAGCTGTCGACACCCAGATGGAAAGTGCCGAACTTCTGGATATCCGTCGAGGGGATCCAGATCTGGGTCGAGGGGGTGGCGAGGGCCAGGTTGGCAGAGAAGAGGCCGAGAGCGATGGTGCCAAGCAGGATTTTGTGCAATTTCTTCATGTCCAGTCTCCTATGTCAGTTGAAGTTGGGCTGGCCGGGTTGCCCCGGCCAGCCGGGCAAGGTCGGAACAATCAGTTGTTGTAGGCGCTTTCCGAATGCTGCGTCTGGTCGAGACCCATGATCTCGTCTTCCTTTTCGACGCGCAGGCCGATGGTCTTGTGCAGGGCGAAGACGATGACCAGGGTAACGATGAACGCATAGGCACCGGCGGCCGCTACCGCAATCACCTGGGTGATGAACTGGTCAAGATTCCCGGAGAGCAGGCCGGTGGCGCCGACCGTGGCGAAGACACCGGTCACCAGGGCACCGAAGGTCCCGCCGATGCCGTGCACTCCGAAGGCATCCAGCGAGTCGTCGTACTTGAGCTTGGCCTTGAGCAGGATGCCGCCGTAGCAGACCAGCCCGGCCAGCAGCCCCATGATCAGGGCGGCACCTGGCTGCACGAAGCCGGCGGCCGGGGTGATGACCACCAGCCCGGCGACCACGCCGGAACCGAAGCCAAGGGCCGAGGGCTTGCCGTTGTGGAGCCATTCAGCGATCATCCACGACAAGCCGGCGGCGGCCGGGGCGATGGTGGTGGTGGTCAGCGCCAGGCCGGCCAGCCCGCCGGCGGCGTGGACGGAGTTGACACCGACCACCGCGCTGCCGGCATTGAAGCCGTACCAGCCGAACCAGAGCAGGCCGACGCCGAGCATGGTCAGCGGCAGGCTGTGCGGCGCCATCCGCTCGTTGGGGAAGCCGTGGCGCTTGCCAAGGAAGATCAGGACCGCCAGCGCGGAGATCCCGGAGGAGAGGTGAACGACCGTGCCGCCGGCGAAGTCCAGGGCACCCTTCTTGAACAGCCAGCCGTCAACCATCCACACCCAGTGAGCGAGCGGGTCGTAGACCAGAGTGGTCCAGAGCAGCACGAACAGGCAGTAGGTGGAAAACTTGATGCGCTCGGCCAGCGCGCCCGAGATCAGGGCCACGGTGATCATGGCGAACATGCACTGATACATGGCGAAGACATACTCGGGAATGCCCCCCTCGTTGGCCACGTTCTGGAAGACCGTGTAGATCGGCGTGCCGTCCGTGAAGCTGATCAGACCGTTGAGCATGACCTTGCTGAAATCCCCGATCAAACCAAAGCCGGCGTCCGCGCCGAAGGCCAACGAATAGCCGATCACCGCCCACTGCACACCGACGATCCCCATGGCGACAAACGAGTGCATGAAGGTGGAGAGGACGTTCTTGGCGCGCACCATGCCGCCGTAGAAGAGGGCCAGCCCCGGCAGCATCAGCAGTACCAATGCCGTGGAAACCAGCATCCAGGCCGTATCGCCGGTATCGAACGCCGGGGCGCCCTCGGCCAGACAGATCCCCGGCACCAGTACCAGGGATGCGAGCAGAAGCAGTGTGTTGCGAAGTTTCCCTTTCATGTCAGCACCTCGACGCTTTCGGTTGATGGGTGAACGGTTAAAGTGAGTCCGTCCCGGTTTCCCCGGTACGAATGCGGATCGATTGTTCGACGTCGTAGACGAAGATCTTGCCGTCACCGATGCGGCCGGTGCAGGCTTCGCGGCGGATCGCTTCGACGATGGCCGACACCTGGTCGTCGGCAACCACCAGGTCGATGCGGATCTTCGGCAGGAAATCGACCTGGTACTCGGCACCGCGGTACAGTTCGGTGTGCCCTTTCTGGCGGCCGAAGCCGCGTACCTCGCTGACCGTCATGCCGGTGATCCCCAGCGCGGTGATTGCATTCTTCACATCGTCCAGCTTGAACGGCTTGATGATGCACTCCACTTTTTTCATGGCAGTCTCCTTGGATGTGGTCCGAAAAAAAATGGCGCCTCGCCCTTGCGTTGCCGAAAGGGGGAGGCGCCATCGCCTGAAAACCTTTGCAGAGCATCTTTGCTCCGCTGGCTTGCTATTTATTTGATCACGGAAAGGCCCGCTCTCACCGCTGGCCCGTTCTGCCTTTCACATTAGCACGTGCCATGCCAACAAGTTATTATCTTTTTATTACAACATGTTACATAAATAAACCGGCAACAGATCAGTAGCAGCTGTTTAAATTTTGAGCATAACGATGCATGTCATTGCGCCACCGGCAGGCATACCTTGAACGTCGCACCACCCCGCGGCGACGACTCGACAACGATCGTACCGCCATGTTCATTGACGATATTGCGGCAGATGTGAAGCCCGAGACCGGTCCCCTCTCCTTCCGCCTTGGTGGTGAAAAACGGGGTGAAGATCCGTTCGCGCAAGTTTTCCGGAATCCCCGGGCCGGTATCGCTGACCGCAAGCTCGACGGCGTCGCCACGGTGCGCAGTGCGCAGCGTGATCTTCCCTTCCCCATGCATCGCCTGGACAGCGTTCATAATCAGATTGATGACCACCTGCTTCACCTGGTTGGGATCGGCCGCAACCAGCGGCAGTTCGCCAAGTTCCATTTCCAGCTGAACCGCCTGCCGCTGCAGTTCGAAACGGATCAACCGCAGAACCTCCTCCAACAGATCGTTGAGGGCGACCAGACGGCGGCACCCTTCACGGGCGCTGGAAAAAGAGAGCAGACTTTCGGTCAGGGTCTTGAGCCGTTCGATCTCGTCCTCGATCCGCACAGCCATCTCCACCTGGAACGGCGTAAGTTCAGCGTCTCTCCGGAGCAATTCCATGGCGTAGGCAATGACCGCCAGAGGATTGTTGATTTCATGGGCGATACCGGCAGTCAGCCGCCCCAGTTCGGCAAGCTTCTCCGTCTGCAGGGTCTGTTCTGGCAGTTTCTGTCGGTTGGCGGATCGTTCGCGCATCGGAGGCCGGCTCCCTTTCTTGCCTTCCCTGAGAGGCATAAGCCGTGCCAGTCGCGGTTGGCGCAAAAAAACGGCAAACAGGCGGTCTAACCGGAGTCTGCGAAGAATAATTCCCTCCCCGGTGTGCATTTGCTGAACAAGAGTGCCTGTTTTCCAGGCATACCCTTGACGGTGCCTGGAAGGATGTCCGCCAGAAATCGTCCTTGAGTATTCGATCCTTTTTCCCTATACTGAATTTGTCCAAAACGGATGAGCTCTCTACCCTGCAGGTGTGGTCGCAATGCCCACGCGGAATAGCTTCTATCCGGGAAGGCTTCATGGATTGTGGTGAGCCAGCCCACCATCGAGTGGGACGCCTGAAACGATCATAAGCCCGCCCACCTGTTTGGCCGTCGACGTGAGGCCACGGACCCACGGCAGGAGTGGAGAGCCGACGATAGCGAGACGCCGGATTACCCGGCGTCTTTTTTTGACACCTTCGACTATGACCGAAACCACGACCAATTCGACCGATACCGGCAGCATTCGCCGACTGACTCTCGACGGGCGGGAAATCATCCTGCTCGGCACCGCCCATGTCTCTCAAGCGTCCGTGGACATGGTGCGCTCCGTTATCGCCAGCGAACTCCCCGACACTGTTTGCGTCGAACTCGACCACCAGCGGCACAAGGCCCTGCGCAACCCGAACCATTGGGAGGCCCTCAACCTGATCGACGTGATCCGCCAGGGACAGGCGCCGTTTTTGTGCGCGAACCTGATCCTTTCCGCCTATCAGAAACGGATGGGGCTGCATACCGGGGTGCGGCCCGGCGCCGAACTGGCGGCAGCCGCCGAGGAAGCCGAAAACCGCGACTTGACGGTGAAGTTGATCGACCGGGAGATCCGCACCACCTTGCTGCGTGCCTGGCGCAGGGCCGGCTTCTGGAAGAAGATGAGCCTGCTCGCCACCCTGCTGGCGGGGATGTTCGAAAAACAGACGTTTGACGAGGAGGAACTGGCGCGCCTGCGCGAGAGCGACACGTTGACGGTGCTGCTCGACGAACTGGCCCAGGTGCTGCCGACCGTCAAGACGATTCTGGTCGATGAGCGCGATCTCTACATGGCCAACGAGATTCGCCATTCCCCCGGGCTGCGGGTCGTCGCCGTGGTCGGGGCCGCGCACCTGCCGGGGATCAGCGCCCGGCTGGCCGCCCCCTCGCCGCCGCCGGAGGAGATCGCCGAACTCAGCATCATCCCCGAACCGGGGAAACTGGGAAAGATGATGCAGTGGATCATCCCGGCCCTGGTGATCGGGGTCTTCATCGCCGGTTTCTTTGCCGGTGACATGTCCAAGCTGACCAGTGCCGCCATCGGTTGGATCCTCGCTACCGGAGGCCTTTCGGCGCTGGCGACGGCCCTCGCCCTCGGCCATCCGCTGACGATCCTGTCGGCCTTCGTCGCCGCGCCGATCACCACCCTGCATCCGGCCATCGGCGTCGGCGTCGTTACCGGCCTGGTGCAGGCCTTCTTCGTCTCGCCCACCGTCAAGGACATGGAGCGGGTCGGTGAAGAGATCGTCACTCTCCGTGGCTGGTGGCGCAACCGCATGACCCGCGTGCTGCTGGTCTTCTTCCTCTCCAACCTCGGCGCCGCCCTCGGCGTGCTGCTCGCCTTCAAGTGGCTCAAGGACCTGGTCTGAGGGGCGGAGCCTGCGACCCCGGATGATTTTCGAAACAAAAAAAGACCGGCTGCAGCCGGTCTTTTTTTACTCGATTACGTTCACCCGAAAATGGGCCTTGACGCTCATTCGGTAATGGGGGCAAGCAGCTCGTCCAATTTCCGCTTCTCGGAACCGCTAAGTTCCGCCCGACTGATTTCCTTGCGCAAATCGTTCGCCTGCCCTCTTATGTCAGCCAGATCGTGTCTGGCTTTCAATTCATCGGCGACAAACGAAGACGTGACCATGTCCCGTCGCGTGGCATGAAATTTCTCTACCAACTGAACCGCTTCACCGACGTACGATTCGAACGATCTCGCTTCCTCGCCCCGCATCTGTTGCGGAACCGCTCTTTCCTGCACCGGCACCGAATGTGGAGGAGCAGGAGCCTGCGGAAGAACACCGACCGGAGGGAGATCCTTGACCCGTTCGATCGCGCAGCCTTTAGGCACTTGAGCCGGATCGTTCGTTAAAAAGACCGAACCGTCGGAACGCGTACACTTGAAGGTGTCAGCCCAGGACAAACCACAGGAGATAATGACCAACACGAGCAAGACAGGGCAGAAAATCACTCTGAACATACCTTCACCTTTCTCTACGCGCCACGCTCTCGCAGCCGTTAACCGCTCGACGCCCTTCCCTTCCTGGATAAATTGTACCAGTCCTCCCGGCACTGGACAAATCGACCGGTGCCTGTTGACGTGAAAGTGCGCGGGTTCCAAGCAAAGCGGGGACCGGTAGTGAACCGGTCCCCGCTTTCCGTCAAAGACTGCCTGGGCGAACTCCTCAGTTCAGAGAGCTCACCCGCATGACCTTTTTCCCTTTTGAAGTGGCCAGGGCCCGCACGTTATTGGCGGCCGCATCGGTGAGCGCGACTTCCAGATCGAGATCGCGCAGATACAGATCGGAACGGAACTGGGTCGAACCGTCGGCGGCAACCCAGGTGGTCCAGTACTGGATATGGGTCGGGATCGGGTTGATCATCACCTGCATCGGCGATCTCCGCTCGAGCGCTTCCTGCAGTCGGGTCTCGTCCCACTGGGGCTGATCCCGCAACAGATAGCGAGCCAGATCCACCGGCTGACCTATGCGGATGCACCCGGAACTGAAGGTGCGCAAGGCCCGATCGAACAGCCAGCGCTCGTTGGTATCGTGAAGATACACGTTGTACGGGTTGGGGAACATGAACTTGACCCGGCCCAGTGGGTTCCAGGGCCCCGGATCCATGCGCAGGTTGCCGGGAAACCGTTCGGGCTCGACCGCACGCCAGTTGATCCCGGCAAGTTCCGTCGAATCGATTTCCTGTCCGGAACGACGGATGACGCGGAAATGGTTCTTGGTCAGAAACGCCGGGTTCTTCCTGATGGCCGGGAGCTTGTCCTCGCGCAGGATGGTCGCCGGCACGGTCCAGGTGGGGGCGAATTCCAGGTAGCTCATTTGCGACGAGAAAACCGGGGTCCGGCGATACGGCGTACCGACGATGACCGGCATTTCCAGCACCGTTTGGCCGTCTTCCACCACTTTCAGGGAGAAGTCGGCGATATTGACACGGATGTGGCGCTTGCCCAGGTCGCGCGGCATCCAGCGCCAGCGTTCCAGGTTGAGTTCGATCTGCCGGACCCGGTCCTCGGCCGTGAAGTTCAGTTCCTTGATAGTGCGCGAACCGATGACGCCGTCCGGCTCCAGCCCGTGCCGTTCCTGGAACTGCCGTACCGCCATCAGGGTTGTCATGCCGTAGGCATTGCGTTCAAAGGAAGCCGGCTGGGGGAGTTCGCCGGTGGCCAGCAACCGGGCGCGCACAGCCGGCAAACGCGTATCGATGTCGCCCGGGCGCAGCTTGCCCCCCTTCGGGAGTTCCGGGATCGTGGGCCACCCGCCGCGTGCCGCGATTTCCCGCTGACGGACGAGCGCCCCCATCAATTGCCGGTACTCGGGATGAGGCGGTATCAGTTCGCCCAGCAGCGTCCCGAGACTTTCCCCTTCAACGGCGGGAGGGAGCAGCTTGCCCAGATCGACCTTGCGGCGACGGCCGCGCCAGTCGATATGGGCCAGGGCCGGATCGATCTGGCCTTCGACCAGATGCGTCGCATAGGAAAAGAAGGCCTGCGTCAGCAGCAGGTCGAGGGTCGCCGCATCGAGAGGCGGCAGCGCTTTTTGATTGCGCATCTGCGCTGCCCGGCTTTTGAGCAGGGTTTCAAGCGGCGCAAGCAGATAATCCTCGCCGCACAAGCCGTGGTCGGTGGCATTGCGCAACCGGTCGATCAACAGGAAGGCAGAGGGGCGCAAGCCGTGCCCCGTATGCCAGAGTGGACGGAACTCACGGGGCCGGTAGAGGTCGGCGACCTCTTCGGACATGACGAAACCGCCCGGGCCGACCAGTCCCTCGGGGAGCTTTTCCCGACCGTCGACCAGAGCGGTAAGCCAACGGGACACCTGCTCCGTATCGATCTCCCTTTCGCCGGCGGCCAGGGCCTCGACCCGGCCACCCAGGCAAAGGAGCAGGGCCAGCAGGGCCGGCCAGAATACCCTGCGCATAGGAGCTTTCCCCCTCTTGTTTTCAGTCATCAGCAGCATTGCATGCCTAACGGACCCATATCGTCTGAATGTTGACAAATTCTCTGATGCCATGGTGCGACAGTTCGCGACCGAACCCGGAAATCTTCACTCCGCCGAACGGCAGGCGCGGATCGCTCTTGACCATCCCGTTGACGAACGAGGCGCCGGCCTCGACCTGCGCGGCAAAGGCTTCACCTTTGGCGGCGTCGCGGGTCCACACCGAGGCGCCGAGGCCGAAGGGCGTATCGTTGGCGATGCGCAGGGCATCGGCGGCATCCCTGGCGCGGATGACCGAGGCCACCGGCCCGAACATCTCTTCGTCATAGGCCGGCATGCCGGGAACGACATCGACCAGGATGGTCGGCGGGTAGAAACTCCCCTTGCCGGCCAGCGGCTTGCCGCCCAGCACCAACTTCGCGCCCCTGGCCACCGAGGCTTCCACCTGGGCATGCAGTTCCGCCATCAGGTCCTCGCGGGCCTGGGCGCCGACCTGGCTCTTTTCGTCGAGCGGGTCGCCCATCACCAGCGCCGCCATGTTGGCGCGGAACTTTTCGAGGAAGGCATCATAGACCGGCGCCTCGACGATGAAGCGCTTGGCGGCGATGCAGCTCTGCCCGGAGTTGATGCAGCGTGCCCTGGCCGCTACCGCGGCGGCCTCGTCGAGGTCGGCGTCGGCCAGCACCACGAAGGGGTCGCTACCGCCCAGTTCCATCACGGTCTTCTTCAGCATCTGCCCGGCCTTGGCCGCCACCTTGCGGCCGGCGATGTCGCTGCCGGTCAGGGTCACCGCCTTGACCGCCGGATGTTCGATCACCTTGTCGACTTTGCCGGAACCGATCATCAGGGTGCGGAAGACGTCAGCCGGGAAACCGGCCTTGACGAACACTTCCTCGATCTGCAGGGCACAGCGGGGGACGTTGGACGAGTGCTTGAGCAGCCCAGTATTGCCCGCCATCAGCGTCGGAGCGGCAAAACGGAATACCTGCCAGAACGGGAAGTTCCATGGCATCACCGCCAGGATCACCCCGAGCGGCCGGTAAGCCACGTAGGATTTCGACGCATCGCTGGCAATCACCTCGTCTGCCAGAAAACCCTCGGCATGGTCGGCGTAGAAATCACAGCACAGCGCGCATTTGTTGACTTCCGCCCGCCCCTCGCCGACCGGCTTCCCCATCTCCAGCGCCATGGTCCGGGCGTAGCTGTCGGCATTGTCGCGCAGAACCTGCGCCGCCCGCTTCATCAGGGTGGAACGTTCGGCAAAGGAGGTGCCACGCCACGCCAGCCAGGCCTGCTGGGTTTTGCCGATGACTGCGGCAACTTCGGCATCGGACCATTCGACGAAGGTTTCCAGCAGTTCCCCGGTTGCCGGGTTGAGCGATTCGAGCGTCTTGTCCCTTCTCCTGTCTATCAATCTTGAATCCGGCCTGCACCGGGTCAATTTTTATCAGGATAGTTTGCCCAATTTCAACGGCAATTGCAAGCAGCGCAAATCCGCGCATGGCTGCGAACTATTGCCCAACTCCCGGCATTTTGTGCTACCCTTTAGCAACATTTATCCAGCTATCGGAGAATACCATGGATTGGCCGACTATCGGCGTGAAACTCGGGCTGCGCGGCCCCCGCTGGCATTGGCGCCTGATGCGCTGGGAACGTGCCTGGCGCGAACTGATGCGCGGCGGCTCGGCAGGCAGCGGTACCCCGGCGACCTGGGTCATCCTGGCCGTCAACCTGGTGGCATTCAGCCTGATGGTCATCCAGGGAGCCGTTTCCGGCCGGGGGTTCCAGGCAATTTTCAGCCCGGACGTCGAATTGTTGATACAAGCCGGCGCCCAGTTTTGGCCGCTTGTTGAAATCAAAGGACAATGGTGGCGCTGCCTGACCTACGCCTATACTCACGGCGGGGTGATCCATCTACTGTTCAACATGATGGTTCTCTACCAGGTCGGCCCGGCCATCGAGGCCGAGATCGGCACCATGCGGTTCCTGACGCTCTACACCGTGACCGCCCTGACCGCCACTGCCGCCGGTCTCTTCTGGCATCCGATCGCCCCCGTGGTCGGCGCCTCCGGGTCGCTGTTCGGCCTGATCGGCTTCGCCATCGTCTACTACCACCGGGTCGGCGGACCGGCGGCCCACAACCTGCGCAACTTCATGCTGCGCTGGGCGGCCTTCGCCTTCGTCTTCGGCCTGGTGGTCGGCGCCGATAACGCCGGTCATCTCGGCGGCGCGCTGGGCGGGGCGGCACTGGGGGCAGTCCTGCCGCTGGGGATTCGCGGACGGATGACCCTGCGGCCGCTGTTCAACTTCCTTGGCACCCTGTGCATCGCTGCCACAGTGGTCAGCTTGGTGATGCTGGTGCTGTCATGGGCCAGGGGTTATTGATAACCAAACCCTTTTCAGCCACAGATAAATGCGGATAAAGACGGATAAACCGCAAGGCAATCAACAAGGATATTCAGGATATACAGGATGTTAAACCAATATTCCCATAGCCGGTGCTTCTTGGTTTTATCCTGTTTATCCTGTTCATCCCTGTAGGTTTTGCCTTGGTGATTTTGCCTGATCCGCTTTGATCCGCCTTGATCCGTGGCCAATTCAAGGTTTTGTCGATGAGCAAGGAGAAGTTCCCCGTCACTCCGGCCGTTCGTTTCCTGCGCGAGAAAAAGGTCGCTTTTACCGAGCATCTCTACGCCTACGAGGAACGCGGCGGCACAACCGTATCCTCCCGGGAACTGGGCGTCGATGAACATGCCGTCATCAAAACGCTGGTCATGGAAGACGATGGCGGCAAACCGCTGCTGATCCTGATGCACGGTGATCGCGAGGTCTCCACCAAAGAACTGGCCCGCGTCCTCGGTGCGCGCAGCATCCGCCCCTGCACCCCCGATGCCGCCAACCGCCATACCGGCTACCTGGTCGGCGGAACATCCCCCTTCGGCACGAAGAAAACGCTGCCGGTCTGTATGGAGAAGAGCATTCTCCCTCTGGAGAAAATCTACATCAACGGCGGCAAGCGCGGCTTTCTGGTCGGGATCGAACCGCGTCAGGTCGAAAAACTGCTGGAGGCGCAACTGGTGGAGGTGGGGATTACAAAAAACTAGCGAGATAGCAAATAGCAAAGTTGTAGAGGGAATCTTTCTACCTCGCCATCTCGCTACTTGCTATCTCACGACCTCGCTGCAGGAGTAAGCCTATGAACCTCGATGAAAGCTTCAAGCTGGCTGCCGATGCGATCCAGCGCGCGGAGGCCCTGGTGATCACCGCCGGCGCCGGGATGGGGGTCGATTCCGGGCTGCCGGACTTCCGCGGCAACGAGGGATTCTGGAACGCCTACCCCCCCTACCGCCGACTGGGGCTTTCCTTCGTGGAGGCGGCCAATCCGCGCCATTTCGAGGGCGACCCGAGCTTCGGCTGGGGGTTCTACGGCCACCGGACCAATCTCTACCGTGAGACCGAACCGCACCGCGGCTTCTTCATATTGCAGGAGTGGACCGATCGCTTCGACCAGGACGTCTTTGTTGTCACCTCCAACGTTGATGGGCAGTTCCAGAAAGCCGGTTTTCGCGAGGACCAGATCCTCGAGGTGCACGGCTCGATTCATCATCTGCAATGCCTCTCCCCTTGCAGTCACGATATCTGGGGCAACCGTGAAGAGATCCCTGTCGACGAGGAGACGATGCGCGCCCGGCATATCCCGAAGTGCCCGCACTGCAGGGGAGTGGCCCGCCCCAACATCCTGATGTTCGGCGACTGGTCGTGGCTCTCCGACCGTACCCGCGGGCAGGAAATGCGCTTTGACAGTTTCCGCGCCCAACACCAGGACGGGCCGTTGGCCATTATCGAGATGGGCGCCGGCACCGCCATCCCCACCATCCGCTACACCAGCGAACAGCTTGGCCGCGCCCCCCGGGCCACGGTGATTCGCATCAACCCCCGCGAACCGCGGATCGGCGGGGGTCACCTCTCGCTTCCGTGCGGGGCCCTGGAGGGGCTGAACGGGATAGAGCAGGAGTTGAACAGTTGATCCCCGGCGGGGAAAGCCGCGGCCGGTAGCGACTTTCCCCGCCGGATACGCCTGCATAATTCTCTACCGACACAGCATGATTCCGCCATACACCCCCACTACGCCACAAAAATCTCTTTGATTTCAATTTGTTACGTTGCCGGTCAAAATTTGGCACACGGCCGGGCAGACGTTTTTGCGTATGTTTTCCATATACGCCGGCAGCTCCGATCAGTTTCGGCATGGCCTGCGACAATCAGATAAAAAATCTATAAAATCAACATCTTACTAGACAACTTAAAATTAATTTATATTCTGGCATGGGGGATGCACTGGTAAAAGTCAAGTTCGGCCAACACCCAAAGGAAGGAGAGCGGCCATGAAAAAAACAATGCGAGGACTTCTTGGTTGGATGATGGTATACGGCGCCTCTGTCGCATACGCCGCCCCGGCAGGCGAAGGAGAAGGCGTAAGCCTGCTCGGCTATCTGTTCCTCGGCTTCTTCGCGACGATCATCATCAGCCAGCTGGTGCCGGCGGGCATCCTGTTCTTCGGCATGGTCAAGGGCGTGTTCAGCACTGGCAAGAAAGCCGACGCCGCAGCGTCCAAGTAGGTCGCGAGCAACGAAACACCGGGCCATTCGGGGGACACCATGAATACGCAAGGACTGCTCATCGCTGACGAGGATCTTACGGCCAGGACCCAGATGGCGGAACTGTTCAGTGACGCCGGCTATCAGGTGACCGTTCCCAACTCGCTGGCAGGCGCGCTGTGCGGGATCCTCAAGAAGACGGTCAAGGTGGTGTTGCTGAGTTCACGATTCGACGAACTGCTGGCCTCCGATCTGATCCCGCTGCTGAAGCGCTGCAACCGCGACCTGACGATCATCCTGGTGGCCAGCGAGCTGCCACTGGCGCTGCTGCGTCGGGCGCGGAGCGAGGGGATCTTCTACCATGCGCTCAAGCCCGGCAGCGTTCCCGGCGACGACGAGGAACTGCGCCAGGCAGTGAAGTGCGCTTTTGACAAGGCGAACCAGCACGACCATTCCGATGTGCCGTCATTTGAGTAGGCTGTTGGCACTTAACCCAAAGCAAAGAGGAGGACACCATGAACACCCTGCGTACCACGACACTGACCGTAGTGATGGCCCTGGCCAGCAGCGTACCGGCCCTTGCGGTCGATACGGCGAAGACCTATTCAAGCGGCTTGCTGATTACCATCTTCCTGGCGTTTTGCGCACTGCTGGTCGTGGCCCAGCTGATGCCGTCGATCATGCTGCTGGTCGGATTCATCAAGGGGTTGGCGCGGCGCACTGAAAGCAAAGCCGTCGTGCAGGCCGAATCTCACAAATCCTGAATAGCCCGGCACTAAGGAGATGACGTCATGAACCTGTTGAACCAGATCGGCGAATGGCATCAGGTTTACACCCTGGTGGACTTCTACCAGTACATCAAGGGCGTCGAATACCTGATCTGCCTGGCTTTCTTTGTCAGCTTCCCGATGTTCTACCGCTACCTGCACAGCTCCGCTGAAAATCGCCATTGAGCCGATTGACGAAAGCCGACGAAGCTGCCTCTTGGCGGAGACGGTAGAAAGAAAAAATGCGAGGGGCTGTGGTTGATCCTACAGCCCCTCGCACTTGCAGGTACTGACTAAAACATCCCGGCCCTGGCAAGGCAGTCGATGCTTACGGGCTGTCAAGATAGCGTTCGATCGCCTCAAACAGCTTGGCGGCTTCGAAAGGTTTGACCAGAACCTCGTCCATCCCGGCTTCGCGGCATTCCTGTTGAATATTGTGATTGGCATGCGCAGTCAGGCCGATGATGCCGATCCGCTTCCCCTTGCACGCCTCCCGTCTGCGAATTTCCCGAGTCGCCTCCAGGCCATCCATTTCCGGCATCTGCAAATCCATGAGGATGAGATCAAAGTGTCCCGCCTGCCATTTCTGGAAGGCTTCCCGACCGGTTTCAGCGGTTGTCGCCCGCAGGTTTCGGCGAAACAGGGTCGACAGGATGACATCGCGAACCATCGGATTGTCTTCGGCCAACAGGATGTGTGCTTCGGGCAGATCCGTTGTCGCCGGCATCTCGTTCTGGTCCAGTCCGACCAAGCTTTCCGCTGGCGGGTTTTTCACGGGGAGCGTGAAGGTAAAAGTGCTCCCCTGACCAAGCCGGCTCCGGACGCTGATCCGCCCCCCCATCAGTTCGACCAGTCCCTTGGAAATAGCCAGTCCCAGGCCGGTGCCGTCATATCTGCGGGTTGACGAACTGTCCAGTTGGCTGAATGTCTCGAAAATGGTCTCCTGTTGGTCCGCGGGGATGCCGATGCCCGTATCGCTCACGGCAAACTCCACAATACCGTCACGACCGCGAACGCTCACCTTCACCTCACCGTGATCGGTGAACTTGATGGCGTTGCCGATCAGGTTGATCAGGACCTGTTCAAGCCGATGCTGATCGCTCACGATGCACTCCGGAACAGCAGGCGATACCTCCAGCAGCAGACCGAGACCTTTTTCTTGAGCCTTGGCGGTCATCATTGCCACGGTTTCCTGGAGGCAACACCGCAAGTTGAACCAATCCTCATCGATGTCCACCCGCCGAGCCTCGATCTTGGAAAAATCCAGGATGTCATTGACCAGGGCATACAACCGTCTGCTCGACTGGTCGGCCAGTCCGATCAATTGCTGGTGGGCGGGATCTTTGTCGATGTACTGAAGCTGTTCGATGGCACTCATGAACACCGTCATCGGCGTGCGTATTTCATGACTCATGGTGGCCAGGAAATCGCTTTTGGCCCGGCTGGCTTGTTCCGAGGCGGCCTTGGCCGCCTCGGCTACCTCTTTCGCGTTCTTCATCTGCTCGGCGATGGTCAGGGCGTGCCGTCGGGAGTGTGCCTGCAAGGCCGCCAGGACACTGAGCAGAATGCTCGACAGAATGCCCGTGAACAGGGTCGCCAGCGACTTGCTCCGGTTAAGTTCCACGTCGAAGGCGGGAAGGGTGTTGAAACTGAACCGCCAGATGTTGCCATAGGCTTCGATCGTGCTGGTGGAGGAGAATATCGGACGGTAGCCCTCGGGCAGGGTCCGCTTATCCGCAAGCCGGCTGCTGAACATGAGGCTGTCGACCGACGGGGTTTCCCCGGCATGGATCTCGAAATCCAGGTCAGTCGGCAGCTTGCCGAGCGTGCTGCTTACAAAATCGTTCATTCTAATCGGGCTGTAGACGAAGCCGCGCAACGCGGCGTGGCGCTGCTCGACCGTATCCGTCGGCATCGCCTGGCGATAGGAAGGGACATACATCAACATGCCATACTGCTGGTCCTGGTCGGTTTCCTGCACCAGGGTGATCCTGGCGGCGATGGTGGTCTCCCCGGTATCGCGGGCCTTGTCCATGGCCGCGCGCCGTACCGGTTCCGCATACATGTCGTAGCCGAACGCCCGCTGGTTGCGCCAGGTGAACGGTTCGAGCCAGATAATGGAGGTGTAGGCCGGGCGATCACCGGGGGGGCGGATGAAATACTCGGGGAAACCTTCGGCGCGGATCTTCCTGAGGTTGGCTTCTTTCTGCGCGGGGGTCAGCCAGACGGTATAGCCGACGCCGAGGATGCCTGGGTGGTTTTCGCTGAGTCTCAAGGCCGATACGTAACGGAGCCATTCGTCGCGGGTGACTGTATCGCCCTTGACATGGAACAGGGCATTCGCGCCAAGGAGAACCTGCTCATGGTCATGCAGTCGTTTGATGACCTTGCTGGCAATCTCCTGGGCCTGACTCCGGAAGCGGTATTCCGCGCGATCGACAATCCCATGGTCGATAACGCGCCAGAGGAAAAAGGTCGAGACGAGCGACACGGCCAGAACCAGGAGCGGAAACCAGAGTTGTGTCCAGGGAGAGGTGCGAGTCTTTTGCGTCGTGATATCGGGATCATTCTGCATGTGCATCCCCGCGTCAGCCTCCACTTGTCCCACGTCCGTGGCGGTTTTAGGCGAACCGTCCGACCTGATCGCTACCGGCTTTGAATTTGTACTATATCAAGATGATTAGAGGATTACAAACACACCGGCCCGAGCGAAAGGCCCGGGCCGGTGCGATCCGTTTCAATTCGAGAATATGCTACCTGGGAGGGAAATGGGCCGGGTCGATCACGAACCAGACACTGTTGATCCCCTGCCCGTTGGTATCGCCGGGATTGGCATCGTTGACCCAGTAGTAAAGGGGGTAGCCGCGGAAGGTCGTCTGCGGCTTCCCGTCGGCGCGTTGGATCGTGGCAAAATCAGCGGCCGCCAACCCTTCGGGAGGGGCGACCGACTCGCGGTAATAAAGCGGCCATTTCTCGAGGCACGGCCCGGCGCAGGCGCTTTGTCCAGGGGTATCCTTCTTGAACCAGTAGAGGGTTTTCCCTTCGGCATCGGCAAGGTAGGCGCCGACACCGTCTTTCGTCGCCAGTTTGATCGCATGATGATTGGCAAGCGCTGCCGTGGGGACGAGCAGTAATGCCGCAACCAACAGTCCAATCAGCGTTTTCATGGCATTTCTCCCGGAGTGAGTTTCTGAATTGATCGAGACCTCTTCGGAAAAACCAAATACCCGACTATCCGACTAAACTAAATGTAGCACTCCTCTTTCCCCCGCGCAAATCGCGTCGGCGCAGCCAGCCCTGCCAATCATAACCGGTCGTTGCTCACCTTCCTCCCCCGACGAGCTTGTCAGGATCTTCCAGCAGCTGCTTGACGTCCTGCAAAAATTCCGCGGCATAGACACCGTCGACCAGCCGGTGATCGGCCGACAGCGTCAGCGACAGCACTTGGGCGACGACCGGTTGGCCATCCCGTGCGACCACTCCGTCACGGACCGCACCGGCCGCCAGCACCGCCGCCATGGGCGGCAGGATCAGGGCGACGAAAGAGTGCACCCCGAACATCCCCAGATTGGAGATGGCAAAAGTGCCGCCGGTCAGTTCGTTGTCGCTGAGCTGGCCATGACGTGCCCTTTCGACCAGCTGCGCCAACCGATTTGCCGTCTCGGCGAGGGGAAGATCGCCGCATCCCCTCAGTACCGGAACCAGCAAGCCATCGTCGCGGCGCGTTACGATGCCGATATTGATATCGGGATGGCTCACCATGCCCGCCTCCCGGAACGAAGCATTCAGCCGCGGGAACCGGCCGAGGGTCAGGGCCGCGGCCCTGACCAGCAGGGCGGTCAGTGTCACGGGCGTGCCGGCTTCCTTGAACTGGCGCAGAAGCTGCCCGGCGGCATCCATGCGCACCTCAACCGTCACGGAGAAGTGCGGGATCGTCCGCCAGGATTCGCTGACCGTCCGGGCGATGGCCGCGCGCATCCGCGACAGCGGCTGAGCAGCCGGTGGCCGGGCAGCCCCCTCCCCTTCCGGGATCTCCTTAATTTCCCGTTCCGGAAGAAGTTCCCGCGCGGCGGGCTGTTGTTCGACCGGCACCAGATCCTCGAGCAGGATCCGCCCACCCGGCCCGCTCCCGGGCACGGCAGACAGATCGATGCCGAGTTCGCGGGCACGTCGCCGCACCACCGGCGCGGCCAGCACTTCCTCCTCCCCGCTGCCGGCTGGCAGCGGCGGCGGCTGTACCGGTGGCGGCTGGACCGGCGGAACCGCGACTGGTGACGGCTCCGTCGCCGAAGGAGAGGGGGCCGCGGCCAGCGCGGCAACACTGATGGCGGGTGTGATGACGGGCTGTTCCCCCGCCGCACCGATAACTCCGATCACCGTTCCGACCGGCACGGTTTTCCCAGCTTCCACGCGGATTTCGAGCAGCACGCCGCTAGCAAAGGCCTCGAGTTCCATGGTCGCCTTGTCGGTTTCCACCTCGGCAATGACTTCGCCGCGTTCGACCTGGGCGCCCACCGCCTTGCGCCAGACGACTACCGTCCCCTCCAGCATGGTGTCGGAGAGTTTGGGCATGGTGATCTCTTTCATTGCGGCACCTCAGACGCTCGCGGCCAGCACGTCGCGCACTGCTGCGGCGATCGTCTCGACCCGGGGGATGCACAGCTTTTCGATCTCGCGTGAATAGGGCATCGGCACATCCAGCCCGGCCACCCGCCTGACCGGTGCCCGCAGTGTATCGAAGCACGCTTCGTGGATGCGGTGGGCCAGATCGCCGCCGAGTCCGGCCGTCCGCCAGCACTCTTCCACCACCACGGCTCGCCCGGTCTTGCGGACGGAAGCCACGAAGGTCTCGACATCCAGGGGATTGAGGGTGCGCAGATCGATCACTTCGCAGGAGATCCCCTCCTTTGCCAGCTCGGTGGCGGCCTGCAGGGCCAGCACCGTCATGCGGGCATAGGCGACAACGGTCACGTCGCTCCCTTCCCGCACCACGTTGGCCTTGCCGAACGGCACCAGGAACTCCGGGTCGTCCGGCACCTCCCCTTTGCTGTTGTAGAGCAGCTCATGTTCGAGGAAGATCACCGGATTGGGATCGCGGATCGCCGTCTTCAGCAACCCCTTGGCATCGGCCGGGGTCGCCGGGTAGGCGATACGCAGCCCCGGACAATGCATGAAATAGCTCTCCAGCGACTGGGAGTGCTGAGCCCCCAGCTGGCTGCCGCCGCCGCCCGGCATGCGCACCACCATCGGCAGATGCGTCTGGCCGCCGAACATGGAGCGAACCTTGGCCATGTGGTTGACGATCTGGTCCATCGCCAGCAGCGCGAAGTTGACGGTCATCAGTTCAGCCACCGGCCGCAGTCCCCCCATGGCGGCACCGACCGCCACGCCGACAATGGTGTTCTCGGAGATCGGCGTATCCTTGACCCGTTCCTCGCCGAATTCGGCAAGCAGGCCACGCGTCACCTTGAACGAGCCCTCGTACAGGGCGACATCCTCCCCGAACACCACCACCGAGGGATCCCGGCGCATTTCCTCCTTGAGCGCGAGGTTCAGTGCATCGCGGTAGGTCAACTCAGACATAGATATCCTCCCAGATCTGCCGGTCCTCGGGCCACGGCGACTCCTCGGCGAAAGTGACCGCATCCTGAACCGTTGCCGTGCAGCGCTTGCGGATCGCTTCCAGCTCTTCTTCCGCAGCGATCCCCTCGTCGAGCAGCCGGCGTGCGAAGGCGGGGATCGGGTCGCGCGACTTCCAGATCTCGTGCTCGGCCGCCGAACGGTACTTGGCCGGGTCGGCCATAGAGTGACCGCGGAAGCGATAGGTGGTTGCCTCGATGAAGTACGGGCGGCCGCTCTCGCGCACCTTCTCGGCCGCGTATTTCACCGCCTTGAAGACGGCGACGACGTCCATGCCGTCGACCTTCTCGGAGGGGATGTCGTAGCCGCAGGTGCGCTTGTGCACCGTCGGCAGCGCCGAGGAGCGGTGCACCTCGGTGCCGATGCCGTAGAAGTTGTTTTCGCAGACGAACAGGACCGGCAGCTCCCAGAGCCGTGCCCAGTTGAGCGACTCGTGAAAGGTCCCCTGATTGACCGCGCCGTCGCCGAAGAAGCAGGCGGTAATGCGGTCCTCCTGACGGTATTTGGCACTGAAGGCCAGCCCGCAGGCGACCGGCAGCTGCCCGCCGACGATGGCGTAGCCGCCCATGAAGCTGAGCTCCGGCGCGAACAGGTGCATCGAGCCGCCCTTCCCCTTGCAAAGCCCGGTCGCCTTGCCGAACAGCTCGGCCATCACCCGCTTCGGTTCGGCGCCGCGGACGATCGCCTGGGCATGCTCACGGTAAGCGGAGAGAATGTAGTCATCCTTGTGCAGGCCGGCCGTGGCGCCGACCGCCACCGCTTCCTGACCGCTGTACAGGTGCAAAAAACCGGTGATGTGTCCCTTGGTGTACTGTTCGGCACAAGCTTCCTCGAACTCCCGGCCGATTACCATCTGTTCGTAAAGTTTCACCAGTTCATGATCGGGCAGAACCGCCCTGAGCTTGGTTTCCATGACTTCAGCACCTTTCGATGGCGAAGGATACGAATTCCGGCTGCTATTCTGGACTATAACAAAGTTCCGATGATCCACCAGCGATCCCGGGAATCCGTAATCTTGCCCAACTGAAAATCAAAAAGGCGCCGAGACTTCGGCGCCTTTGGCGATGTGGCAGTGGCAGTGGTCAGCGCCAGGGGAATTCATCGCGTTCACGATGCAACTCCTCACACTCACGATAATCCCAGCAGCGTGAAGCGCCCTCCGGGGTCTTTACCAACAGATGTTCCCCGGCACAATGGTCAACCAACCCATGTTCCTTCCCGTGAATCACCACCGCATCGCGACCCTCTTCGCTTTCCATGCAGACAAAGTCGAATCGCTTGCGTTCCATGACGAAACTCCTTTCTCCCGCGCCTAAATACTTTCGGAAATATCCTCGACATCCTCCGGCCACCACGTGGTGAGTTCGTCATCAACTTTCACCAGCATCGCTTCCGGGGCCTCGAGCCAGACGCACAGCTGCAAGGTGCCAATCTCTCCCGTCGACTGGTTCAACAGCCGCGCAGGCATATCCTTGAGTTCTGTACGCTGACACGCACTGACGTATTCACGGTGTGTCATGGCATCTCTCCCTTCATGGAAATTCTAGCACGAAATCAGGAAGTTCAGCCACTCGGGCAACCGGCGCGGCGATCCGTTACCCCGCAAGACAGCGCTTCATTTCATTGAACAGATCCTTCATTTTCGTCGGTTTCGACAGGTAGCCATCGAATCCCTTGCTCAATATGTTGAGCCGATCCTTTTCCATCGCATGCGCCGTTATGGCGATAACCGGCACATGCCCACCTGTTTCCCTCTCCCTCTCGCGAAGTTTCCCAACGGCTTCGATCCCATCCATGACCGGCATCTGCACATCCATCAGGACAATGTCGTAATCGGCATGGTTCAACATTTCCAAAGCCTCGACCCCGTTCCGGGCAAAATCCACGTGGTGGCTGTATTTATTCAGCAGGTCGGTAAATAATTTTCGGGTGATGTCGTTATCTTCAACCAGCAGGACACGCCGAGGCGCGCCCTCCCACAACGGGGGTTGGCCAACCTGCCGGGAAGCACCGGATGCCGGCGGGGTATCGCTCACTTCAAGCGGAATGCGAAGATGGAAGGTACTGCCGACCCCCTCGCGGCTATCCACCCAGATCGCACCTCCCATGAGTGCAGACAACCGCGTGCAAATGGCCAGGCCAAGACCTGTCCCGCCGAATTTCCTGGTCATGGAGGAATCCGCCTGATCGAACGGTTTAAAAATCCTGGCAATGGCCTCCGGTTTGATACCAATTCCGGTGTCGGCCACATCGAACCGAAGCAGGATTTTAGCGCCCTGTCTTTCCTCGACAGCGACCGAAAGTGTAACGTCCCCTTTCTCGGTGAACTTGACGGCATTGCCCACGAGATTGAATAGAATTTGTTTCAGCCTGAGTTGGTCGCCTGTGAAGCCATCGGGGACGTCGGCGGGGATAACGGTCCTGATCGGAAGTCCCTTGGCGTTTGCGACGAGAATCTGACTCGCGACCACCTCGTTGAGCACCTCCCGCAGACTAAACCCCTTGCACTCCAGTTCAACCTTGCCGGCTTCGATCCTTGACAAGTCAAGGATTTCGTTAACCAACGCCAGCAGGTTTTCCGTCGAGGTGAGCAGGGTTTTCAAATAGCCCTGCTGACACGCGGAAAGTTCCGTGCCTTCGAGCAGTTCCGCCATCCCGAGAATACCGGTGATCGGTGTGCGGATTTCATGGCTCATGTTGGCAAGAAACTCGCTTTTGGCCAGACTGGCGACCTCGGCGGCTTGCTTGGCCAGAGCCAGCGCCTCTTCCGCATGCTTGCGCTCGGTTATGTCCAGTGCGATCGACAGCAGTATGTCTCCACTGCTGACTGGAACGAGTTCACCGAAATATTGGCACCATATGGTATTCCCGGCTTTACCCGTCACCTTAAGTTCCCAGCCTTCCACTCGCCCCTTCGCTTTGAGTTCCGCCAGGAGTCGCTGCCGATTTTCAGGATCGATCCATCCCAACTCCAACGTGGTTCGCCCGATTGTTTCATCCCTGTCGAAACCTGATACCCGCGTGAATACATCGTTAACCTCGAGGTATCTGCCCGTTTCGAAATCGCTGAGGGTCATCATCATCGGCCCACAATGGAAAGCCTTGGAAAATCGCTCTTCGCTGTAGCGAAGCTTCTCCTCGGACTGCTTACGCTCTTCGATGTCCGTGCAGGTACCGAACCAGCGTACGATATTGCCCGCCGCATCGCGCACCGGCGTGGCCCGCCCCTCATGCCAGCGATAAGCCTCATCCGTTCCCCGGCGGATGCGATATTCGGCACAGAGTTCCGTTCCCCTGATTTTAGCCTCGGTCCATGCATCCATAGTCCGTTGCCGGTCATCGGGGTGCAGCACTTCCTGCCACATCCACCCCTGCATCTCCTCCAGAGTTTTGCCGAGATAGGCCAGCAAACGCGCATTGAAATAGTCGCGAAACCCGTCTGGCCGGGCCGACCAGACCAGATGCGGGATCGTCTCGGCAAGTACGCGAAAATTCAGATCCACTTCCACAAACTCCTTATAGCGGAACAACAGAAATAAAAACGCTCACCTGGATGTCGAGAGGGTGATGTCGCCGTACCAGGCGGTCGCCTCGGCACCGGTATTGTCGGTATCGGTCATGATGGCGATACCGCCCGCCCGGGGTGGCTCTTCGCCAAAGACGCGCCGGTAATCAGCCAGAACATCCCGCTCTTCCGAAACCCACCGGCCAACTTTGGACGACCCGGATTCGACCGCCAGCAGCATGGCATTCGAAGTAAAGGCGTTGGGAACAAACTCGCCCCTGGGCAGCTTATTGGCCCATATGTAGTTCAATGCCCGAGTCTGCCAGAAGAATCGTCCGGGGAAAATGATATAGATTCTCGCGGCATAATCATCGCCCTGCCTGATCGTTTCGTCACCCGTAGCGACGGTATGATCAACCTTCCATGACCATTTCAGATAGCGATAGCTTGACGGGTCGAAACTCAACGTTTTGACCAGGCCGGAGGCCGTTCCCCTGGCTTGGGCCTTCAGGACGGTACCGTTCTCCTCCTGGACCAATTGGTAATCGGTCCGGCCCTTGAACTCCCTGGCTGCCCACCCTTTGAGACCATCAACACCAAATCGCGCCACCTCGAGTTCTTCGGCACTGACGGAGAAGCTACAGAGCAGAATGCAGATGCAGCATAGCGCTGCCGTGATCGCTCGGATCATGCCGGTTCCCGAGGGACACCTATCAACTGCCCGTTGGTTTGTTGGGACAGGTCGCTGTGGAATTGAGCTTACCCCCTCTTCCGTCTGAAAGACTCAGACTCTCGGTCTTGATGAATAAGAAGAGACGCACCGGCTCGGACGCGTCTCTTCTTTACCGTTAACGATCGGCAAGCTTATGGACCGACGGCAGGAGGAATGAACTCATAATTACAAGCGGGACATTTGACTTTTGCAGTCGTTGTTGCCGTGGTGCCGGCACAGCCGGCCAAACCCACGACCAGCAGCAATGCGACGATGAGGTTGACAACTACTTTCATGGCATCCTCCGTTTCATGGGTTGGAGTTACCTGGGAAATGATGGCTTACTGGCAGCCACCCCTTTCGGAGAGATTATAGCACGAATTTAGTCACCTTTAAGAGAATGTGAACCGGCAGCCTTATTTCGAGTTCGGGGCACTCTCACGAAGAGTTGCCGTGAAAAAAGGTCGATCGCCGGTGTCGACCACGGTTACATGCATTTCCACTTTTACCAGTGATTGATCTTTGCGCAGCCCTCCCAGTAAATGCACGTCCCTGAGCCATGATTCTTGCGCGGTGGAGATGAACGAGCTCAGACCTTCCGGATAGACGGCAGGCTCCGCCACGAAGAGCCGATCCAGCGACTCGCCCAGTAATTCACGCTGGGAGTAGCCAAATATTTTTTCGGCCTGCCGGTTGAACAGGAAAAGCTGACCCGTTGGCAGAAATGCCACGATCGCATCACGGGAGGCTTCCACCAGCAAGCGGAAGCGCTTCTCGGATTCTTCCAATTGCGCTGCCTTGGCGCCGATTTCCTCCGACATGGCATTGAAGCCGGTGACCAGTTCACCGATCTCATCTTGACCTGGGACCGGCAGTCGCTCGGTAAAGTGGCCGGTCTTTCTGATGGTTGCGATCATCGCTGCCAGGCTATGGAGCGGATCGAGCACGGTTTTCTGGAGAAGGAAACCCAGGCAGACCACAAGCGCAACGAAAAAACCGCTGGTGGTCAGAAATATGCTTCTGAAAGTGGCCGACAGCTGCCTTTCTATCTGATCCATCGGAATGACAATCGAGACGGCGCCGATGACATCGCCGGCCCGGTAATGGTAGGAAGGATCTGTTTCCGGCGGGTATATTTCACGCAGGAACGGCGGCGATTGCCACGGATCGCCGTGGCATTCGAGACAGCTTTCGTCAACATAGACGGCTTGCAGATAGCGCAGCACCGGGGCGCCGTCCAACATCGTCAATTCGGTAAGGTGTTGCAGATTCCTGTCAGCGGCGAGACGGCGTATCGCCGCCTGCTCATAGCTGTCCGGAGCGTTCGCCTGGTTGCGCGTGCGGATCGAGGTATGACGGATGGTGTAGTTGAGGTCCCTGGCAACAATCTGACCAATCCGATTGGTGGCGACAACCGGGATCATGCCATAGCGATCCTTATTCAACTCGACATGACCGATCTTGAGCTGCTGCGAAAGGTACTCACGCGTACGGGTTGCTTCCACGGTGATGATCCTGGCCTTTTCGGTCGCCTCGGCAAGCAGCAAGGTACGCTGTTGGCGGTACTGCCAGAAAAGTCTGGTGCCCAGGAAGACGACCAGAACCAGGAACAGAATGACGTTGATTTTGGTGCGCAAACTGAAGTTTCGCCAGATCGCCATGCCGCTCTCGCTCTCACGTTCGATGCCATCCATTATATCCGCCGGAACCATCCTCACAAGCGAGCACCATAAAAATGCCCCCGGCCAAGGATATGGGCCGGGGGCAGCAACGCGGACAAGGCTTTATTGGGAAACTGGTTATTGCTGTTCCTGCGATAAAGTCAAAACCGGGATGGTCCGTTCCGTGTCCGATTCGCCCTTGCGCCGGCGGTTATGCGTAAAGCACACCACGATCAGCACCACGCTCGTCATGGCATAGCCCCAGCCGAACACCGCCCAGAACGAGTAGATCCGGCACAGCAGGACAACCAGTGCCAACGCCGCCCAGAAACAGAACCGTCCCATAGCCACCTCCCTGAAATAAAAACGCCCGTCTCCTCTACCGAAGACGGGCGTTCAAGGGCGAATCCCCTGCGACAACTTCCCCTGAATTCTCGCTCTCTTCGGCAGCCCGTCCATCCGCCTTCGTTAAAACTTCGGCGGACCGTTGGCTTTGCGACACCGGGTTACCCCGGCTGTGCTCTTATCGGAGAGTTCCTTGCAACATATTAGGTTGTATTTATATCACACACAACCTCAAAAATCTCTCACTATTTGACCGGCAACCTTCCTCGCCCCGAAATGGCACGTTCAACCATTGACAGGCCAAGCCCCGAGCAACGTAAGCGTTACCTGGCGTTGGCTTTCGTAATCACCGCGTAGGCCTCGTTGATTTCCTTGAACTTCTGCTCGGCAAAGCGGGTGAAGTCCTCCGGCAGCCCCTTCGAAACCACCTTGTCCGGATGATACTCGGCCGCCAGTTTGCGGTAGGCCTTCTTGACCTCGGCAAGACCGGCACCGTTCTCCAGACCGAGCACCGCGTAGTGGTGGGAGATATCGTGGCCAAATTGACGGCGCACGGTATCGAAGATGTCGGCATGCAGACCGAGATGAACGGGAGCGGCGCGCAGCAGTGCCTCCTCGGCCGAATGCAGGGTCCCGTCAACCATGGCGATATTGAACAGTACCTGGTAGAACATGGTGCGCAGCGGCGCATTGTCGGCAAACACCTGGCCGAGCTGGCGGGCATACTCCTCGAATGGCGTGTCGCTATCCTTGGCCTCATTGAACACACCGATGGCAAATTGCTGTGCCGCGGCCGGCAAACGCAGCTGGTCGTTCATGAAGCTGCGCACGGCCTCAATCTCCTTTTCGCAGACCCGGCCGTCGGCCTTGGCAATCTTGCCAAGCATGGCGAAGACCGCCGTGAAGAACACCGCCTGGCGCTGCTCCATACCCGACATCGGCCCGCTTTCAACACGCACCTTCTCGTCGACCAGCGCATGACCGAGCGTCGCGCCGATCAGTGCCCCCAGCGGCCCGCCAAGCATGAAGCCGACCCCGCCACCCATGATCTTGCCAAACCAGGACATATTTACCTCTCCGATAGATATCTCACAGTGTTGGGGCGGTTCGCTAACCGCCCCTAC
>VEPG01000057.1:8958-19334 GCA_012026975.1 Desulfuromonas sp. | reverse complement strand
GAACAGACCTCGACCCAGCGCCCGCCGCTTAACCTTTGCAAATGCTCGAAAGCGATGCCGACCGAGGAACTGTCGTCTCCGGCTGCCGGGTAGATGAGCGGGAAACGCTGCAGCGACACATCGAGCAGCACCGGCAACCCCTTCGGCAACAGGAACGGGCTGACCGCCCCAGGCGGATAGCCCGTGTAGCGTACAACTTCGTCAGGAGCCGGCAGGCGCACCTGTCCACTCCATCCGGTCGCTTTTTTGAGCAGGCCGCTCTTGACCCGCACATCTCCGCCCGCCACCACCAATACCGGCCGATTGCCGACCAGCATCAGGATGCTCTTGGCAATCTCCGCCACCGCACAGCCGACTGCCGCGGCGGCCGAGGCACTGTCTTTGGTCGGCATCGCGGCCCGCAGAACGGTCAAACATTCCCCGGCGAGAAACATCTGTACTTCGGTTGCTGCAATCATCCGGATATCCTTTCCATCGAAAAGCTCGCCCGCACGGGACACTAGAAATTTTCAGGGTGTCGCGGGGTAACGCCAAGATAAAACGTTTGCAGTTCGGCCAGATCGGCAGCGAAGTCCGCCGTCGGCATGAACGGTGCGCCAAAGCGTACTTCGCGCGGACCGTAGTCGAGTGCCACCGGAGCAATCGGCGCTCCGGTCTGGCAGGCAATGGCGTGGAAGCCGCTTTTCCAACGCTCCACCTTGCTGCGCGTCCCTTCCGGCGCTAGTGCCAGCAGGAAGCGGTCCTGTCTTTTCAGGCGTCGCACCAGCTCCGGAAGCAACCCTTGCGGTGCCGCCCGGTTGACCGGTATCCCACCCATCCAGCGCAGCAGCGGCGCCCATGGGCCGAAGAACAAGGTATGCTTGCCCAGCCAGCAGACATCCAGACCAAGTGCCAGCTGGACGCCGACACCAACCAGGAAATCCCAGTTGGAGGTATGAGGGGCGACAACGATGACCAGCCGCGGCAATTCGGGCAAACGGCCGGCAATCCGCCAGCCAAGCAGGCGCAGCAGGCTCCGGCCGAGGGCATGGCTGAAGGCGTTGCCCCGGCGTGGCAAGCCTTCCGCAGCGGGTGACTGGATCATGGCCGGGGATCATAGCACGTCATGCCGGAACACAAAAGGCCGGCATCGCGACGGACGCCGGCCGGGCAAACCGTCAGCCAGGAGGATCAGACGGCCGGATCGGTATCGGCAAAACGCTGCTGGATCTTCACCACTTCGCTCTGGCTATCGATCAGCACGGTTACGCAGTCACTGTCGAGCTTGTCGATCGCCAACAGCTGCAGCATGGCCAGGGCATGCTGGTTCGGCCACGATCCTTTATAAGGTCGCTGCGTGGTGAGCGCATCAAAAATATCGCTGACCGCAACGATGCGGGCCTCGACAGGGATTTCATCCCCCTTCAGGCCATGGGGGTAGCCGTTGCCGTCGAGCTTCTCGTGGTGATATTCGACGAGGGAGCGCAACGAACCGATATAAGGGATATCCTGAAAGCCGAAATTGTTGACCAGGGTATCGATCATCTGTCGACCAACCAGCGGATGGGTGTCCATCACCGTCCGCTCATCCGGCACCAGCTTCCCCGGTTTGAGCAGGATGCGATCCGGGATACCCAGTTTGCCAATGTCATGCAGCGGCGAGAAATTGAACAGCCGTTCGATCTGTTCATCGTCAAAATCGCACTTGCCACGGCTGACCAGTTCCCGGGCGATCAGCCGGGCATAGCGGGCCATGCGTTCGAGATGGTTGCCGGTTTCGGGGTCACGCACATGGACCATGCCGATGATGGTTCGCAACGCGGCATTGAGGGTCCCCAGGATCATTTGGTCCTTGACGACCAACTGCGCGGTCAGATGGGCAAAGAGCTCCGTCTCGGTCAGAACCCCGTTGCGGAAATACCCCTTGTGCAGGGAATTGCAGAAAACGAAGGCAATCAGCTCGCTGCCTTCAAAAACCGGCAGGGTATAGCTCGAGGCGAAACCGTGGCCGAGGATGCGCTTTGAGTGCTCGCGCGTGCCGGCGGCAAACACGTCAAGATCGTTGACCACCCGCGGGCGGCGGGCGGCGGCAGTCTCACCCAGTGAACAGGCATCGGCAATCTCGATCTCGTAATTGCGCAGCGGACTCTCTTCAGCGGGGCTGGCGGCAAAGGTCTTGAGCAGTCCGGTCTGACGATCATGCAGGGCAACCGCCATCCGGGCAACGCCGGGGCAGCGGCGGCGCAACTCTTCATGCACGATGGCCAACCGTTCCCGGAAGGTCTTGGCGGTGGCCAGTCCGGACAGCGGATCGTCGTGGATGGATATCTGGTCCATGAGCCATCTCCGTCGATGAATTTTTATTCATCCATCTTCAGGATAGCCGCGGATGGGAAAGATGCAAGAACGCGAGCGCCCCGCGAAACGGGGCGCTCGCCTGTCAACGGTGTCGAGAGGAGGAACTAGAGAATCGCCAGTGCCTGGTCGGAGAAGGTGATGTGCTTCGGACCGTCGGCGGTCAGCCGGAAGGTATTTTCGATGCCGACCGCGCCGAGTCCGGCGAAGACTGCTTTCGGCTCAAAGGCGAACGTCATGTTTTCCTCCAGCAGCTGGTCCTTGAACCCGCGGGCGATGAAGGGGTATTCGTCGATCTCGGTGCCGACACCGTGACCGATGAAACTGACCTGGGCGCCGGGATTCCCCATGAAGACCTCGCAATAGCCGAGCTCGCAGGCATACTGGTAGCACTGGTCGTAAACTTCGCCCCAGGGAACGCCGGGCCGAGCGACCAGCATCATCTTGTCCTGCACCCGCAGCATATCCTCGTAGGCGCGCATTAACCGTTCCGGTAGCGGTCCGAGGGAAAAGACCCGCGTCTGGTCGACCAGATAGCCGTCGAAGCAGCTGCCGAAATCGACGATGATCGGCTCACCGCGGCGGATCTGCTTGTAACTGGCCCCCTGCCCGACCGCCGGCGAAACGCCGAGACCGCCAAGGGGGGTGTCGAGAAAGGCCGGCACCGCGCTGTCGGTGCCGGAAAAAATCTGCGCATAGAACAGTTCGTTGTTGAAGCCACGCATGCGGACCACCCCCTGATGGCCCTGCTTGCGCGCGCAGAATTCAAGCTCCGCCGCCAGCTCCAGATCGGTCATCCCCTCGCGGATGACCTCAAGAGCGCGCCGGTAGACGCGGTCGACCTGCAGCGCGGCATCCTTCATGATGGCGATTTCATATTCCGACTTGACCGCGCGCACCATGCGGATCTGGTGGGTGGCGCCGACCATCTCGCACCCTTCGAAGGCCTTGGCAAAGCGCTGGTAGAGTTCCACCGGCACCACGTCAAGCTCCATGCCGGCACGCTTCGGCCGGGGATAACCGTAAGCGGCCAGGATCCCGGCGATGTCCTTGGGGCTCTTGAAGGGAACGACCTCCTTCAGTCCCGACTCCATGCGGGCCCGGCCGTGATCCTTGCGCACCATGTAAAGCGGCTCGCCGCTGGCGGGTACATAGAGCATCCCCTGCTGGATCGATCCGGTGAAATAGAAAAGGTCGGCATTCTGGATCATCAGGATGGCATCGAGGCCATCCCGCTGCATGAACCCTTGCAGTTTGCCAATCCGGGTCTGGAGTTCACTGGCGGGGGTGATACGCATGACAGACTCCCTCTCAAAAAAAGATAACAACCTGTTTTCAGTAGGTTTTTCTGATAGCACAGAGTTCCGCACAAGTCAATTGCCCGACCAGCCCGGTGATACTGGAGGGGACTGCAATGGTCGTGATTTATTTCTAGGCAGTTTGCTATCGAACGCGGTGCACCGCCAACTTGGCCATGCCATTTGTATACATTCCACAAGGCTATCCACAGCTGCTTGTGGATGACGCGGAAACAGCAGGGGCGCCATTAAGGCGCCCCTGCTGTTCGGTGACCAACGACCGCTATTTGGCAGCCGGGGCAGCGGCAGGCGCCGGCGGGTTCATGGCCTCGGTCAGCAGCTTAGCCCCCTTATTGGCCTCGACGATCGAGGCGAACAGGCTATCCTGGGCCAGCTTCGGATTATGCCAGCCGTCGCTGTTCTCGGCGGTCCACCACTCCCACAGGACGTGGGCGACCTCATGCTGCTTGCGAGCCTGGGCCAGCGTCTCCTCGGCCACGCCCTTTTCCTTGGCCTTGGCATAGGTATCGATCAGTTTGCCGATCGCCGCTTCGGCCTCGCGCATCCGCCCCTTGGTGTAATTCTGCACCGTGGTGATCTGGTAGAGCTTCTCCTCGGGGGTCGATTTCGGATGGCACCCCATGCAGCTCTGCTTGACGTGATCCTTCGGCCGCACCACCTGGTGACCGGTGAAGGTCTTGCCGGCCTTGTTCTTCTCTTTCGGCATATGACAGTCGGCGCAGGTGACACCGGCCTTGTCATGCACGCTCCCCCAGTAGGTCTCCATCTCGGGATGCTGCAGTTTGACCAGGCGGGCCCCGGTGACCGCATGTTTGAAGTCCCGGAACTTGAGGTTGTCGTAATGGGCCAGCAGGTCGAGGGCGTTTTTCATCGGGAAGTGGTTGGCGCGGCGGTCGGCCATCGTCACCTTGTCGCCGCTTTCCGGTTCGAAGCCGCCGTTGCAGTTGTATTCGACGTGGCATTGGCCGCACTGCAGGGTGGAGTTCGGCTTGTCGAGCAGGCCGATCTTGCGGAAGCCGTCACGGAAGCTGACAACCTTGACGTTGACCCGCGACTTCCCCTTGTCGGCGTCGTAGGGGCGGGCGCCGCCCTCCCGCTCGATGCCGTCAATCAGGGCATCGCGAATGATACGCGGCTTGGCGGCGTGCGGATCGTGGCACTCGATGCAACCGACCGGATTGTTGACATCCTTGATCAGGGCATTGACGTCGGAGGTCCGGTCCCACTTGGCCTTCTCATCCTTGTCGCCCATATACTTCCACTTGAAAATCAGATCGGAGGTCTTGCACTGCAGGCAGACCGGGTTGCCGGCCGCGGCCGAAACGTCGGGGGGATAGAGCTTGTCGGGACCATTGTCGACTAGCACGTCCCAGGTCTTGCCGGGGCGGGTGTAGCCGAACATGTCCTTGAACTGGTAGCGCCCGCGGGCGAAACGGTCGACCGTGAACTGGTCGACGACCATGAACGGATGAGCACGCGGCTCGTTGTGCTCCTTGGTGAAGCCGT
Source organism: Desulfuromonas sp. (assembly GCA_012026975.1). Taxonomy (GTDB): domain Bacteria; phylum Desulfobacterota; class Desulfuromonadia; order Desulfuromonadales; family BM103; genus VAUL01. Next base: position 14,175 of record VEPG01000057.1, on the reverse strand, counting down.
GCGGGGCGAGGAGTTTGTCCTGCATCGGCGAGCGCCCGGTTGGCACCCCCTTCTCCTTGCGGCCCTGAGCTTCGTAATCCATGCGGAAATAGCTGTCATACTGATCTTTGTGGCAACCGCCGCAGGTCGACAGCTCCAGGCTCGTCACCGGTTTGTTGGCCGAATCTTCGAGGTGCTTGTCGGTGCCGGAGTGGCAGGTCTCGCAGCCGAGCTTGGCGTGCTTCGAATCCTTGTGCAGCTGCTGCACTTCCTCGTGACAGCCGAAGCAGTCGTCCTTGTTGATCTTGGCTTCCTTGCTGGCAGCCGTCGCTCCCATCGGCAGCCAGACGACCGCCGTCAGGGCCAGAACGGCCGCGCCCGGCAACAACGATCTCCATGCCTGTATTTTCACCATCACACGCCTCCAAACTCGGAATTTGACCTGTCGGTTTGCTTTTGCTCCCCAAAAACGAACCGACAGGCGACAAAATAATTAGCAATAGTTTAGCAGAACCATTTCATCCCGCAATTTGACGCAGGTCAAATTTGCTTCACGATTCTGTCGGTCAGGGGGACGCTTGCACGGGGGCGGCATCATCCCTATACTGCGGCGCAACAACGACGGGAGAGTTTGATGTCAGCTCAATGGTGGGATGTGCTGCTGTACGGGGGGATTGCCGGCGGGGCAACCTTTGTCGGGATGTTCATGATCCTCGCCCGGGAAGCCTGGAGCCGGCGCTTTTCGGCAAGCCTGGTCTCCTACTCGGCCGGGGTGCTGCTCGGCGTCGGCTTCCTGCACGTGCTCCCCGAGGCGCTGGAACTGAACGCCCGATCGCCCGGCTATATCCTGCTGGCCTTCATCCTCTTCTACTTTCTCGAGCACCATCTGCTGATCCACGCCGGGCACGAGGAGCAGCATCACGTTCAACTTGAGGACGACTGCCACGATGGCTGCTGTACCCGTCCCCACCCCCTGGGAATGGTGGCGTTTTTCGGCATGGCCCTGCACTCGGCCATCGACGGCATGATCATCGGCACCGGCTTCGAGGCCAGCCACGAACTCGGCCTGCTGGCGGCGCTGGGCGTCATCGCCCACGAAGTGCCGGAGGGGATCGCCATGCTCTCGATCCTGCTGCACTATGGCTGGCCGCGTCGCAAGGCGATCGAGCTGACCAGCTTCGTCGCCCTGGCGACACCGGCCGCCGCCGTGATCAGCTACGCCCTGGTCCGCGATCTCGCCCCGCGATGGCTCGGCGCCCTGCTGGCCATGGCCGGCGGTTCCTTCGTCTATATCGCCGCCTCCGACCTGATCCCCGAATCGCACCGCAGCCGCGGCCTGCCGGCGAGTCTCGCCCTGGTGGCCGGCGTCCTCACCGCCGTCCTCGCCGGCCTCGCCACTCACGCCCATTAGTTGAACTGAGGTAAAACGAAATTAAGCTTTTGCATTTAGCTTGATCAGACTTGATCCGCCTTGATCAGCGGCCAAAGAAGGTTTGACTTAAGGATTTATCGGTTTAGGAATGGCCACAATCGGAGGAATCTCCGGTCAGTTTGGCCAAAGCGTGGGGTAAGACGGGCAGGATGACTTCAAGGTTCTCCCTGACCGCTTTCGGGCTTCCCGGCAGGTTGACGATCAGGGTGCGGCCGCGCACGCCGGCCACGGCGCGCGAGAGCATGGCATGGGGCGTCTTCCGCAGGCTTTGCAGGCGCATGGCCTCGGCCAGCCCCGGCACCTGGTAATCGAGCAGGCGCAGGGTCGCCTCGGGGGTCACGTCACGGGGAGAGAGGCCGGTGCCGCCGGTGGTCAGGATCAGATCGAGACGATCCGCATCGGTCCAACCCCGCAGGGTCGCCATGATCGTCTCCGCATCATCGGGGATGATTGCGTAACGTTCGACCTTGCCGAGGTCGGCGACCATTTCGGCGAGAATCCGGCCGCTTTCATCTTCGCGCTCGCCGCGCGCCCCCTTGTCGGAGAGGGTCAGCACACCGATGCGGAAGGTCCCGTTCATCGGGCAGTTCCCGGCACGACTGCGATGGTATCGCCGGTTCGGACCGGACCGCCTTCAAGGACCACAGCAAAGATCCCTTCGCGCGGCATGACGCAGTCCCCGGCCTGATAGTAGATGGCGCAACGTTCGTGGCAGATCTTGCCGATCTGGGAGATTTCGAGAAGAGCTCCGCCGCCAATCCGCAGCCGGGTACCAATCGGCAGGGAACAGAGCTCAAGCCCACGGGTGGTGAGGTTCTCGGCGAAGTCGCCGGGACCGACATCAAGTCCGGCTGCGCGCATCTTGTCGATGCTTTCGGTGGCCAACAGGCTGACCTGGCGGTGCCAGTCCCCGCCGTGGGCATCACTCTCCAGGCCAAACCCCTTCACCAGCACGCCGGCCTTCATGTCGGACTTGCGCTCGCCTTTATTCGCACTGGTGCACACCGCGATTATTTCGCCTTTTCCTGCCATCCCTACCCTATCCGATCAACCGTCGTGTCGCGTTTTCCGATCTTCGATTCGCAGCGCCCATCACTCAGCACTCAGCACTGCCCTTAACCGCCTCCCCGCTTCTGCCTCTGCTCGAATTCCTTGCGGGCGGTCGTCACGATCGCACTGGCGAGCCCCTTGCTCTTCATCATCTTCTTGAGATCGTCGGTCGTCAGCCCGGAGACGAAGCGGAGGGCCTTGGGGAGCGGCGTCTTGGGATGGACCGCCAGCGCCCTGCGGATCTGGCTGTTCTTCATCCATTCTCGGTTGAGAAGGATCAACCGGATCAGCTCGTCACTGGAGGTTTTGGCCCTGGCGACCACCACCACTTCCGGCTCGGTGACCCGGCCGTTCTTCAACACGGCGCCATGCACCAGCTTGTTCGGATCCTTGATCAGGATGTTGCGCCACTCTTTGTCGCCGGTCATGGCCATCTTGATCTTCTCGGAAACCCCCATCTCCAGCGCCAGCTGGTGCTTCGACATCCCTTTTTTCTCGGCTTCCTTGAGTTTCTGCTCAAGTTCCGTCTCGGAAACCTCTTCAACCTCATCGGGATTGCCGTCGACCGCCTCGGGGAAATCCTCCGCCGCGTCTTCATCCACTTCTTCAACGACTTCCGGCTCTTCGCGCCACCCCAGGCGAAACTTCAAGACCTTCTCAGCGTGCGGATTGGCAACAATGGCCTCGACGATTGCCGGCGTGAGCCGCAGCTGGTTGTCGGCCAGACGCTCCAGCACCGGCTGCCCCGCCCGCTCCGCCATGAACAGCAGCGTAGCATCACCCGACGCCGGATGCATGATGACCCGTTCCATCAGGGCCACATCGGCCAGCCGGACGCGGGTCAGGAGGTCGAGAATACGGGGGTGCAGGGACGGATCATCGAGAACCGGCATCAGGATCGACGCCGGCAGGGTGCGCAGGGTCCCGACGGCCTCGCCCTTTACTTCGGCATCAGGATTGGCGCAGAGGAAGCAGAGTGTGGTCAGCAGATCGGCCCCGGAAAGCGGGAGGGCTCCCCGCGCGGCGGCCATCTGGACCTCGCGGGGAGCCCCTGGAGCGACAATGCGTGCCACCTGGGGAGAAACCTTCAGGCGGACGGTACCGGTGTCTGACTGACTCATCGTCACGTTGTCCGGGTTCAGCGGGGGGTGATCACCTCGGCGGCGATCCCCGCTTTGCGTGCTTTTGCCGCGGCTTCTGCGGCAGTGGCGCGATCGGCGAAGCCGCCGAACCGCAACAGGCTGATGGTGCGGTTCACCTCAATCGGTTCTTCCTCGACCTGCACCCCTTCACTGACCAGGCGCTCGGTCACTTCGCGGATATTCTGCTGGTTGACAAAGGTTCCGGCGTACACCGTAAAGGTAGTTCCGGAGCGGATAACAAAGGCATCAGGAGCGATCCCGCGAGCGTAGGCCAAGGCCTCTTTCACCTCGTCTTCGGGGAAGGACCCCATACGCAGGCGGGTCATGCGCACACTCTTCTGGGTGGTGCTGACCTGCGGCTCATAACCCAGGCTACGGATCTTCTTTTCAGCGGTCTTGAGCGCCGAGGCATTTAAATACGTGCCCGCCTCGACCAGCCACGGCCCACCGGCAGCAGCCGGCGCGACCTTGTCTACCGCCGGTTTCGCGGCCGGTGCCGCTTTGGCTTCCGCAGGCTTTGCCGCCGGGGCCGGGGCGACAACCGGGGCCGGTTTGGCTTGCGGTTTGGGCTGCGGCGCAACGGCTACGGTGGGCTGCGCCGGGGGCGGGGGTGCTGCCGGCGCAGCGGCTGGCGCCGGGACCGCCGGTTTGGGCGGCGGCGCGACCGCGACCGCAGCCGGAGCAGGCGGAGGCGGCGGCACCGCAACCTGTGCCTGGCCGGCAGCCGGAGCCGGTGCCGGCGGGGGAACCGGCGCCGGTCTCGACACCGCGGCGACCCGCGGCGGGGGTGACGGCGGGGGCGGCGGCTCTTCCATCATCATGAAGTAGTAATAGCCACCGCCGCCGGCAGCCACCAGCAACAGCAGCAACAGCAGTAGCCGGCTTTTTGATCCACCCGATTTCTTGATCGTCATCGGGTATTCCGGTTCCGGCGCTGCCGTCTGCTCCCCTTCGGAAAACGCCCCGCTCAGGTCGGTTTCCGGAAAGGTGTCATCGTCGTCGAACTTGAACTCGTCCTTGTCGGCCATATGCCGCCTCCTTGCGCGCCGCCGGCGCTATTCCTCTTCTACCTCGCGCTTGAACCCTTCGAGCAGCTTTGCAGTCAGGTGCGAGGGCACCTCATCGTAATGATCGAACTCCATGGTGAACAGACCACGGTCGGAGGTCATGGAGCGCAGTTCCGGAGCGTATTTGAGCACTTCGGCCATCGGCACCTGGACCTTGACGACCTGGTTGGAACCCTGCGGATCGACGCCGAGCACCCGGCCGCGTCGGGAGTTCATGTCACCGATGACATCGCCGACGCAATCGTCGGGGACGGTGATTTCCATGACCATAACCGGTTCGAGCAGCACCGGATTGGCCGCCTCACAGGCTTTCTTGAAGGCCATCGACCCGGCGATCTTGAACGCCATCTCCGACGAGTCGACCGAATGGTACTGGCCATCGTACAGGGTGACGCGGAAATCCTGAACCGGGAAGCCGCCGAGCCAGCCCTTGCGCATCGACTCATGAATCCCCTTGTCGACCGCCGGGATGAACTGGCGCGGCACCACGCCGCCGACGACGGCGTCGACGAACTCATAGCCGCTGCCGCGCGGCAGCGGCTCGGCG
>VEPG01000057.1:0-8948 GCA_012026975.1 Desulfuromonas sp. | reverse complement strand
GCGCCTCGACGCGAACATGCACGTCGGCGAACTGGCCGCGCCCACCGGACTGCTTCTTGTGCCGGTAGTGCTGTTCGACCTTCTTCTTGATCGTCTCGCGATAGGGAACCTTCGGCTCCTTGAGGATCACCTCGACGCCGAACTTGCGTTTGAGTTTCTCCACCGCCACCTCGACATGAACCTGCCCCATGCCGGAGATGATCATCTCCTTGGTCTCGACATCGCGCTGGATGGTCAGGGCCGGGTCCTCCTCGGTCAGCCGTTGCAGACCGGAGAAGATCTTGTCCTCGTCCCCCTTGCTTTTCGGCGCCAGGGCAAAGGAGATCACCGGCTTGAAAATGACTGGATTGGGGAAGATGATCGGCTTGGCCCCGTCGCACAGGGTATCGCCGGTAGTGGTTTCCTTCAGTTTTGCAACCGCTACGATATCCCCGGTGACCGCCTCGCCGACCGGCTTGTACTTCTTCCCTTCGGGAACCAGGATCTGGCCGAACCGCTCACTGACATCCTTGTTCGGATTGAAGACGGTGGAATCGGACTTGACGATCCCGGAATAGACGCGGAACAGGGTCAGCTTGCCGGTGAATGGATCGCTGATGGTCTTGAACACCATCGCCGAGAACGGCTCGCTGCGATCGGCCTTACGGGCTTCCTGGTCGCCGGTCTTCGGATTGGTGCCGTACTGGGTGCCGCGGTCGACCGGCGACGGCAGGCATTTGACCATGTAGTCGAGCAGTTGCCGGATGCCGATATTTTTCGATGCGCTGCCGCACATCACCGGCACGAATCTGCCGGTCAGCGTTCCCTCGCGCAGCGCCTTGAGAATCTCTTCCAGTTCGAGTTCCTCGGTTTCCAGGTACTTTTCCATCAAGGCGTCGTCCGTGTCGGCACACGATTCCAACAGCAGGGTCCGCAGGCGCTTGGCTTCATCCAGGTATTCGGCCGGGATGTCGGTTTCCTGATAGGTCCCCTTGTCGTCGAACTGGAAAACCCGCGCCTTCATCCTCACCAGGTCGATGATCCCCTTGAAGTTCTCTTCCTGGCCGAGCGGCATGTTGACCGCCACCGCCTTGGCCTTGAGCGACTTCTCCATGTCGTCGATGGTCTTGAGAAAATCGGAGCGCTCGCGGTCGAGCTTGTTGATGAAGGCGATGCGCGGGTTCTCGAACTCTTCGGCCCACTTCCAGATCGTCTGGGTCTGGGCTTTGACGCCGTCGACCGCGGAAACCATCAGCACCACCCCGCCGAGCACGCGCATGCAGCCGCGGGTATCATGCAGGAAGTTGGTATAGCCGGGGGTGTCGACGATGTGCAGGTCGTGCCCCTGCCATTCACAGTGATGAAGTTTGGAAGAGATGGTGATCTTGCGGCGGACTTCCTCCGGTTCGAAATCCATATTGGAGGAGCCGTCATCAACCCTGCCGAGGCGGTCGGTCATGCCGGTGTTGAAGAGCATCGCCTCGACCAGCGAGGTCTTCCCCGAATCACCCTGGCCGACAATCCCCACGTTGCGCACCTTCACTGTTTCGAAGTTCAGCATGATCTCTCCTTTCTAGCTGCCAATTGGGAATGCACCGCAAAAAATCAAGACCCGTGACGGGCAAGGCGTTCTCATTTCACTCCTGAGACCTTACCCCGCACGTTGATTGTTCCGCTCGAAGATAATCCGTAACCCTTCCAGGGTCAAATGCGGATCAACTTCGCTGATCGTCATACTGTGTGGTGCCACCAGGCCGGCCAATCCGCCGGTGGCCAGCACGCAGGGAGCCTCGCGCAGTTCCTGCTGCATACGGCCGACGATGCCGTCGACCAGGCCGACATATCCGTAAAACAACCCGGACTGCATGCTCTGCACCGTGTTTTTCGCAATGACTTGGGGCGGGCTGGCGATTTCCACCCGCGGCAACTTGCTGGCCCGCTGATAAAGTGCCTCAGCCGAGATGACCAGCCCCGGCGCAATGGCGCCGCCAAGATATTCACCCTTCGAGGTGATGACGTCGAAGGTCGTGGCCGTGCCGAAATCGATGACGATCAGGCTGCACTGCTTGCGGGCATAGGCGGCCACCGCATTGACGATCCGGTCGGCACCGACCTCTCCGGGGTTGTCATAGAGAATCGGCATCCCGGTAAAGGTTTCGGGCCCGACGACGCAAGGCTCCCGGTTCAGGGCTTCCCGGCACAGCGTCTCGATGGCCGGAAGAACCGGCGGGACCACACTGGCGATAATCACGCCGTCAACCGCGCTGAAGTCCAGCCCGGCCAGGCTGAATAGACCGTGGACCGCCAGCATCCATTCGTCGGCCGTCCGCGTCCGATCGGTCCGCAGGCGCCAGCTGTGCGCCAGCTTTTCTCCCCGGTAGAGACCGAAGACCGTGTTGGTATTGCCGATGTCGATTACGAGCAGCATGTCATTCGTCAGTCGTCACTGGTTGTTTTCGGGCAAAAGCCGCACATCGCCGGCCAGAATCCGCTCGGTCGATCCGTCCGCCAGGGTCAGCAGCAAGGCGCCGTCACGGTCGATCCCGACCACCGTTCCGCGCAGGGCTGTCCCGCTCCCCTCATCCACCGTCACCGCTTTGCCGACCAGATCGCAGTGCGCTTCCCAGGCGGCCATGATCGGTGCCGGGCCATGGCGCAGATACTCGGCATAAAGGCTATCGAGCTGTTCCAGCAGGGTACGCCCGAACAGTGCCCGCGGCACCGGCCGGCCGCCGGCGAGAAGCAGTGACGTTGCCGGTGCGCGCAGGTCGGCGGGGAATTGATCGGCCGTCATGTTGAGATTGACGCCGATACCGAGCACGACAAAGCGGATCCGGTCGGATTCGGCGCTCATTTCGTTGAGCAGGCCGGCCACCTTGAAGCCGTCGAGCAGCACATCGTTCGGCCACTTGTGAGTCGGCGCAAGGCCGGTGACCGCGGCGATGGCCCGACTCACCGCCAACGCCGACAGGAAGGTCAGCTGCGGTGCGGCATAGGGCGGCAGCGGCGGGCGCAGGAGCACCGACAGGTAGAGGTTGACCCCCGGGGGGGAAATCCACGTACGCCCCAAACGCCCCTTGCCGGCGCTTTGCCGGTCGGCAATCACGATCATCCCTTCGCCGGCGCCGGCTTCGCCCAGGGCATAGGCCTGGCGATTGGTGGAATCGGTTTCGGTGAAGTAGCGGATCTCCTTGCCGATGATGCGGGTCGACAGCCCGGTGTGCAGTTCCTCGGCCAACGGCAGATCAGGCGTCGCGCACAGCCGATAGCCCCGCGAGGGGATCGCCTCGATCCGGTAGCCGAGCTGGCGCAGCTGGCGGATCTGCTTCCAGACCGCGGTGCGCGATACCCCCAACGCCTCGCTCAGCCTGGCCCCCGACACAAAGCCTTCGGAAGCTTGACGGAACAGGCCGAGGATGGCCTCTCGCGCACCGGTTGCGGGCAGGGGCAAGGTCTGGCGCCTTTCTCAGGTAAACAGCATGGAGATGTCGACGGAACGATAGGAATGAGTAAGGGCGCCGACCGAGATCAGATCGACACCGGTCTCGGCAATCGCCCGGACGGTATCAAGATTGACGCCACCCGACGCTTCGGTCACGGCCCGTCCACCCACCAGTTCGACCGCGGCCTTCAGCTGACCGAGATCCATGTTGTCGAGCAGCAGGATGTCCGCTCCAGCTGACAGGGCCTCCTTGACTTCGTCAAGGTCGCGCACCTCCACCTCGATCTTGAGAGTATGCGGTGCCTGCCGCCGGGCGCGGGTTACGGCAGCGGTAATGCCGCCGGCTGCCGTCACATGGTTTTCCTTGATCAGTACACCGTCGTAGAGCGCCATGCGGTGGTTGCCGCCGCCACCGGCACGGACCGCGTACTTCTCCAGGGCCCGCATCCCCGGCGTGGTTTTACGGGTGTCGACGATAGTCGCCCCGGTTTCCGCCGTCTCCTTGACGAACGCGGCGGTCAGAGTCGCTACCCCGCACAGGCGCTGCAGCAGGTTGAGCGCCACGCGCTCCCCCTGCAGCAGGCTGGCGGCGTCACCCTTCAGCCAGGCCAGCACTTCGCCGCGCCGGACGGTCCGACCGTCGGCAATCAGCCCCTCAAACGCAACCTGCGGGTCGAGCAGTTCGAAGACCCGCCTGGCCACCTCGATCCCGGCGAGGACGAAATCCTCCTTGGCCACCAGTTGGGCGCGGGCCGGGGTGCCCGGGGCGATGGTCGCGGCGGTCGTCACATCGCCGGAGCCGATATCCTCTTCAAGGGCGGTGCGCAGCAGGCGGTCGACGACAGGAGCGAGCATGACGGCCACCCTCAGCGCAGCAGTTTGGCAAGATAGAGGAACGTTGCCCCGACCGAGATGCTGGCCAGGAGGTTGCCGCCGAGATTGGTATAGTAGGAAATCGTGTAGTTGATCAGATCCTTTTTGTTTTCGAGATCATACACGTCGATATACAGCTGGCTCCCCTTCCAGAGGAAGATGCAGGCAAAGACCACCATGAAGGCTATGAAACCCTTGCTGATCGGCGTCTCCTGGATGTTCAGGTAAATTTTGCGAATCAGATCGATGTTGATCAGCGACAGGAAGACCCAGTTGGTATTTTCGACGACTCGGATGATGCGGCGCACATCTTCCCCCGGTGCCGGGTTGATCAGCAGGAAGACCATCGAGGCGATGATGACGCCGACCACCGACAGATAGACGAACAGCTTGCTCCCTTCGAAATCGAGGGTACGGGTGAAGACGTAGTATTCCTGGAAGCCATGACTCATCACCAGGATGGCAATCGTCCCGATGATATGCCCCATGGTCAGAACATAGGGGTTGTCCAGGCCGGGGAGGAACGGCAGGGCGCCGGGGATGATCTCACCTAGCAGGATCAGGAAGAAGCCGACGGCGATACTGGTCCAGACCCGGGCATTGCCGATGCTGAAGTAGAAGGCCACCCCGCCAGCGATCAACCAGAATACGGCCAGGACAAGATGAAGCTGCTCCATGGGTCAAACCTCCTTGCCATGCAAAAAAGGCGGCCGACAAAAGTCGCCGCCATGGATTTACGAACCCTTCAACACGGATCTGGCGCCTTTTTTCATCTCGTCGAGCATCAGCTCGATCTTGCTCGGTCCGGCCACCAGTTTGGCCGCCTTGGCCAGGTTGTCGTAAAAGCCGGTCAAGTGCCCTTCACCGAGGGGTACGCCGTTGAGCTTGAGCCGGTCGAATTCCTTGTCCACCAGGGAGACGCCGATCTTGCCGAGGTGCTGCTGGGCGGCCTTCTGGAAGAGGGCGAGGGTCTTCTGCCGCCGTTCCCCTTCGCGCATCTCGAGGGTGCGGCTGGCGGCGTTCTCCTGCTCCTCGCGCTGGCGCTGGCGTTCGCCGACCTCCTTGTTCCAGAGACCGGCGATGTTGGCGGTCTCCATCAGGTCGGCCAGTGACTTCTCGGCATCGCCGCGGGTGATCAGGACGTCGACCTTGGCGCCGGGCGCGCGAGCGACCGACATCGAGGTGTCGGCGGTCGTCTCGATATCCGTCGAACCGTCGTGGAAGAAGCCGAGCGGCTTGCCATCGCGGTAGAAGATCAGGGCGATATGATCGTCCGAGTAGATGCGCAGACAGCCGCTGCGCTGCTCGTCGCGCATGCGGGTCAGCAGGGAGCGGATGTCGATCAGCTGCAGATCCTGGCCGCGGTGCAGCATCTCGCCGTGCAGCAGGGCGTGGATACTGAAGGCCAGTTCCGGGGAGAGGCGGTAGATGTCGAGCCGGCCGTCACCCTTGAGCGATTCATGAAAGGTGCGGGCGATGGCATCGTAGGCAATCAGGTTTTCGCGGCCGGTCTCGAACAGCGAACTGATCAGTCGACCGGCCTGAAAGATGAAGATCCCGGTGCCTTCGGGGAAGTCGAAGCGCAGGTAACCCGTAAACTTCCCCTGGCGCAGTTTATCCAGGGCATCCGGCAGGTTGACCTTGCCGGGATTGACGTTTTCCTTGACGGGATTGCCGCGCGGCAACAGGATCATCTTGATATTCCTCGGGAACTGCGGATGACTCTCATTCCAGAACTAACTGTTTAAAATATTTGAGCAATCGTGTCAAGGACAATGCCGGCGCCCCTGCACCACGCCGGTATCGTCGCTGACTTTTCGAACCTCGATGTCAACGAGCCCGCACTCCCGCATCCAGCCGGCAATTTCCTCGCCGCTGTAGGCCCTCCCGCCGGCGGTCATCACCAGCATGTGCACGGCAAACAGGGCGGCGGTCAACGGTTGGGTCCGCTCTGCATCGAGCAGGAATTCATGCACGAGCAGCCGTCCGCCGGGGGCCAGGGCCTGCGCCGCCTTGGCGAGCAGCGTGCGGCAGCCGGCTTCGCTCTGGGAGTGCAGGACCTGCGAGACCCAGATCGCGTCGAAGCCATCTCCCAACGTGTCTTTGTTAAAGTCCCCCGCAACCAGGCGAACGTCGTCGCGACGGGGGCAACCTTCCAGACGTTCTCTGGCGACAGCCAGAGCAAAAGGCAGATCGAAAATCGTCACGTCGGTCAACCGGGGATGCGCCGTTAGAAAGGCCCGGGCATAGGTACCCGGCCCACCGCCGACATCGAGCAGGCGACGGACCCCGGTCAGGTCGAGCTGGGTCACCACCTGCGGCGCCAGATCGCGAGTGACATCATCCATGCCGCGGATGAAGTCGCGGTTCCAGTCCTCCTCGTCATGCAGGATGACCGATTCCCGCACCAGGTCGGGGCCGCCTCGCCGCAACACCCCCGCCAGATCGTTCCACGACTCCCAGCAGTGATGAATGTGCCGGAAGATATGCCCGCGATAGCTGTCGCCGGCCAGGTACGCGGCCGCAACCGGCGCATTGCGGTAAGTGCTGCCGGACTTTTCCAGCAACCCCAGTGCCGTCAGCGCATTCATCAGCAATTCCAGGGCCCGGCTGTCGACCCCGAGTTCGCCGGCAACCTCCGCCGCGCCGCGCGGCGGGTCGAGCCGCTTGAACAAACCGAGGTCATTGGCAACCAGCAGGATCTTGGCCGCTTCGAAGCCATGCACCAACCGCATCAGGTCGCGAAAGTTTTCCGGTTTCATAGCTCTTCTCCCTTCAGCGCAATTTCCCCATCGCCTCGCGCAGCACCAGCCGGCGGCGCATGGCAAAAGCCTCACGTTCCGCGCGACGTGACAGCCTTTCGAGTGAGCCGGACTCGCCGGCCACCAGCACCCATTCGCGCAGGGTCGCCTGCCACCTGCGCCCGGTCAACCCTTCGAGCACGCCGCGAAAATGCCCCTGCCCGGGATCGATGACCCGTTCCGAGGCGACCAGCCGATTGCCGCTGTCGAACAGGTGCAGCTGCAGTTCGGCTTCCTCATCAATCATCCCCGGACCGGCCAGTTCCATGACCAGCATGGCCTCCGGACCCGCCAGCATCCCCAGTTCGCATTCATTCAACAGCTCGCTGAAGCATTCCGGGTGGATCAATCCCTGCCGCCGGCTGCGCAGATCGAAGAAGGGGTGACCGTTGGCGGCGATCGCCCGTTCGGCGCAAACCGGGCACTCGGCCACCAGGCGCCGGAAGAATGGTGGTGAACCGGGAACGACCGACGCTATTTCCGGCGCAGGGGGGGCGGCAGCCCGGCGGGAGAGGACGAAATCGGCCAGGGCGCGCAACTGGCCGTGCACCGCGGTCTGGCGGGCATGGGTCAGCACCGGCCGGATGCGGCTTGCAAACCCCGAGGCGAGACTCTCCACCCGTGGGCTCTTGCTGATCATCAGGTCAACGACCTGGTAGTCGCGCTCCCGGGCGGAAAAGGTCAGAAAGTCACCGACCCTGACCTCGCTGTTGAGCCGCGCCCGGGTATCGACCAGGCTCGGCACCAGCCAGAGCCGCTCGCTTCGACCGGCATCGGCCAGCACCGCGCGCAGGGCGGAGGCATTGAGCAGGGAGGCGCGATCCTTGACCGGGGTCAGCACCAGGTCGGCGGCAAGCAGGGCGGCTTCGGTAAACCAGTCGAGGATCGGCCGGGTGTCGAGAATCAGGATGCCGTCCAGATCGAGGGCGTCGAGGCGGGCGCGCAGCGACTTCGGCGTCGCATCCGGGGGGGAGAGCCGCCGCGCCGAGGCGATGTACTGCACCCCGTACTGGCCGAGGCCGACCAGTTCGGGAGAGGGTGAACCCGTCAGCAGTTCGTGCATCCCGGTGGCCGGGCGCGGGCCGAGAGCGAACATGTGGTCGACACTGAAGTGGTTGTCGAAGGAGGCGATGGTGACCGGCAGGTCCTCGTGCAGAGCCTTGAGGTAGACGGCGAGGTTGGTGGCGATGGTGGTCTTCCCCACCCCCCCCTTCTCGCTGGCGACCGTGACGACGAAGAGCTTTTTCATTGATTCCCAGCCGGTGCGCACCTGAAATTTCCTGCCAATGCAAAAGGGGATAAATTTGAATTTTGTCCCCTTTTGCAGGGATATTCAAGCAAAGTTTTGCCTGCTTTGCCATGCCGTGCAGTGACTGAGGGACTCCAAGACCGGCAACAGGGGCCTGTCCTCAACTTCCCGGGTTGCATGGCATTCACCGTCGGGTACGGTACAATTCAATCAGATGCGCCACAGCAAACTGCAAAGCAAAAGAGGAGGAAGCCATGGCCGACACCGTATGCGACCTTGCGAACCGGCATTGCAAGCCGTGCGAAGGGGGAATGCCCGCCATGGAGAGGACCTCCGCCGAGAAACTGCTGGCAACCCTCCCCGGCTGGGAGTTGCAGGACAATGCCATCGCGAGGCGCTTCGAATTCAAGAATTTCTACCAGACCATAGCCTTCGTCAACGCCGTGGCCTGGATCGCCAACAGCGAGAACCATCACCCCGACCTCGAGGTTTCCTACAAGGCCTGCCGCGTCCGGTATATGACCCACGCCGTGGGCGGGCTCTCGGAAAACGACTTCATCTGCGCGGCCAGAATCAACGCTCTGTTGCCGGAATAACACCATCC
>VEPG01000112.1 GCA_012026975.1 Desulfuromonas sp. | reverse complement strand
ATAAATTCATGCTTATTGGAAGCGCTTAGTGCATATAATTACTTGACAATGTGTTTAATTTGAAAATAATTACACATAACTTCGTATAATTGTACGAACCTTGATGACAAATGGACGCACACATGAGAAACCAGGTACGAGAGATTCGCGAGGCCCAGTTGATGAGTAAGGCGGAGCTTGCCCGCAAGGCGGGGGTTTCGCCCGTGACCATCGACCGGATCGAAGGCGGTGCTGTCTGCCGCATGGCGACCAAGCGGAAAATCATTCTTGCGCTCGGTCTCAAGCTGTCCGAACGCGACAAGGTCTTTCCGAATGGCGAAGATTGAGGGCTGAGATAAAATGTGGTACGCGGCTTGCTTTAGAAAGGCCGCAAGTCTGGCCGAGGCGTTAAAGAAACAATATTTTCGGACGTCCAGGGGAGAACGATAGTGTTCCAGCGCAAGAAAGATCTGGTCGGGATCGACATCGGGTCAAGCTCCGTGAAGCTGGTACAGCTTAAGGAAGTGCGGGGCGGCTACCAGTTGGTCAATCTTGGCATGGCGATGCTTCCTCCCGAGGCGATCGTGGATAACGCCATTATGGATTCGAGCTCCGTAGTGAGCGTGATCCGCGAACTGGTGGAAAGCCATAAGGTCAAGACAAAAAATGTCGCCACCTCGATCTCCGGGCATTCGGTCATCATCCGCAAGATTCTGCTGCCGATCATGACCGAGGAAGAGATGGAGGCCTCGATCCAGTGGGAAGCGGAGCAGTACATCCCGTTCGAAATTTCGGAGGTCAACCTGGACTTCCAGATTCTCGGCCCGGATGCCAACGACTCTTCGCAGATGAACGTCATCCTGGTTGCGGCGAAAAAGGATTTCGTCAACGATTATGTCGCGCTCTTCAAGGAGTGCGGGCTCAATCCTCTGGTCATGGATGTCGACTGCTTTGCCGTCGCCAATGTTTATGAAGCCAACTACGGCGCGGCGGAAAACGAGATTGTCGCTTTGATCGACCTTGGCGCCAGTTCCCTGAACGTCAATATTTTGAAGGGCGGGATGTCGGTGTTCACCCGCGACATCCAGATGGGCGGGAACGTCTATAACGAAGAGTTGCAGAAGCGTCTCGGTTTGAACAGCGAGAATGCGGAAACGGTGAAGCTCGGCGGCGAGGCCGGGGGCGTATCGCAATCGGCGGTTGCGGCCGTTATCGAGGACGCGACCGAGGCCTTGACCACGGATATCCAACGGTCACTCGACTTCTTCTCCGCTTCCTCGTCGGACGAACGACCGAAAAAGGTTTTTATCACCGGCGGGGTGTCCAAGGTCCAGGCGATCAGGACCTCCCTGTCGCAGCGCCTCGGCGTCGATGTGCAGATCATCGATCCTTGGCGGCAGATTTCCTACAATAAAAAGGATTTCGATCCTGACTATCTGCAGGCCATGGGGCCGCTCTTTACCGTTGCCGTTGGCTTGGCCATGAGAAGGGTGGGCGACAAATGATCCGCATTAACCTGCTTCCCGTCAAGGCGGCGCAAAAGAAGGAAAAGCTCAAAGGGCAACTCTTCGCTGCGCTGGCCGCTGTAATTGTGACTTTAGTCTTGTGCGCGTTGGCCTACATGCAGTTGCTCAACTGGGTTCGGGAGGCCAAGGACAGCGTCGAACAGAAGAAAAACGAAATTGTCCAGTTGAACAAGACCATCGGTGAGGTCGACGCTTTCAAGAAGCGTCAGGCCGATCTCCAGGGCAAACTGGACGTTCTTGACAAACTGGAGAAGTCACGGCTCGGACCGGTTCTCATTCTTGATGAGCTTTACAAGGCGCTGCCGGAGAAGCTCTGGTTGGAAGGTTTCAAGGAGAGCGGTGGCAAAATCACCCTCGCCGGCGTTGCCACCAACGAGGAAACGGTCGCGGTGTTTATGCGCAACCTCGAGATCTCGAATCTGTTTGCGCAGGTAGCGCTGGGCGGAGTGCAGCAAATGGACAAGGACGGCGTCAAACTGCACAAGTTCGATCTGACCTGTCAGGTCGAGGCACCGCAGGGCGCCGCTGCCGCCCCTGCAGCGGGAAGTCCCAAGCAGTAGACCGGGAGAATGATGATATGAATCCCAAAATCGAGAAACTTCTCAAGTTGCCCCTGTACCAGAGGTTGGCCATCGTTGGTGCGATCCTGGTGTTAATCATCGGTCTGATGACCTGGTTTCTCGGGATGCCGGCCTACGGGGAATTGACCAAGCTCAAGCAGGAAGGGCAGCAACTGGATGCGGAAATCGCTCAGAAGCGGCTGGTGGCCGGGAACCTTCCGAAATTCAAGGCGGAATTCGCCAAGATGGAAAAGCAGTTGGAGAAGGCCCTGACCAAGCTGCCGAACCAGAGCGAAATCCCTTCATTGTTGACCAACCTGGCGGGATTGGCCAAGGACAACGGTCTGGAGGTTTTGGCTTTCAAACCGAAACCGGAGGTGCCCAAGGGATTCTTTGCCGAGGTACCGGCGGATTTGCAGGTGCGGGGCAATTATCATGAAGTGGCCATGTTTGCGAATGCCGTAAGCAATATGCCGCGTATTGTCAATCTCAACAATCTTACTTTCGGCGCCCCGAAGATTGTAAAAAACGAGGCGGTTCTCGACGTGACGTGCAATGTTCTGACGTTCCGGTTCGTCGACTCCAAATAGGATGTGTCGATCATGAAACGGTATGAGTTGCTGATGGCGTCGTTCCTGGCCCTGGCCGTTCTCGCAGGGTGCGACAAGGAACAGTCCGCTCCCCAGGCCCCGGCACCCCCCACGGCGGTTGCCAAGCCACCGGTGCAGTCGGTTGCGCCTCCCGAGGAAGTCGCGCCGCCGGAGACCCCCAAATATGTCTATATGGTCGAGGGGCGCCGTGACCCGTTTGTTCCCCTGGTCGGCAAGCAGACCGCGGTGGTTTCGGAAAATCCGCTGGAGAGCTTCGACCTGGTGCAGTTCCAGTTGAAAGGGCTCATTGTCGGGTTTGGTGAACCGAAGGCGATCGTCGCTGCTCCGGACGGCAAATCCTACATCCTTAAAAAGGGTGTGCGGATTGGCAAAAGCAATGGAGTCGTCCGCGACATCAACCGCGAAAGGATTCTGGTGGAGGAACAATATCAGGATCTGACCGGGGCGACGCACAGCAATATCCAGGAGATCAAAGTTCCCAAACGGGAAGGAGTCTGATCGATGAACGGGGTGAATACGATGGCAGACACATTCCGGAGATCCGTCCGCCTGCGCGGCATCATTGGTCTGATGCTCTTCAGCGTTGTCGGTTTGTTTCTGACCGCGGGGAGCGCCATCGGTGCCCAGGCGGCCAACCAGTTGCAGTCGGTTAAGATGGAAGCAGGAGCGGCGACTCCGACCGTTCTGATCCAGACGGCGGAAGCGGTGGGGTATCGCTACACCGTCTATGACTCCTTCGATCCGGTCCGTGTTGTCATCGATTTCCCGGGGATGTCGGCCGGGGCGGTTCCCGAAGTGATTCCGGCCGGTCCGGCGCCGCTGAAGGAGTTGAAGGTGGCCAGATTCGATCTCTCGTCGGGGAGCCTGACGCGAGTCGAGATTGTGCTGGCCGCCAATGCCGATTACCAGGTTGTCCTGGATGGGAAGAATTTCCGGGTAGTTTTT
This sequence comes from Desulfuromonas sp., assembly GCA_012026975.1. Taxonomy (GTDB): domain Bacteria; phylum Desulfobacterota; class Desulfuromonadia; order Desulfuromonadales; family BM103; genus VAUL01. Next base: position 12,589 of record VEPG01000112.1, on the reverse strand, counting down.
CCGTCTATCGCCGTTGCCGCGGCCGCTCCCAAACAGGAGCAGCCCAAGCCTGTGACTGCAAGCGCCCCCCCCTCGGCCCCGACTGCCCCGGCAACTCCGGCGGTCGGCGTTCAGGATGCGACGGTTATCCAGGATGTAACGGTGACCCCCGGTCGGGTGCTGTTTGCCGCGAACGGCACTGTCGGTCGTTATGAACAGTTCACCCTGGGCAACCCGCCGCGTCTGGTCGTCGACCTTTATGGACAGCGTCCGGGATTCAAACAGCGCACCTTCAATGTGTCAGGGGGCATGAAGCAGGTGCGGGTTGGCGTTTACGCCGACAAGGTCCGCTTTGTCTTCGATGCGGACGGCAAGGCCCTGCCGGAGCATGCGGTTGATAAGCAAAACGGCGGTCTGGCCGTGGCTTGGGGAAAGGGACTGCAGGGAGCGGCTCCCGCCGTTGCCGTTGTTCCGGCGACCCCGACCGCGACAGCAGCTGAAGCTCCGGAAAAGATCGTAAAGAAAACGGCGCCGACCGGACAGCAGGTGACCGTGGAAGGTCTCGACTTTGTGAATCGCGACGGTCGCAGCTATGTGGTGGCTGCACTGTCGGCATCTGCGAACGTCTCCCAACCGGTCCAGGACGGCAATCTGGTCAGGTTCGAAATCAAGAATGCGAAGATCAGCCGTACCCTGCGGCGTTCCATCGATGCCTCCGCGTTTCCGAGCGCGGTCAGCACGGTGACTCCCTATAGCGTGACGGATGATGGCAAGCCGGCGGTCCGGATTGCCGTCGAACTCAAGGGCAAGGTGCCGTTCACCCTGGTGGACGAAGGCGAAATCGTCAAGCTGGTCATCGAAGACGGCGCTTATGCCGAGGCAGCTCCCCCGGAGGTGTCCAGGAAGGAAGTCGTGGCTGGTGCCGCGCCCGCTGCGGCTGGCTCCGGTGCGGGCGAGACCGAAAAGGTTGCGGAGCCGCAGCGTCCGCAGTATACCGGGCAGAAAATCTCCCTGGTGTTCGACAATGCCGATATTCGCAGCATTCTGCAGCTGATTGGCGACGTCAGCGGTCTGAATATTCTTGCCAGCAACGACGTCAAGGGGGACATTACCCTGCGGCTGATCGATGTTCCCTGGGATCAGGCGCTCGACCTGGTGCTGGATACCGCCAATCTCGGCAAGCTGCAGGAGGGGAATGTCGTGCGCATCATGCCGATCGACAAGATGCGCGAGCGTGAAATGGCTTCCCTGAAGGTCAGGAAGGAAGAGGTTGACGAAGGGGTTCTGGAAACAAAGGCGTTTTCGCTCAGCTATTCCAAGGTTGACGATGCCAAGAAGTTTCTGGAAGACCTCAAGTCGAAGCGTGGTTCGATCATTTCCGACGCGCGCAACAAGCAGCTGATTGTCAAGGATGTCCCCTCGGTGCTTGAGCAGATGACCGAAATGATCAAGCGGGTCGACCGGCCGGAACGGCAGGTCATGATCGAGGCCCGCATCGTCGAGGCCAACACCAACTTCTCGCGTGACCTGGGGGTCAAGTGGGGCTCCCAATACCGGGACGGCAGCGATCCCGCGAACCTTAACGGTGATATCTCCAGTGCCAACCTTGGCCTTGGCGGGTCGTTCATCATTCCACCGCCAACCAGTGGCGTCGGGGCGGCCGGCGCGGCTCTGGGCATGACTTTCGGTGCCCTCGATGGCAATCTGAATATCGATATGCGGTTGTCGGCCCTTGAGTCGGCGGGCCACGGCAAGATCATCTCCACCCCTCGCGTGACCACTCTCAACGGAGAGAAAGCCCTGATTTCGCAGGGAACCAAAATCCCCTACACGACAGTCAGCGACCAGGGGACCGAGACCAGTTTCGAAAATGCGGAACTGAAGCTGGAAGTCACCCCCGAAATCAACCCGGACGGCAGCGTAATTCTCGACATCAAGGCCTCCAACAGTGCCGTCGGCTCGATTGTCCCGACCGGCACCGGCAATGCGATCTCGATCGATGAGAAGAAAGCCGAAACCAAGGTGCTGGTGCGTGATGGGCAGACGACGGTGATCGGCGGAGTCTTCGTTGAGGACGAGCGCGATGCCGATACCGGTGTCCCCTGGTTGAAGGATATCCCCTTCCTGGGGCACCTGTTCAAATCAACCCTGAAAACCAAGGATCGTCGCGAACTGCTGATTTTCATTACGCCGCGGATTCTGGAATCCTGAGGTCCTGATTACGAAGCAAGGGATGAAAAGGACAGGGTTGCCCCTGTCCTTTTCTGTATGGTGCACGTGAAGAAGTCCACTCTGTTTTTGACCGGCTTCATGGGAGCTGGAAAGAGCACCGTCGGGCGTTGCCTGGCGCGGCGGCTCGGTTATCACTTCGACGATCTGGATCAATTGATCGTCGCCAGGGAGGGGCGGCCGATCCCGGAGATCTTCGCGACGCGGGGAGAAGCCTATTTCCGTGACTGCGAGACGGCTGTCCTGACTGAGCAGGCTGGTAAAGAGCGGACCGTGTTCGCCACCGGCGGCGGCATTGTCGGCCGCGAGGAAAATCGTGCTCTGATGAAACAACATGGGCGGGTCGTCTATCTGCGCGCTGCCTGGCCGACCCTGGAAAATCGGCTGTCCATGGGGAGCGGCCGCCCGCTTGCCGATCCGCAACAAGGGTGGGATGCGATCCGGGAGTTGTGGGAAAGCCGCCTGCCGTGGTACGAAGAGGCCGAGGTGGTGGTCGACACCGATCATTTGGAGGTAGAGGCCGTGGTCAATGAGATCATTTCCCGCCTGGAACTTGAGGGACACGAACCATGAGGCAGGTGATGGTCGGACTTGGCGCGCGCAGCTATCCGATCTGGATCGGGCACGCGCAGCTACCGAAGCTGAATGAAGCCCTTGATGCCGTCGGCTTCCCGCGTCGGGTCGGTTTGGTGACCAACCCGACCGTCGGTGAATTGTACGGCAATCAGGTCACGGCGGCGCTGCTCGCCGGCAATCGCGAAGTCAATGTCATTCAGATTCCCGATGGTGAACAGTACAAGACGCTGACCACCCTCGAACAGATCTACGATACTCTGATCGACTGGCAGTTTGACCGCTACTGTGGTCTGCTGGCCCTCGGCGGCGGGGTCATCGGCGATCTGACCGGGTTTGCCGCGGCAACCTTCCTGCGCGGCATCCCGTTCGTGCAGGTACCGACCACGCTTCTCGCCCAGGTCGACAGTTCGGTGGGGGGGAAAACCGGGGTCAATCACCCCCGGGGCAAAAATCTGATCGGCGCCTTCTACCAGCCGCGCCATGTCCATTGCGATGTCGGGGTCCTGGCCACGCTCCCGGAACGCGAATACGCGGCGGGAATGGCCGAGGTCGTCAAGTACGGGGTGATCCGCGACGCCGCTTTCTTCTCATGGCTGGAGCAGGAACGCGACGCCCTGACGGCGCGTTCACCTCGGGCGCTTGAACAGGCGGTCATGATCTCTTGCCAAATCAAGGCAGATGTTGTAGAAAGTGACGAAAATGAGCAGGGATTACGGGCTATTCTGAACTACGGCCACACCTTTGGCCATGCCGTCGAAACCCTGGCTGGATACGGTGTTGTCCGGCATGGCGAGGCGGTGGCCATCGGCATGGTGATGGCAGCCCGGGCCTCGGTACGCCTCGGCTTCGGCACCGAGGCCGACGTGGTTCGCCTGACCGGCCTTTTGCGTGCGCGCGGCCTGCCGGTTGAGCCGCCGGCTTTCCCCGCCGAGGATTACCTGGCCGTTATGCGCCATGACAAGAAGGTGCGAGATGGCGGGATACGTCTGGTGCTCAATCATGGGATCGGGGCCGCCGATCTGCATAGGGTCGAGACGCCGGAAACTTTGCTTCGCGAATTGTTGCTCTGACCGGGAACGCGAGGACGCATGATCCAACCGAAGAGCGGCGGGAGCCTGATCGGCAAGATCAGCAGCTACCTGCAGATCGTCAGCAAGGACCCTCATTCCACGGCTTTCGTGCCGTTGGCCGAGGCCTATCGACAGATCGGGCTGCTTGACGACGCCCTGGAGGCGGCGCGCATGTGCACCAGCATGCTGCCGAACTTCAGCCCCGGTTTTGCGACACTGGGCCGGATTCTCGGTCAGATGGGGCGGGTTGACGAAGCGATGAGTGCCTTTGCCCGCGCGCTCAGCATCGACCGTCAAAGCCAATCGGCCCTGACCGGGCTTGCCCGGCTGCACCTGGTGCGCGGCGAACGTGACCTGGCGCGCAAAATTCTCCAACAGGCCGCTGAATTTCACCCGGATGACGAAATGGTCGAGAACATGCTGGTGGCTCTCGATCTGCCACGGCCCTGGAAGGAAGAGCCGGCCCGGTCCGTGGTCGAAGAGCTCCCGACTGCCCGTGCCGTGGTTGAAGAAGCGGTCGTCGAGTCGGTCGGCGGTGAACCGATACCGACGGCGACGCTTGCTGAAATCTATGTCAAACAGGGGCTGATCGACCAGGCTGTCCGGGTCTATGAAGAGATTTTGCGCCTCGAGCCGGGCAATGTCATGGCCGCCCGTCGCCTGGCGGAGTTGCGCGGCGAACCATTTGCAGTCCCGGCTCCGGCGGCTGAACCCAAGCCTGTCGAAGCTGTCTCTTTGACGCCCCCCCGCCCACAGAAACCACGCCAACCCCTGGAGGTTTTCGAGGGGTGGCTGCAGGCGATACAGATCAGGAGAGCCCATGTTCAGTAAAATTCTGGAGCGTATCGTCGAGGAGACCGGTGGCGGTGTCGGTGCCGTCCTGATGGGGTACGACGGCATCGCGATCGACCAGTACTTCAGCGCCGGGAACCAGATCGATCTGCAGATGATCGCCATCGAATATGCCAACGTCATCAAGGAAATCCGCAAGACGGCGGAGATTCTCAATGTTGGCGACATGGAGGAGGTGTCGATCAAGACCGAGCGCTTCCATATCGTGGTGCGTATTATCACCCCCGAGTACTTTGTCGCCATGACCCTGCAGCGCAACGGCAATTTCGGCAAGGCCCGTTACCTGCTGACCCGGGAAGCCGGCAACCTGGCGGCGGCCCTCTCCTGACGCCCATGAAAATTCTCGTCCTCCACGGGCCCAATCTGAATCTTCTCGGTACCCGCGAGCCGGAAGTGTACGGCCAAGCCACCCTGGCTGACATCAATCGGGACATTTCTGCCCTGGCGGCCGATCTCGGGGTAACGGTCGAAGCGTTCCAGTCCAATCATGAGGGGGCGCTGATCGATCGCATCCACGCCGCTGCCCGCGAGGGCGTCGCCGGCATTCTGATTAATCCCGGCGCCTACACCCATACCAGCATCGCCCTGCGCGATGCACTGGTCGCGGTGTCTCTCCCTGCCGTCGAGGTCCATCTCTCCAACATCCACGCCCGCGAATCGTTCCGCCGGCGCTCGCATATCGCACCGGTCGTTGTCGCGCAGGTCGCCGGTTTCGGCGCCATCGGCTACGGGTTGGCCCTGCGCGGCCTAGTGACGAAACTCCGGGGCTGACCCTCTACGCTTCCCATGATGTTCACCGAGAGACAGCAGCGGGCCAGGACGCTCCTTGCTGAACACGATCTCGACGCAATCGTCTTCTGCGCCAGAGAGAACCTGCGCTATCTCTGCGGCTTTACCGGTAGCGATGGCGTCCTGCTGTTGACCGGCGATTTCAGCCTGTTCCTGACCGACTCGCGCTATACCACTCAGGCCAGAGAACAGGTGGCCGCAAGCCGGATCGAGGAATACCCGCTGCAGAGCGAAGCGGTCGTGACGGCACTGCGGGAAGCCGGGGCACGAAGAATTGGCTTCGAGACAAGCCTTGCTTATGGTAAAGTCAACGACCTGCGTGTCAAAGGTGAAGCGCACTGCGAATGGCTCCCGCTCAGGGAAGAGCTCGAGACGCTGCGCCTGGTCAAGACCGCGGGCGAACTTGCGGCCATTGAGGCGGCGACTGAACTCAACGCACAGGCTTTTGCCGAAGTCGAGCCGCTGATCCGTCCCGGGGCCGTCGAGCGCGAAGTGGCGCTCGCTCTTGAATTTGCCATGAAACGCCGGGGCGCCGAGGAGAAGGCCTTTGATTTTATCGTCGCCTCGGGGCCGCGGGGAGCACTGCCCCACGGTGTTGCCGGCGACAAGCGCCTGGCCGAGGGCGAATTAGTGACGATCGACTTCGGCTGCCGGGTTGACGGCTATCATTCCGACGAGACCGTCACGGTTGCCGTCGGTGACGTCGCTGATGAGATGCGGCGGGTGTTCGCCACGGTTCTGACCGCCCATGATCTGGCATTGGCCGCCGTTGCGCCGGGAGTGCCGTTGGCCGAGCTGGACCGGATCGCTCGCGAACACATTGCCGCGGCCGGCTACGGGGCATTTTTCGGGCACGGGCTCGGTCATGGCGTCGGGTTGGAAATTCACGAGGCGCCGACCGTCTCGATGCGCAGCAAAGCGGTTGTTCAGGAAGGAATGGTCTTCACGGTTGAACCCGGGGTCTATCTCCCCGGCAGCGGCGGCGTCAGGATCGAGGACATGGTTTTGGCCACGTCTTCCGGGGCGCGTCTGCTGACGCGCATCCCCAAGCACTATCGCAATCTTTTGGCCTGAACATCAGCCTATCACAGCGGGGTCGCCGTTAACGGCCGCCGCGACTACAGGAGGACAATGCATCATGGATGTCAAGGATCTCAAAGTTCTGATCAAGATGGTTACCGAAACCGATATCACCGAATTTGAAATGGAGAATGCCGACGAGAAGATCGTCATCAAGCGTGGCCCGACCGGGCAGATCATCCAGATGGCGGCCCCTGCCGCCATGGCGGCCCCGATGGCCATGCCGGTGATGTCGTCCGCGGCTCCGGCTGCCCTGACCGCCGCTCCGGCCGCGGTGCCGGCAGTTGACGACAAGTACGAGACGATCAACTCGCCGATCGTCGGGACCTTCTACCGGAAGTCCAGTCCCGAGGCCCCGCCGTTTGTCGAGGTGGGAAGTGTGGTGGAGAAAGGGCAGACGGTCTGCCTGGTCGAAGCGATGAAGTTGTTCAACGAGATCGAAGCTGATTTCAAATGCAAGATCGTGGAAGCTCTCAAGGCCGACGCGGCGCCGGTTGAATTCGGTGAGCCGCTGTTCAAGGTCGAGCGGCTGTAAGTAAAGACCTAAGTGCCAAGACTCAAGCGCCAAGAAATATCGTATTCTTGAGTCTTAAATCTTAAATCTTGAGTCTTGTATCTATGTATCTTGATGCTTTAACAAGTATCATCACATTGGGAGTACCTCATGTTCCATAAGGTTCTGATCGCCAACCGCGGCGAGATCGCCCTGCGCGTTATCCGCGCCTGCAAGGAACTCGGCATCCGTACCGTTGCTGTCCATTCGGATGTCGACAAGGATGCGCTGCATGCCAAACTGGCCGACGAGAGTATCTGTATCGGCCGCGCGCCGAGCAGCGAGAGCTATCTCAACATGAAGGCGATCATCAGCGCGGCCGAGGTGACCGATGCCGAAGCGATCCACCCCGGCTATGGTTTCCTGTCGGAAAATGCCGAATTCGCCGAAATCTGTCAGAACTGCGGGCTGACCTTCATCGGACCCACCCCCGAAAATATTCGCGTCATGGGGGACAAGATCGCCGGCCGGCAATCAGTGATCAAGGTTGGTGTGCCGATCCTCCCCGGGACCAAGGATAACGTGACGTCGGTCGAAGAAGCCCAAAAGATTGCCGAGAAGATCGGTATCCCGGTCATCATCAAGGCCCCGGCCGGCGGCGGAGGCAAGGGGATGAAGGTGGTGCATTCACCGGCTTCGCTTCCCAACCAGTTCGCCATGGCACGTGCCGAGGCAAATGCGTCATTCGGCAATCCGGATGTCTATATCGAGAAGTACTGCGAGAACCCCCGCCATGTCGAGGTGCAGATCCTCGGCGACAAGTTTGGCAACGTCATCCATCTTGGCGAGCGTGACTGCTCGATCCAGCGCCGCCATCAGAAGCTGATCGAGGAGGCTCCCTGCCCGGTGCTGCCTGAGAAGGTGCGCAAAAAACTCTGTGATTGCGCGGTGGCGGCAGCCAAGGCCATCGGTTACCGCAGCGCCGGCACCATCGAGTTCCTGCTCGACAAGAACTTCGATTTCTATTTCATGGAGATGAACACTCGCGTCCAGGTCGAGCATCCGGTTACCGAGATGATCACCGGTGTCGATATTGTTAAGGAACAGATCCGGGTCGCCGCCGGTCTGCCGCTGCGCTACAAACAGCGCGACATCAAAATCCATGGGCATGCCATCGAATGCCGGATCAATGCCGAGGATCCGGTCAAATTCACCCCTTGCCCCGGCAAAATCGATGGCTACCACCCGCCGGGCGGCCTGGGGGTGCGCATTGACAGCGCTGTCTATGACCAATACACGGTGCTGCCCAATTACGATTCGCTGATCGCCAAGCTGATCGTGCATGCCGACACCCGCGACGAAGCGATCAAGCGCATGGCGCGCGCGCTGGACGAGTACATCATCGGCGGGATCAAGACTACGATCGAGTTTCACCAGAAGATCATGAATAACGCCGATTTTATCGAGGGAGATGTCGACACCAGCTTCCTCGAGCGGATCAAGCTGTAAAACAAAAAGGGCCGGGGTGACCGGCCTTTTTTCGTGGAGACGATGACTGACAAGGCACCCTGGCGGCTGATCCGCTCCGGTTATCTTCCCGGAGCCATGAACATGGCGCTTGACGATGCCCTGCTGCATGCGGTGGCGGCAGGGTCATCCCCGCCGATCCTGCGGCTGTATCGCTGGCGGCCGGCAACCCTGACCCTCGGTTATGCCCAGGCCGTTGGCGACGGCGTCGATCTTGCCGCCTGCCGTGACGCCGGGATCGACGTGGTGCGCCGCCCGACCGGGGGAAGGGCGGTTTACCATGACCGCGAAGTCACCTATGCAGTGATTGCCCCGGTTGGCGGTCCCTTCGGGGGAACCGTGGCCGAAAGCTATCGGGTTATCGCCGGAGTACTGAAAAATGCGCTCTGCAGCTTCGGTTTGCCGGCCGAACTGGTCCCCGGACAGCCGCGCGGGCAAGTGGGGCGGGCGGTGTGTTTTACCGCTCCGGCGCAGCATGAACTGCTGATCGATGGCTGCAAGGTAGCGGGGTGCGCCCAGAAACGCCGGGGGCAGGCATTTCTGCAGCATGGATCGATTCCGCTTGACCTCGACCTCGAGTTGTTGCACCGGTTCATGCCTGCCGCGGCGGAGGAAAACCCTGCGGAGCGGTTTCGCGGCATCGGCTGGCTGAATCGCTTTGCCTCGCGCCCGCTGCGGATCGATGAAGTGGAAGACGCGTTGGTCGCCAGCCTGGTTGCCGCTCTCGGCGTCGGGCTGGAAGCGGGGGAGCCGACAACGACGGAATCCACGATCGCGCAACGGCTCCGAACCGAATGGTACGACAACCTGGCATGGACGTTGACCGGCCCCGGGATTCACCGCCGGCCGTCGGCTGTCGTTGGCGATTGAACAGTCATGCCGGGCATGCTAAGATTGCCCGCAATTATTAAGAGCCTTGCCTGGAGGGCGGATATGAAACGACTTGCTTGGATGACCCTGATACTGGTCGTCACTCTGTTCTGCATGGGGATGGGGGAACTTGGCGGGCAGCCGGAGGGAACCGTTCCGGAGACCGACGTGCGCATCGAGGCAAAGATTGTCGATCGCTCCGGGGTCGAAACCAGTCTCAACCAGTTTTCCATGGATGGCAAAACCTATCTCGACGCCCTGCGCGGCAGCGGCCAGTTGACCATTCCGTTTCAGCAACTCGCCACCCTGACCTGCGGCAAGGTTGCCGGCGACGAAATGGCGGTGCAGGTCAAGCTCAAATCCGGTTCGGTCATGGATCTGGCTATCCGCAAGCGCGCAGTGTTCTACGGTTCGACAGGCTATGGCGCTTTCGTCATCAAGGCCCGGGACGTCGCAAAAATTGACTTCCCCTGAAGACGTTTACTATGAATTGAACTGACGGATGCGGGGGGAACCCCGCATTTGTCTTTTCTGCCGGATGCACTCATGCCTCTGACCATTGGCCGCATCAGTTACGTCAACGTTATCCCGTTCTTCCACCACCTGGCGCGGACCGGTTTTTCCGAATGTGTGACCGATGGGGTTCCGGCGGTATTGAATGCCCGACTCGCCGCCGGAAGCATCGATCTCAGCCCATCGTCCTCGTTCGAATACGCCCGCAACTGGCGGGATTATCTGCTCCTGCCGGGGTTCTCCATCAGCAGTCGCGGACCGGTGCGCAGCGTGCTGCTGTTCAGCCGGCTGCCGCTTGATGCGGTTGCGCGGGAGCAGATTGCCCTGACGGCTGAATCGGCCACGTCGGTCAACCTGCTGCAGGTGTTGCTCAAGGAATTCTGTAACGCGGAAGAAACGCTCTGCACTGTTCCCGACGTGCCGGTCGAGGAGATTGTTGCCGCCGGTGGCAGCGCTCTGCTGATCGGCGACCGGGCCCTGCGCACGGCCGGCACTGTCCCGGGGGAGATGCGGGTCTATGATCTTGGCGAATTGTGGTACCGGTTTACCGGGTTGCCATTCGTCTTCGCCTTGTGGATTGTTCGCCGGCAGGCTTTTGTCGAGCACCCGCAGGCGATCAGAAGGTTCAGCGGGCAGCTCCGGCAGTCCCTGGCGCTGGCCTTTGCCGATCTGAGCGGACTGGCGACAGCGGCTGTCCCGGAGGCACCGCTCACTGTGGAGGAACTGGTCAGCTACTGGCGGGACAGCATGTCCTACGATCTGACCGCCGAGCACCTCGCCGGGCTGCGCCTCTTTTACGCGCTCTGCTGCAAGCATGGGTTGTTGGCGGAAGAGCCGGAAATCCATTTTGCCGAGTGAAAGATGCTGAGCGCCAAGACACAAGATAAAGCCTTTTCTTGGTGCTTGGTGCTTGGCGCTTGAGTCTTGGCGGTGGTTCACTGATCACTGATCACGCCTTTGCGGTAGTCATCCAGAATTCGCGCATGATCGAAGCAGAGCGGGGAGGGGAGCTCGTCGAGAGGAAACCAGCGGGCCTTCCCGGCATCGTCGCCGGCTCGCGGGGAACCGGAACCGCGAGCGGTGAACACCATGGAGATGTTGTGCTGGCGGGGATCGCGGGCCGGGTCGGAATAGGCGTGGAACTGGCGAAGGTCAACCAGCTCAAGCCCGGTCTCCTCGCGGGCTTCGCGCACGGCGGCCGCCTCGAGGGTTTCGCCGTAGTCGACGAAACCGCCCGGCAGCGCCCAGCCCAACGGCTCGTTCCGGCGCTCGATCAGCACTACCCCGTGGGTGTCATCACGGATGATGATGTCCACGGTCGGGAACGGGTTGCGGTAGCGGGTGATAACGTTGCCACATGTCGGGCAGGTCAGATGTTCCTTCATACATCCCTCCATTGACTAAAGCGGTGCGAACATCCGATAATAACAGAATTTCTGTAAAAATGCCCGGGTGGCGGAACTGGCAGACGCAAGAGACTTAAAATCTCTCGGCTTTTGGCCGTACCGGTTCGATCCCGGTCCCGGGCACCAATAAATCATAATAAGGGGTTGGCCATTTTGATGTCGGCTTGCCGGTTTGTACACTTGAACTCATCGCCGTTTTTCTCTACTATTCCGGCGCGTTTTGCGTTCGATACCCTTGGCGGCCTGCGTAGCCGTCTGCATTAACCTATCCTGGTGCAGAGGACTGTCCATGCCGATCAACGCCCTTGCCCGGCGGCAGTGCCACCAGTCGCTGCCATCTGACCCCTGGCCGCCTGGAGCATTATTGCACAGCGAAGTGAAGCGAAAAGAGCCAATCAATTGAACGCGCTAAAGACCGATCAAATCTCTACAGAGACCCTTCGGGAAATTTCGCTTGCCGTTAACCTGTCGGGTCATGGGCCAAACGGTGAAGCCGTTGCCGTTTCCCTCCCGGCGCTGTTGCCGGGACAGCTTGGCGATAAGGCGTTTTGCCGTGAAATCGGCATCCGCTATCCTTATCTCGGCGGGTCCATGGCCAAGGGGATCAGTTCCGTAGCCATGGTGGAAGCTTTGGGCGAGGCCGGCATGCTCGGTTTTTTCGGGGCGGCCGGGCTGGCGTTCGCCGAGGTGGAAGCGGCCGTAAATCGTCTGGCCGGGGCGAATTTCCCCTGCGGCTTCAACCTGATCCATTCCCCCCATGAACCGGATCTGGAAGCGGCGCTGGCCGAGTTGTACATCCGTAAAGAGGTCCGTCTGGTCGAGGCGTCGGCATTTCTCGGCCTGACGCTGCCGTTGGTCCGCTACCGTACGCACGGCATTCATCAGGAGGCCAACGGCCGAATCGTTGCGCCGAACCGGATCATTGCCAAGGTGTCGCGGGAAGAGCTGGCGGAAAAGTTTCTCTCCCCGCCGCCCGAGAAGCTGGTACGGCAATTGCTGGAGGAAGGGGCCATCAGCGCCGAACAGGCGGAACTTTCCGCCCGGATACCGATGGCGCAGGAGATCACCGCCGAGGCCGATTCCGGCGGGCACACCGACAATCGACCGGCGATCGCCCTGTTCCCGACGATTGCCTCGCTGGCCGCCCGGATGGAGCGAAAATACGGGTATGACGTCAGCCTGCGGGTCGGCCTTGCGGGTGGCCT
>VEPG01000047.1 GCA_012026975.1 Desulfuromonas sp. | reverse complement strand
CGCCTGATTGCCGCCCGCGACAATCCTGCCGCCCGGGCAGCGCTCGCCTTTGCCCGGCAGCACGCCCTGCGCGCCTACGGCATCACCGAAATGACCAAGGCTCAAAAGGCCGCCGAAGAGGAACTGCGCCGGGCCGCCGAAGAGGAAGCCCGCCGCAAAGCCGATGAGGACGCCCGCCGCTAAGCCGAAGAGGAAGCCCGCCGCAAAGCCGAAGAGGAAGCCCGCCGGTTTGCCGAATCGCGCATGCTCACCGAGTATCGGGTCGGCAGCAGCGACACCCTGGCAAGCATTGCCGCGCTGATCGGCGTTTACGGCGACCCAATGCTCTGGCCGCTGCTCTACCAGGCCAATCGTGACCAGATCAAGGATCCGCAGTATATCTACGTAGGCCAGACCCTTAAGATTCCTCGCGGCCTGTTGGCCAGCGATTTCGAAGCTGCCCGGCAAAAAGCCCGCGAGGCTGGGCTCTTCGGCCTTCCTCAAAACGGCGCCAAACCCGCACCTCCTCGATAAAATATCTTTATCCGCAAAGCTGGCGGGCACACATATCTCACTTTACCAGCACGCAAATTCTCCCTTGACACCCTTTTCGCGGTTTGTATACTGTATACACTTTTCGTGGGGGCAGAGGTGTCTTTGCGCCCATGTGGACCCTGCTGCTGTCATGAGAGGCGAACACGGTTTCGCCTCCGATCCGACTCTGGCGACACCGTCATAAATAGACCAAGGAGAGAACACGCCCATGTCAACGCACAAGATCATCTGGACCGAAATCGACGAAGCACCCGCACTGGCAACCTACTCCCTGCTGCCTATCGTTCAGGCCTTCACGAAGGGCACCGGGGTTGAGGTCGAAACCAGGGACATCTCCCTGGCCGGCAGGATCATTGCCAACTTCCCAGAGTATCTGACCGAGAGCCAGCGCATCCCCGACTTTTTGACCCAGTTGGGCGAACTGACCCAGAAAATCGAAGCCAACATCATCAAGCTGCCGAACATCAGCGCTTCGGTACCGCAGCTGAAAGAAGCGATCAAGGAACTGCAAAGCCAGGGCTACAAACTTCCCGATTATCCGGAAGAGCCGAAAGACGCCAAGGAAAAAGAGATTCAGGAGCGTTATGCCAAATGCCTGGGGAGCGCCGTCAACCCGGTGCTGCGCGAAGGCAACTCCGATCGCCGCGCGCCGCTTGCGGTCAAGGAATATGCCAGGAAAAACCCGAAGACCGTGCCGTTGAGCCCCTGGGAGCCGGGCTCCAAGGCACATGTTGCACATATGACCGGCGGCGACTTCTATGGCAACGAGAAATCGGTGGTCATGGACAATGGCGGCGAGTTCAGGATCGAACTGGTTGCCGATGGCAAGACCACGATCCTGAAAGACAAGCTGACGGCTTCCAAGGGCGAGATCCTCTCTACGACCTTCATGAGCAAGAAGGCGCTGCGGAAATTCTACGCCGATCAGATCGAAGAAGCGAAGAAAACCGGCATCCTGCTGTCGCTGCACCTCAAGGCGACCATGATGAAGATTTCCGACCCGATCATGTTCGGCCATGCCGTGACGGTCTTCTTCAAGGACGTCTTCGACAAGCATGGCGCCACCTTCAAGGAACTGGGCGTCAACCCCAACCTGGGGCTAGGCGAACTTTACAAGAAGATCCAGAACCTGCCGGAAGCCAAGCGGGCCGAGATCGAAGCGGACATCAAGGCGGTTTACGCGCAGCGCCCGGCGCTGGCCATGGTCGATTCCGACAAGGGGATCACCAACCTGCATACACCCAACGACATCATCGTCGACGCCTCCATGCCGGTCGTGGTCCGCGAAGCCGGCAAGATGTGGAATACCGAGGGGAAACTGCAGGACACCAAGGCGATGATTCCGGATCGCTGTTACGCGACCTTCTACCAGGAGATCATCGAAGACTGCCAGAAGAACGGCGCTTTTGATCCGGTCACCATGGGCTCGGTTCCCAACGTCGGCCTGATGGCGCAGAAAGCCGAGGAGTACGGTTCCCACCCGACCACCTTCGAGATCCCCGCCAACGGCACCGTCCGCGTCGTCGATGCTACCGGCAAGACGCTGATGGAGCATGCGGTCGAGGAAGGTGATATCTGGCGCATGTCGCGGGTCAAGGACATCCCGATCCAGGACTGGGTCAAGCTGGCCGTGCGCCGCGCCCGTGCCACCGGCGCTCCGGCGGTCTTCTGGCTCGACAAGAACCGGGCGCACGACAGAAACGTCATCGCCAAGGTCGAAAAGTATCTGAAGGACCATGACACCAAAGGGCTGGAGTTCCACATCATGACTCCGGTCGAGGCGATGAAGTTCTCCCTGGCCCGGATCCGCAAGGGGCAGGACACCATCTCGGTGACCGGCAACATCCTGCGCGACTACCTGACCGACCTCTTCCCGATCATGGAACTGGGCACCAGCGCCAAGATGCTCTCCATCGTCCCGCTGCTGGCCGGCGGCGGCCTGTTCGAGACCGGCGCCGGCGGTTCGGCCCCCAAACATGTCCAGCAGTTCGTCAAGGAAGGCTACCTGCGCTGGGATTCGCTCGGCGAGTTCTCGGCCTTTGGCGCCTCCCTCGAGCATCTGGCGGCGACCTTCAGCAACGCCAAGGCCCAGGTTCTTGGCGAGACTGTCGACCAGGCCCTGGTCAAGTTCCTCGACAACAACAAGTCCCCCGCCCGCAAGGTCGGCCAGATCGACAACCGCGGCAGCCACTATTACTTCGCCCTGTACTGGGCCGAAGCTCTGGCCGCTCAAGACAAGGACCAGGAACTGAAAGCCAAGTTCGCCAAGGTGGTCAAACAACTGGCGGACAACGAGGCCAAAATCAACGAGGAGCTGCTGGCGGCCCAGGGGAAACCGGTCGACATGGGCGGCTACTACCATGCGGACAAGACCAAGGTGGCCAAGGCCATGCGCCCCAGCGCCACCCTGAACGCGATCATCGACAGCATTTAATTCAACACGGGCGGGACGGAGCCATTCGACTCCGTCCCTATCCTATTTTCCAACTTCAAGGAGAGAGACAATGGCGAGACCGAAAATTGCATTGATCGGCGGCGGGCAGATTGGTGGCGTACTGGCGCAGCTCTGCGCCCTGCGCGAACTGGGCGACGTGGTGATGTTCGACATCGTCGAGGGGCTTCCCCAAGGGAAGATGCTCGACATCGCCGAGGCCGCTCCGGTCGACGGCTTTGACGTTAACCTCAAAGGGACGAACGACTACGCCGACATCGCCGGCGCCAATGTCGTCATCGTCACCGCCGGCCTGCCGCGCAAGCCGGGGATGAGCCGCGACGACCTGATCGAAGTCAACTCCAAGATCATGACCTCGGTGGCCGAAGGGATCAAGAAGTACGCGCCTAAAGCCCTCGTCATTGTCATTTCCAACCCGCTCGACGCCATGGTGACCCTCTGCCAGAAGATCACCGGTATTCCTTACAACCGCGTCATCGGCCAGGCCGGCGTGCTCGACTCGGCCCGCTTCCAGGCCTTCATCGCCTGGGAACTGGGCGTGTCGGTGAAAGACGTCAACGCCATGACCCTTGGCGGCCACGGCGACGACATGGTGCCATTGATCCGCTATGCCAGCGTTCAGGGGATCCCGGTCATGGAGCTGCTGGAGAGGAAATACAAGTCCAAGAAGAAAGCCCAGGACGTCATGGACGCCATGGTCAAGCGCACCCGCGGCGCGGGCGGCGAAGTGGTGGCCCTGCTCAAAACCGGCAGCGCCTTCTACAGCCCGGCCTCCTCGGCGATCGCCATGGCCGAATCGTTCCTCAAGGACCAGAAGCGCGTCCTGCCGACCTGCGTGTATCTGAATGGTGAATTCGGCGTGAAGGGCTACTACGTCGGCGTGCCGGTCGTCATCGGCGCGAAAGGCGCCGAACGGATCCTCGAGGTCAAACTCGACGCCTCCGAGCAAGCCATGATGGACAAATCGGTGGCCGCCGTCAAAGGACTGGTCGACACCCTGAAATAAGCGATACCGGCACCCCGGTCGAAGGAAGGGCAATGGCAACATTGCCCTTCCTTTTTATCTTTTCCCGGCACATAAAGATTCCTTGACAAGAGTGCATTTTGGTATGGCGAAGTAACACCGTTTGTGCTAACGTTTCGTCGTTTTTCCGGTAACTTCAAAGCGCCGGAAAAGTTTTAGCAAAACTAAAAAAAGGAGACCAATCGGAATGAGCAGTGCCAGACTCGAAGTGATCGAACGCTACTGCAAGGGATGCAGCATCTGCGTCGAGTTCTGCCCGAAAAATGTCCTGGAAATGGACGTCTTTCTGGTCAAAGTCGCGCGCCCCGAGGATTGCATCAAGTGCATGCAGTGCGAACTGTTGTGTCCGGACTTTGCCATCAAGGTCCATGACGCCTGACAATCATCCATTTCCCATTCAAGGAGAGTAATCGTGGCTAAAAAAGTTGCTCTGTTGCAGGGGAACCAGGCTTGTGCCGCGGGCGCCGTGTACGCCGGCTGTACATTCTTTGCAGGTTACCCCATCACCCCGTCGACCGAGGTCGCCGAGGAGCTGTCGAACGATCTGCCGAAAATCGGCGGCAAATTCATCCAGATGGAAGACGAGATCGCCGCCATGGCGGCGGTCATCGGCGCCTCGTTGACCGGCTCCAAGTCGATCACCGCGACCTCCGGTCCGGGCGTCTCCCTCAAGCAGGAACTGATCGGCTATGCCTGCATCGCCGAGGTTCCCTGCGTCATCATCAACGTCATGCGCGGCGGCCCCTCCACCGGGATGCCGACCGGCCCGGGCCAGTCCGACGTGATGCAGGCCATGTGGGGAACCCACGGTGACCATGCAGCTATCGCCCTGGTACCGAGCACCGTTCAGGAGATCTTCACCGAGACCGTGCGAGCCTTCAACCTGGCCGAGAAATACCGCATGCCGGTGCAGGTGCTGTTCGACGAGATCGTCGGCCACATGCGCGAGCGCATCGTTTTCCCCGAGCCGGGCGAACTCGAAGTGATCAACCGCACAGCGCCGACCGTCAGCCCGGCCGAGTACAAGCCGTACGACGCGACCAAGGGGCAGGTTCCACCGCTGGCTTCCTTCGGTTCCGGCTACAAGTTCCACGTCACCGGCCTCAACAAGGCTGCCGACGGCTTCCCGACCACCAAGGCCGAGTATGTCGACGCCGAAGAGCGCCGGCAGGTCAACAAGGTCATGGACAACGTTGCCGACATCGAGAGCAATGAAGAGTACCTGACCGAGGATGCCGAGGTGCTGATCTGGTCCTACGGTTCCACCGCCCGCTCGGCCCGCTACGCGGTCAACGAACTCCGCAAGCAGGGGATCAAGGTCGGTCTGTTCCGCCCCGTCACCCTCTGGCCGTTCCCCGAAAAGCGCACCAGTGAACTCGCCAAGCAATGCAAGGCGATTGTCGTCGCGGAGATGAACCTCGGTCAGATGGTTTATGAAGTCGAACGCGCCGCCAAGGGTAACTGCGTCGTGGTCCATGAAGGCCGCGTCGACGGCGAGCCGATCAACCCGGGTCAGATTGCTGCCAAAGTCAAGGAGGTCATGTAATGGCTTACGATTATGATAAATCGATCCGCCCGGGCAAACTGCCGCACATCTGGTGCCCCGGCTGCGGCCACGGCATCGTTATGAAGGGTCTGATCCGCGCCATGGATACCTGTGGCTTGGATCGCAAGAATACGGCCATCGTCTCCGGCATCGGCTGCGCCAGCCGTCTTCCCGGCTACCTCGATGCCTGCACCCTGCACACGGCCCACGGCCGTGCCGCAGCCTTCGCTACCGGCGTGAAGATGGCCAAACCGGAAATGACCGTGATCTGCTGCGGCGGCGACGGCGACGGCACCGCCATCGGCGGCAACCACTTTATCCATGCCTGTCGCCGCAACATCGACATGACCTACGTGATCATGAACAATTTCATCTACGGGATGACCGGCGGTCAGTTCTCGCCGTGCACCCCGACCGGCGCCAAGGCGTCGACCACCCCCTACGGCAACCCCGACCCGGTCTTCGACATCTCCAAGCTGGCGATCGGCGCCGGCGCCACCTTCGTGGCCCGCACCACCGCCGCCCACCCGCGCGAGATCGACAAGCTGATCACCATGGGGATCAAGCACAAGGGGATGGCGATCATCGAAGTCCTTGACGACTGCCCGACCACCTACGGCCGCCGCAACAAGTTCCGTTCGGTTGTCGACATGATGAAGCACCTCAAGGCCAATGCGGTTCCGGCCGTGGCGGCATCGAAGATGACCGCCGAGCAGCTTGCCGGCAAGTTCCTCACCGGCGTTCTCTTCCAGGAGGAGCGTCCCGAGTACACTGCCCAGTACGCCGAAGTCATCAAGAAGGCGCAAGGCGCCTGATCACCCGCACTTGGAGATTTCATTATGTCGCAACGTTACGAACTCCGCTTTTCCGGTGCCGGTGGCCAGGGTCTGATTACCGCCGGGATCATTCTCGCCGAGGCGGCCTCGATCATCGAAGGCAAACGCGCCGAGCAGTCGCAGAGCTACGGCCCTGAAGCCCGCGGTGGCGCCTCCAAGTCGGAAGTCATCATTTCCGACGGCCCGATCGACTACCCGAAGGCGACCATCGTCGACATCTGCCTGGCGATGACCCAGGAAGCCGCCGACAAGTACGCCAACGGCATCAAGGAAGGCGGTCTGCTGCTGCTTGACGCCGACTTCGTGAAGAACACCCCGCAGGGGAACTTCAAGGTCTACCGCCTGCCGATCATGCGCATGGCCAAGGAAGACGTCGGCCGCGAGATCGTCGCCAACGTGGTGGCTCTCGGCGCCGTGGTCGGAATGACCGGCGTCGTTTCCCGCGATGCCGCTGAACAAGCCGTGCTCCGCAAGGTTCCCGAAGCCTTCAAGGATCTGAACAAGAAGGCCTTCAACCTCGGCTATGAAAAGGGCAAGGAACTGCTGAACTAGGCAGCTCCTGCTACCGCACCTTCAAGAGCCCGGCGGGATTTCCGCCGGGCTCTTGTTTTTCGCCCAACCGGCAGCTATACAACCCCCTGTTTTTTTCGTATAGTCGCCGTATACGGCCCGTTTGGGGCCAACGATCGGCCTCTGGCCGCACCTCTACGGGGGATTCATCATGCTGCGTATCATGCCATTATTCCTGCTCATCCTGTTGCTCCCAGGCTTCTTGATGGCGGCGGAAGAACTCCCGGGGGTGCAACCGCAACCTGTTGAGCTGGAATTCAGCGGCTATAAATTCGGTCAGAGCCCGGCGGCCAACATGGTCTGTACCGGCGGCTACTGCAAATCGCAGGCACCCGGCGGCGACGGGCGCATTACCTTTCCGTTCTCCATCTACCAGACGCCGGGCGCAGTCAGTACCCTCTCCGGGCTGTTAATCATCAATCCCCATTACACGTTCTGGAACAATCGCCTCTATCGCGCCTTTTTCCAGGTCGACTGCACCTCCCAGGAGGCCAAGGAATGCCTTGATGACATCGGCAAGGTTCTTGACCGTGAATATAATCTGACCCCCCTCTCTTCCAGCGAATGGCAACAGTTCACAACCGGCAAGCAGTCCCATGTCAGGGAGTACATCACCGAATCGGGAGCCTTTGTCAGAATACGTGGCTCCAGGACTCCGGACGGCTGGCGGATGCCGACCGTCGAAATTCTCGACAAGCGGACCGCCGCTCAGGTCGGTTCGACCTTAAGCACGAGCTACAAGCCGAAGGACCTGCCCCTTCCAGTCAGTACCGGAAAATAGCTGTCGAGCGTTGACCGTTGACCATGCGGGGTGGATTGCCTGACTTTTCCGGGTCCAACAACCCCGAGGAGCTAGCACATGCCCGTCTATGAGTTCTACTGCGGCGATTGCCACGCCATCTTCAATTTCCTGTCGCGTCGGGTGAATATCGACAAACGCCCGACCTGTCCGCGCTGCGGCCGTCCGGAGTTGGAACGCCAGGTTTCTCGCTTCGCCATTTCGAAGAACCGGCCCGAAGCGGAGGCCGATGGCTTGCCGCCCGGCATGGATGAAGGGAAGATGGAGCAAGCGATGATGGCTTTGGCCGGAGAGATGGAGGGGGTTGACGAGAACGATCCTCGCGCCATGGCGCGCTTCATGCGCAAATTCTCCGAGATGACCGGCATGAATCTGGGTGGCGAGGCGGAGGAAGCGATGCGGCGCCTGGAGGCCGGGGATGATCCCGAACTGATCGAAGCGGAAATGGGCGACCTGTTAGGCGACGGTGATAACCTGGACGGGCTGTTCGGCAAGGATCGGTTGGCAAAAATCAAGCGCCGACTTGCCCCGCCGGCGCACGATGACACGCTGTATACTCTTTAGACCCAAGACTCAAGGTATAAGGTTCAAGGCTAGACGACAAAAAAAATTCGCCCCGGAGGGTTATCCCGCCGGGGCGTCTTGTGTCTAGGGTCTCGAATTTCTAGCCTGCTTCTGAAATGCACCTTTCCGCCAAGGCCACGCTCTCCTTGCTGCCGATGAAGATCGGCGCGCGGTCCTCGATGCTCCGCGGCTGAAGGTCGAGAATCCGCCCCTTGCCGGTGGACGCAGCGCCACCGGCCTGCTCGATCAGGAAGGCCATGGGGTTCAGTTCGTAAAGCACTCGCAGCTTGCCGTCGGGAGCATTTTTCAGATGTGGGTACATGAACACGCCGTTGCGCTTCATCAGCACCTGGTTGATATCCGGGACGAAACCGCCGGAGTAGCGCAGCTTCGCGCCACCGGCCTCCAGCTGCCGGGCGAATTCCTCGGTGCCAGAAGAGTACTTGCTGCGCTGTCCGCCGGGAGAATAGATTTTGGCGGCGCCGTTGCTCATTTGAATGTTTTCGTGATTGAGGGTGTACTCCATCAGGCTGTTCATGGCGAATTCGTGCACACCTCGGCCGGTGGAGTAAACCAGCGTGGTGCGTGGCCCGTAAAGGATGTACATCGCGGCGACCTGTTCGCGGCCGGGACGCAGGACATCGCAGCCCTTGTAGATCGAGACGATAGTGCCGACCGCCAGGTTGACGTCGACCAGCGACGAGCCATCGAGAGGGTCATAGGCGACAGCGTACTTCTGTTCGCAATCCGGATCGATCTGCTGGATCTCCCCGCTTTCCTCGGAAGCGATGCAGGAGACGACTCCTGAATGGATCAGGCGTTTGCGAATGATCCGGTCGGAGAGGACATCCAGTGCCAACTGTTCTTCCCCGTAGAGGTTGGAGGTACCGGCCATCCCCAGATCACCGGTACGGATGGCATTGATGATGTACTTGGTGGCGTCGGCAACCTCGCAAATCACCCGGGTGAGATCACGATCTTCATCGGTTTCGCGCAGGTAGCGACGCAGATCGACATGCAGAGGGGTGGAACCGGCTTGGCGCATGGGACTTCTCTCCTTTGAATCATTCAGGAAGAACAGTAAATGTTGGCAGTCTAATGCAATTTATCCCGACGGGCAAGATGGTTGGGAAACGCCATTTTAGAAACTACCGGGAGGCATCGCTCCCCAGTTCGACTTGAAGACGCGGCCAATCATAACCGCAAGGGGCATAGGCACTGGAAACGGCCTTGTCCCACGGTTCTCCCGTGCCCAATCGCTGCAGCAGCTCGCTAATGGGCGGCCAACCGCAAAGGTCGATCAGGCGCTGCACGCGGACATGGCTCTGTTCATAGGCAAGCGGTACCAACTCCACCGGAAGATCTACAAATGATTGCTCCAGGGCGGCCTGGTCGAGCTGCCGGTCGCTCGGCAGGTTGGGCCGGGGCGGCTGGAAATGGCGGCGACCTGCTATCTCGGCGAGCCCCTCATTGAGCCAGACGGACACCCGCCCCTTGCCAAGGAAACGCACCAACACATGCATGTATTCATGATAGAGGAGTGCTTTCAACGGGGCGTCGATGCGCTGCACGCCACCGAGCGGCACGCGAATCTTGCCGTCATAAAGGCCTCCCGCCCATTGCGGCGAACGGGTCACCGCCGAAAAATCCTCACGGGCATAGAGAAGCACCGGGATATCGGCTTCCGGATAATAGCCGAGATCGGCGCCGAGCTCGTTGTAGGCATCCTGAAGCGTGTCCAGCACCGCGGATGCCAGGGTGTCGCTGACGCCGGGCGCATAGGCCAAGGTAAACCGCCCGGCCAAATTGCGGTGCATGGTCGCTTCCGCCTGACGCTCGCGGCGGACTTTTTCCAGGAGCGCCGTCACCTCCCCGGCCCGGCCAAGTTCCGCCGCCTGCTGCCAAGCCTCTTCGGCCTGGACGAGGTCACCGGCGGCATACTGGGCCCGGCCGAGCAGGATGAGCAAATCCGCCTGTTCGACGGCAATGGCCAGTGCTTCCTGGAGTTCGCCGATGGCTGCGGCGGGTTGGCCGGCATGCATCCAGGCGATGGCGGTTCCCTGCCAAGGCCGGGGGTCGTCGTGAAGGTAGCTTTTGGCATTGGCAAACGCTTCGCGTGCCCCAAGTTCATTGCCCCGTTCAAGTCGCTGCATGCCGAGCCGCAGATAGCCCTCGCCGAGCAGATCGGCCAACTGCGACCGGTCGGGAAGTTGGCGTTCGGCCTCATGCAGGACAACCAGTGCCTCCTCGACCGCCCCCTGCCGTAGCAGATCGGCACCCCGCTGCAGCAGGGCGTTTGGTGCAGCCAGTGAATTCGCCGCGGAGAACAGCAGCGTGAACAGGAGAATGAACAGAATACGGAAGTCAGTCACAGCGCGTGCCTTGGAGAATCTCCTGCATGGCGAGGTGCAGGTGGCCGTTGCTGGCCATAATCTCACCGCGTTCCAACGGCATGTGAGCACCGGCATAATCGCTGACCCGGCCGCCGGCTTCCTCGACCAGCAGGACCCCCGCCGCGACATCCCATGGCTTGAGCTTCAGTTCCCAGAAACCGTCGAAGCGCCCTGCCGCGACACAGGCGAGATCGAGACTGGCGACGCCGGCCCGGCGCACCGCCTGAGCGGCGCGCTGGAAGCTGGCGAACTGCTCGTAATTGTTCCGCGGGTTGCTCTTATGGTCATAGGCGAACCCGGTCGCCAGCAGCGCTCTTTCGAGGCGGTCGGTGGATGACACGCGCAGCTGCCGCCCGTTGAGCGTGGCGCCATGCCCCCGCTCGGCTACGAACAGTTCGTTGTTGTGCGGGTTGAACACCGCCCCCAGGACAATCTCGCCGCGGACTTCCAGCGCAATCGACACTGCAAACCAGGGAAAGCCATGGGCAAAATTGGTGGTCCCGTCAAGCGGATCGACAATCCAGCGTTGATCGGCCCCCCGGCGACCGTAATCGCCTTCCTCGGCCAGGATGTCGTGTTCCGGATGCCGTGCGTGCAGAATGGCAACGATCGCCTGTTCGGAGGCAAGATCGGCTTCGGTAACCAGATCAATGGCCCCCTTGTAGGCGACTGTCACCCCCGCCTCCAACTTCTCCATCAATATTCGCCCAGCCTCCTCGGCGGCGAGCAACAGCGTTTCTCGCATGAACGACTTCTCCCCTAAAGACAGTTGACGCAGAGTTACGAAGACACAAAGGAGGGCATTCAACTCTGGACCTTTGCGTCTCGGCGTCAGTTACCTGGCTTTTAGCCTAACACATTCAGCACCACCCGAGCCAGCTGCCGCTTTTCCAGGCAATTGCACTCAAATCTTGAGCAACAACACGGCGGATTCAGCACGAGCGCTCTCAGCAATTCGAAAAAACACAGTTATTTTAGAATATTACATATCGGCACGCGGTTTGTATTGGAGAAATGCCGTCACGGACAATGTCGTCCGCGGCCAACGCCAAGGAGGTCGCTCCCATGGATAACGCCGTCCACTCTCTCAGCCGTTCCGGTGATGTCCTCTTTCTGATGCTCGGCGCGGTCATGGTCTTCGCCATGCACGCCGGCTTCGCCTTCCTCGAAGTCGGCACGGTCCGCCGGAAGAACCAGACCAACGCCCTGGTCAAGATCCTGACTGACTGGTCGGTCTCCACCGTTCTCTACTTTCTGGTCGGCTATCCGATTGCCTACGGGGTCAGCTTCCTCGTCCCGGCCGGGCAGCTGATGGGCGACACTCAGGGATATGAACTGGTGCGCTTCTTCTTCCTGCTCTGCTTTGCCGCCTGCATACCGGCCATCATCTCCGGCGGCATCGCCGAACGCACCCGCTTCTGGCCGCAGGTACTGGCCGGGGCGATCTTCGCCGGGCTCACCTACCCGCTGTTCGAATCGATCATCTGGGGGCAGCACAGCAGCGGCCTGCAGGGGTGGTTCAAAAACACCTTTGGCGCGCCGTTCCATGACTTTGCCGGCAGCGTGGTGGTTCACTCCATGGGCGGCTGGCTGGCCCTGCCGGCAGTGCTGCTGCTCGGTCCGCGCATGGGCCGCTGGGTGCGGGGGAAAAGCCACGCCATCCCGGTCAGCAATATCCCCTTTCTGGCTCTCGGCAGCTGGATTCTTGCGGTCGGCTGGTTCGGCTTCAACGTCATGAGCGCCCAGACGCTCGGCGGGATTTCCGGACTGGTGGCGGTCAACTCCCTGATGGCCATGGTCGGTGGTGTGATTTTCGCCGTGATTGCCACCAAAGCCGACCCCGGCTTTACCCACAACGGCGCCCTGGCGGGACTGATCGCCATTTGCGCCGGCTCGGACCTGGTCCACCCGATTGCCGCCTTCTTCATCGGCGGCCTCGGCGCCCTGATCTTCGTTTACGGCTTCCATTGGGAGCAGGAAAAGCTGAAAATCGACGACGTGCTCGGCGTCTGGCCGCTGCACGGCATGATCGGCAGCTGGGGGGGGATTGCCGCGGGGATCTTCGGCTATACCGGTCTCGGCGGCATGGGCGGCGTCAGCTTCGTCTCCCAGGTGGCCGGCTCCCTGCTGGCCATCGGCTATGCCCTGGCGACCGGCTTCGCCGTCTACTTCGTGATCGTAAAAACGCTGGGGCTACGACTCGAGCAGGAAGATGAGTTCCGTGGTTCCGACCTGGCCATCCACCAGATCAATGCCTACCCGGAGGACGCCGTGTCGCGCTGAGACTGATGCATTTTCCTGCTCCATTGCATGTTGATTTGCATTGTCAAAACATCTCGGTTAGCATTAAATACAAACATCTTTATAAAACCGAGAAGGAGAGCAGCCATGAAATGCCCGTTATGCAAAAACCGGGAATCAGTGGAGATCAATTTGCATGCGGACGGATTTTCCCAGGATGCGCGTGAATGCGGGAAATGCGGGGGAATTTGGACGTTTTCGGGTGAATCCCTGAAGATCATTAAGGGGCAGGTCCAGAAACAGCAGAGAGTGCGTACGGACTTCGTTTGCCCGACATGCAAATTCATGGTCAGCTACGAAACCGACCTCGAAGCCTTCCAGTTTCACGAAGCGCTCTACGAATGTACCGTTTGCGGAACCGTTTGTTCCGTCACGCACGATAAGGTGGTTGTCGTCAAGGATTCTCAAAAGGGCTCGTTCCTCGGTTCCGCCGGCGATGCCGTGGAATCGGACGATTACAACACGCTTTAATCGACAATCCCGCCAGATAACAACGGCCACCCGGCATGATCGCCCGGGTGGCCGTTGTTATTTTCAAAACCCCACGCTTTCAATCTTGAAAGCGCCCCGCGAGGCTCAAAGGAATTCCTCGAAGTAGTCGAGATCCTTATGGAAGGTCTCCTCCAGCCGCCACAGCGAAAAGAGCGCGATGGCCAGAGTGAGCACGCCGACCGCCAGTGCCCCGCCTTCCAGGCCGAAGGGTTGCCGACAAAACTGGAAAAGCATGGTGATCGGCACGGTCATGCCGCGCACGAAGTTGGGGACGGTCGTCGCCACGGTGGCGCGCAGATTGGTGCCGAACTGTTCGGCGGCCACGGTGACGAAGATCGCCCAGTAGCCGATACCGAAACCAAGGGCGCCGCAGATGGCATAGAACGTCGCGACGCTGACCCCGGTCGCCAGGAAATACGCGGCGACCGCCGCGACCGTCACCAGCAGAAAGAGCAGCACGGCCTTGCGCCGGCTTTTCAGCAGTTGACTGAGCAGGCCGCTGGCCAGGTCGCCGGCCACCAGGCCGATGTAGCAGTACATCACCGCATTGCCGGCGCTGTTCGCCCCCCGCACCCCCAGGGCGTTGGCAAATTCAGGGGAGAAGGTGATCAGGACACCGACCACGAACCATGACGGCAGCCCGATCATAATCGAATTGACATAGCGGGAAAAACGGCCGCGATCGGTGAACAGGGCCAGGAAGTTCCCCTTGGTGACACTGGCGTTTTCCATCTGCTTGAACATGCCGGATTCGGCAACCGAGATCCGGGTGATCAGGAGCAGCAGCCCCAAAATCCCGCCGATGACGAAAGCGGTGCGCCAGTCGAAGGTCTTGGCCACCAGATTGGCGAGGATCGCTCCGGAAACGCCAACCGAAGCGACGACCATCGTTCCGTAGCCGCGCACGCTTTTGTGCAGGATTTCGGCAACCAGGGTGATGCCGGCGCCCAGTTCCCCGGCCAGGCCGACCCCGGCGACAAAGCGCAGCGCCGCGTAGGCCGGGAGCGAAGTGGCCATGGCGTTGGCCAGGTTGGCCAGTGAATAGAGGAAGATCGAGGCGAACATGATCTTCAAACGCCCCTTGCGGTCGCCGAGGATCCCCCAGAGGATGCCGCCGAGCAGCATCCCCGCCATCTGCATGTTGAGCAGGAAGACCCCCTGGTCGATCAGCGCCTGCCCTTCCAGGCCGAGGGCCTTGAGGCTCGGCACGCGCACGATGCTGAACAGCACCAGGTCGTAGATGTCGACGAAATAGCCAAGGGCGGCGACGATAACGGGGAGGGAAAAGATGCTGCGCAACGGGTTGGAGGGGGAATCGGTCATGACAGCCTCGTAAGCGGCTGACCGGGAAACGCAGCGAGACATCGCCAGGCCGGCCTTAGTCGCTGGGGGTGAAAATCCCGCCGACTATAGCACAGGCCTGCTTGGCATGCATGTGTTTTGACTGGAGATTCGGCCGAAACCGGGCTCAGAACTCCTGCGGCATCGCCTTGACCTGGGCGGCAGTGAAGACCGGGCCGTCCTTGCAGACATAGACGTTGCCGACGTTGCAGCGGCCGCACTTGCCGAGCCCGCACTTCATGCGGTTCTCCAGGGTGGTGTAGATCTGCTCGTCGGTAAAACCGAGTTTTCCCAGCACCGGCAGGGTGAATTTGATCATGATCGGCGGACCGCAGACCAGGGCAATGGTGTTTTCGGCCGAGGGCGCGGTCTGTTCCAGCACCGTCGGCACGAAACCGATCTGGCCGTCCCATTCCGGGCCGTTGCCGCCGGGATCGACGGTCCTGACCAGGCGCACGTCGGCGCGCTGCTGCCACTCGGCCAACTCGTGCTTGTAGACCAGGTCGCTTTCGGTGCGGGCCCCGTAGACAATAGTGATGTCACCGAACTTATCGCGCCAGTCGAGGCACTGCCAGATCAGGGTGCGTAGCGGCGGCAGGGCGATGCCGCCGGCGACGAAGACCAGGTTCTTCCCGAAGAACTGCTCGATCGGGAAGGAATTGCCGTAGGGGCCGCGCACCCCGACCGTCTCGCCGACCTCCAGCCGACGCAGGGCCTCGGTCACTCGACCGACCGCACGGAAGCAGCACTCAATATACCCGCTACGCGTCGGCGCCGAGGCGATGCAGAAGGTTGACTCGCCCGAGCCGAAAGCCGAGTACTCGGCGAACTGGCCGGCACGGAAGGCGAAGTTGTCGCGCACCGCCTCGTCCTGGAAGACCAGGCGCAGGGTCCGCACGTCCGGCGTTTCGTCGACAATGGCGTCGATGGTGGCGAGGTACGGCTTGTAGATATTCTTGTCAGGAATGCACATGGTCGGGTTATTTCCTGTTGATCTCGTCGAGCACGGCCTTGATGTCGATGCCGACCGGACACCAGCGGATGCAGCGGCCGCAGCCGGTGCAGAGGGTCTGGCCGAACTTGTCGGCGTAGTACTTGAACTTGTGCATGATGCGGTTGCGGTAGCGTTGCGGCTGCACGTCGCGCGGGTTGTGCGCAGAGGCGTGCATGGTGAATTTGCCGAAGCCGCAGGCGTCCCAGTGCTTGCGCCGGCAGCCGCTCCCCTCCCCCCCTTCGTCGACGAGGTCGAAGCAGTGACAGGCCGGGCACAAAAAGGCGCAGGCGCCGCAGCCGGCGCAGCGGTCGGCGATCTCCTGCCAGAGCGGATGCTCGAAATTGTTGTTCAGCCAGGACTTGATCTTCTCCAGGTTAAGCGGATCGGCGGCGGGAGTGGCCAACGGCAGCGGCCGGGTGTTGCCCGCGGCGGTGAACAGGGCGGCATGTCGTTCCTTGAGCGCCGAGCCTTTGGC
>VEPG01000005.1:13758-16552 GCA_012026975.1 Desulfuromonas sp. | reverse complement strand
AGACCAACTTCCGCGAGGAGACCGAGACCGACCTGTTCGGCGAGCAGGCCGTGCTCTGCGGCGGTACCACCGCCCTGGTCCAGGCGGGTTTCGAAGTGCTGGTCGAAGCCGGTTATTCTCCGGAAATGGCCTATTTCGAGTGCCTGCACGAGCTGAAACTGATTGTCGACCTGATGTACCAGGGCGGCATCGCCGACATGCGCTACTCGATCTCCAACACCGCCGAGTACGGTGACTTCACCCGCGGCCCGCGCATCATCAACGAAGACACCAAGGACGAAATGCGCGAAATCCTGCGCGAGATCCAGAGCGGCGAGTTCGCCCGCGAGTTCATCCTCGAGAACAAGGCCGGCAAACCGGTCCTCAACGCCCTCCGTCGTCAGGGCGCCGAGCACCAGATCGAGGAAGTCGGCGCGAAGCTGCGCGGCATGATGAGTTGGATCGGCAAGAACAAGCTGGTCGACAAGTCGAAGAACTAAAAAGAGGTCAAAGGTAAAAGGTAAAAGGTAAAAAGGTCCAAGGCGTTTTCCGACCCTTGGGCCTTTTGCCTTGAACCTTTAGCCTTTTGCCTTTAACCTTTCACCTGATCCTATGAAAAACCAACACACCCCCTTCGCCCGCGAGGGCTACCCGTTCATCGGCGGCTTTGCGCTCGCCGTGGTGGTCTTCGCCGGCTTCGGCTGGTGGTGCCTCACCACCATCGGCGTGCTCCTGACCCTGTTTACCGCCTGGTTCTTCCGTAACCCGGAGCGGATTCCGCCGCCGGGCGAAAAGAAGGTGGTGGCGCCGGCCGACGGCAAGGTGATCTTCGTCGGCAAGGTCGATGAGCCCCGCTGCGGCAGCGATCCCGTCACCAAGATCAGCATTTTCATGAACGTTTTCAACGTGCACGTCAACCGCGCTCCGGTCAGCGGCACGGTGACCGATCGTTTCTACAACGCCGGAAGCTTCCTGAACGCCGCCCTTGACAAGGCTTCACTGGAGAACGAGCAGTGTGGCCTGGTGGTGCGGACCGACGCAGGGGTAAAGGTGATGTTCGTTCAGATTGCGGGGCTGATCGCACGGCGCATCGTCACCTATCCCGAGATCGGTGATAGTGTCGAGCGTGGCCGTCGCTATGGGCTGATTCGCTTCGGTTCGCGGGTGGACATCTACCTCCCGCCGGGAAGCGCCGTGCATGCGTCCCTCGGCGATATCACCGTCGCCGGCGAGACGGTGCTGGGGGAGCTGCCATGAACGAGCGTTCCGCTGTCGAGATCGAACGCCACGAAAATCTGCGGCGCGGCGTCTTCCTACTGCCGAACCTGCTCACTACGGGCGGGCTGTTCTCCGGTTTCTACAGCATCGTTGCCACCATGAACGGCAACTACCTGATGGCTGCATGGTTCATCCTGATTGCGGCGATTTTCGACGGTCTCGACGGCAAGGTGGCGCGTCTGACCAACACCACCAGCAAATTCGGCGTCGAGTACGATTCCCTCTCCGACCTGGTGGCCTTCGGCGTCGCACCGGGGCTGATGATGTATGCCTGGGCCCTCAAGCCGTTCGGCAAGCTGGGGTGGCTGGCGGCGTTCCTCTACGTGGTCTGCGGTGCCCTGCGCCTGGCGCGCTTCAACGTGCAGATCACCACGGTCGAGTCGAAGCGCTTCGTCGGCCTGCCGATCCCCGGTGCGGCGTGGATGGCCGCCTCGCTGGTCATCTTCTTCCACCACATGGGCGGAGAGGGAACGATCAAGAAGGTGTCGGTCCTCATCCTCATCTACGTGTTGGCCGCGCTGATGGTCAGCAACATCCGCTACTACGCCTTCAAGGATCCCGAGCTGTTCCGCAAGCAGCCCTTCGGCTTTCTGGTGCTGGCGATCATTTTCATCATCGTGGTTGTCGCCCAGCCGGAGATCATGATCTTCGTCCTGGCCTGCCTGTTCGTCAGCTCCGGACCGCTCGCTTCCATCCTCAAGCGTTTCCGCAAGACGCCGGCACCTGTCGAGCCGATCCCTCCTTCAGCCTGATCAGCATTCTTACGCTTCCTTAAATGATATCGGCAGGTTGCGACATCCTTCGGCAACCGCCGATTTTTTTCTTGACAGTCACCGGTGCAACATTTAAATTCCCTAACGTTAAAATTAAAATGTGATTTTATTAATTTATTACCCGATAAAGCCAAACCTCCCGTGAGGGCGGGGCGGAAAACCGACGGATCTTTCGATTGAGGAAGATGGCCGGGTTGTCGAAGGGATTTCACCTTGGGCAGCCCGGTTTTTTTGTGTCCGGAACAGATGGTTCGGACCGATGCAATGTGGTGGAGGGGAGAGTGGGCAGAACGCTTGTTTGCGTACTGGTTGTTCCGTTGATCATCCTTGCCGGCGGGGGCGGCCCGGCGATGGCTGCCGGAGAGAATCCCGAACAGGGATTGCGATCGACAGTTGATCAGGCCCGCCAGGCTGTCGAGAGGATGCTTGGCCGCTCTCGCGAGGATGCCGTTGCTGGCGATGCGGCAGTTCTGGCGGGGGCGAAAGAAGCTCTGTCCGCCGGCCATCTGCTGCTGAATGAGCGGTTGCGTTTGCGTGGAGAGCTCTTGCAGGGGAGTGATATCCAGGGAAGCGGGAGGCATCGGTTGGCCGTGGAACGATATACAACGGCCATCTCCCGTGTGCTGGCCGGTTTTGAGCAGGCGGCCGGACTCCAGGCAACCGGCCCTGCCGTTCTCGAAGCGCTTCATGCGGCCCTGGCGGCCCTGGCGCCGCCACGCCGAGCCGCCGATCCCGGCTCCCTGCCATATAGCCCGCCGACCATC
>VEPG01000005.1:0-13748 GCA_012026975.1 Desulfuromonas sp. | reverse complement strand
CCAGCCGTCCTTCCCGAGCCGCACTCCCCTGGCCGTACCGCAAATCGTCCCGGCCTACCGTTCAGCGACACTGTCTCCGACTGTCGTCGCCGATCTCGCCGGTTCTCCGGAAGCGCCGGTTTCCGCCGCGATCTCCAGCCAGGCCAAGGCGATCGCGGCGGCTGCCGGGCGTACGCATTGGGATCCGGCGGCCATCTACAACTGGGTTCGTGAAAATATTCGCACCGAGTGGTACTGGGGGAGCATGAAAGGCGCCGAAGAGACTCTTCGGCAGAAAAGCGGCAACGATGCCGACCAGGCCGCCCTGTTGATCGCGCTGCTGCGTGCCAGTGGCTACCCGGCGCGGTACGTGCGTGGCGTCGCGGAGTTCTTCCCCGGCCTCGATGCCGCCCGCAGTGCCACCGGCATCAATGATCCGGAGCGGATCCTCGCGTTTTTCCAGGGGGCGGGAATCCCCTGCGAAGCGGTGCGCGCAGCAAGCGGGATCATCAATCTGCGTTTCGAGCACATCTGGGTCGAAACTCTGATCCCCTATGCCAATTACCGTGGCATGGAAGCCGATGCCACCGGCCGGATCTGGGTGCCCCTCGATACCACCCTCAAGACCGGTGGTTTTGACGACCCCGCGGCCGTTGATCTGGCGGCGCTGTCGGGCAACCCGCTCGCCGGGTTTCGCGACCGCTACCTGACCGCGGCCCGCATAGAGACGCCGTTGGAGCTGCTGCGCCAGGAGACCGGCCTGTTTCTGGCGTCCGATCAGCCCGGGCTCGGCTATGCGGAGCTTCTGCATACCCGTCGGCAAAGGTCGGCCCCTTTGGGGATCCTGCCGTCCACCCTGCAGTTTGTCGATGTTGCCGTTACGGCCGAATATGCGGCTCTCCCCAATGAGCTGCAGCACCAGGTGCGCCTGCGGGCCAGCGCTGACGATCCCGCGGCCATCCCGCTGCTCGATCTGATCGTACCGCTGCGGGAGCTCTCGAACCGGCAGACGATGATCGGTTTCGAAGCGGAGACGGTCGAAGACCAGGAGCGGATCAATCGCTGGGGCGGCCTGGACAACACCCCCGCCTACCTGGTGCGCCTGCGTCCCAGCCTGGTTGTCGCCGGCGAGCGGCTGGCCGTTGCGACCGGCGGGCTCTCCCCCGGTGCCGAATTCAATCTGGCCATTGATTTTACCGGGCCGGCGGGGAGTCTGTCCGTCGGCAGCAAGGTGTCCTGCGGCTATCCCCTGCTGCTCGGCATCGTTGCCCAGGAAGCACTCCCCCCGGCACGGGAGACGCTTCCCTCTATGGCACCGGAACTTCTGCATCGTGCCGCTCTCGCCTATGTCGAGGCATGGAACCGGGGCGAAAGCGAGCTGGCCGACCTGTTCGATCTTGCCCTGGCCCGGCCGATGCCGTCATTCGTTGCCGTCGGTGGTCAGCTGCGGGTCGATGACCTGGCCGGTCTGCCGCACGCCGTTGCCTGGCAGGGGCTTTTTGTCGACGCCAACCTGCGCATGGCGTCGGCCGTCCCGCGCAACGACGCGAATGCCGATCGCGTGCGCGGTTTCTTCGAAATTTCCGCGCTCGAAGGGTCGGTGCAGGAAGATCGCCTCTTCGAGAGGGAGTTCGCCGTCGCATCGATCTCCACGGCCAAGCTCATCGGCCTGGCCCAGGCGGCCGCCTCTCCGTTGCTGACGCTGGATGCCGGCAACGCCTCGACGCTGCTGCCGGCGCTTGGACTCGATGAAGCGGTCAATGCCGATATTGCCGATGCCATTGCCCTTGGGCAGATCGTTCGGATTCCGGCATCGACGGTGCGGCAATCCGCCTGGAGCGGCATCGGCTACCTCAAGGAGAATCCGGCAACGGGCGAGGCCGGCTACATGCTTTCGGGTGGATTGGCCGGCGGGCAGACCGTGCTCGGGCGGCGCGACTGGCCGGAGGAGATGGCCGCGGTCATGGCCCAGCCCTTCACGGGGGAGCCCGACACCGATCCCGCCCGGGCCTCCAGCATCACCGCGGTGACGCCGTGGGAGCTTTGCGAGGCGACTGCCGGCGAGCCGCTCGACGGCACGCTCATGGTTTTGGTGAGGGACGAACAGGGCGCGGCGGTGACTGGCGCGCCGGTCGTTTTCACGGTACGCGCCGGCGGCGGTTGGCTGGTCGATGACCTGCTGCAACCCGGGGTGCCGCTGCAGGAACTGACCGCCGTCACCGGTCGCGACGGCATTGCCCGCGCGCATTTCGTGCCGGGGAAGCTCACCTCCGCCAATCCGGTCGTCTATGTGCGCGCTGGCGATCGCCATGCCAATCACGTCGTCGAAAATCTCATCGACGCGCAGCTTGCCTCGGGATCCCTGGCCAGACTGACGACGCCCGTCGCCGTCCTCGGTTTTGCCGGTCTCCCCGATCAACTGCTCTCCAAAGCCTATGGCAACAATCTGCGTGGCGAGGTGTTCGGCTATTCGGGCGACACCCTGCTGCTGCTCAGGGACCGCTTCGGTAACCCGGTCGCCAACCACGCCGTGACGTTCGCCGCCCGCCAGGTCGAACCGGCAGTCGATTCCGCCTGCCAGAATCCGCCGGGATTGGCGGCGGAACAGCGTGATGCACTGCTGGTAGCCGACGAGAGCTGCCTGCAGCGCCAGCCGGTATACGGCGAATGCGCCGCGGCGGCCGGCATCACTGTCGTCAGCCGTTCCGATGGCGGCGCCCGGGCCGGCGTCATCCTCGGCGGAGTGCCGTATGCCCGCTATCCCGTCACGGCAACCTTTACCACCCCGGCCGGGCCGTCAAATGCTTCCTGGGCCCATTACAGCGAGCCTTTCGCGTCCTGTCACGCCGCCGCGGCCCCGGAGAATCGCCTGGTCCTTGATTATCAGCAGCGACTTGACGAATCCGGACGCAATGTCGATGCCCGCCCGGTCGGACAATCCGCCGAGGTCCAGGTCAAGTCGTGGCTGTTGGCCGAGGCGGCCACCATTCGCCCCGGCGGTCAGAAGCTTTCCTGCGCACCGCTTCCCGATCTGACGTGCGACATGGTCGCGGGGACCGGCGCATTCACCATGGCCTCTCCCGCCCAGGTCGTCATCGCCGGCAAGCCGGCCGCGCGGGCAGCCACCATGACCAACAGCCAGGCTCTTCCCTATCTGTATCGCGCCGACGTGACCCTGTCGTCCGGCCTGACCGACGTTGCCGTTGAGGCGACCGCCATCCGGATCATGCCGCGCATCGACAACAGCTGCGCGGCATGCGGCATCCACGAGTCGGCAGCGACCGTGGCGGTCGGTCCGCAACGCCTCGCCGTACCGATCTGGGGGGTCGATCTCCGGGTGCCCGACGTGGCCACGGTCCAGGTCGACGCGCGAGGGGTTGCCCAGCGTGATCTGGTGTTTGGCTGTACCATCGCGCCGGCGCAGTACGTCGCCAACTACGCGCAGGTCCTGCTTTACCGCAACGGGGAATTGTGGGACACGCTGCCGGCCGCAACCTCAGGCAGTCCTTCGGTCGTCTTTCCGGCCGGTTACACCTTCGACATGAAGGGAACCTATGAGCTTCAGGTGCTGCTCAACAATGCCGGCGAGGCCAACGAAATCCGCAGTCGCAGAATCCCCCTGCTGCAGCGGACCGCGGCGGTCGACCTGCAGGTTGACGGGGTCACGGCAGCGGTCGAGGACCAGGTCGGGGCCTTCGTCCTGCTCAACAACGACTTCGATGAGCACGATGCCGACCCGGCCGTGACTCTCCCCGATGCCGCCACCCCGGCCATTGTCGCCACGGATGACGAGTTGAAGCGTGCCTGGCTGCAGATCGACGACAGCACCGGGCAGGGGGGGAGCTGGCAGGTGCGTGCGAGCGACCCGGCAAAGCTGCGCATCTATCACCGGAAGGATGGCCTCTGGGTCGAGTTCAAGCCCACCGATCCGCCCGAGCCGGTCACCTCATTCCCGGCGGTCATTCCGCTTTACCTCGAAGGACTCGCCGAAAGTGCCGCCATTCGCAGCGACACGCTCACGGCCACCTTCTTCCCGGCAGGCGGCGCGACGGTCGGCGACGCGGTGCCGGTGACGACGCTCGATCTCGACCTGGCGGTGGATGGCAATCGTGACCGGATTATCGATTTCCGCTATGGCCATGACGAGCGAGCTATTTTCTGGGTCAATAATGACCATGATGTGCAGGGGACGGAGGATGGTCAACCAGTCGAGGATGATGCTGAAACCGGCGACGACAGCATCGATGCGAAGATCTCCTGCAAACGCGACCTCGAGGACTTCTCCCGTCTGCATTTGCTGGTCGGAAAGCTCGCTTTATCCGGTCAATTGACCTACACCTTGATGATGGCGGCCGACGATGGCATGGTTCAGCCGATGATCAATGTCTTCCCAGCAGTGAACCGTTCCGACGGCTACCTTGGTTTGCCGAGCAATGAAGCGACAGCTGAACAGCCTGATGAGCAAGTTGTCAAGCCATTGGTTGCGGCCGTGGCCGCGCTGCCTGTGACCTTGCCGATTTCTACTCTCGCGGTCGTTGGCGGGAATCCCTTCCTCTTCGAGGGGCGCATGCCAGGGAATGGGCGGTTGATGCTTACAGCCAACAGCCAGGGAATCCCGGTCGCTTCGCGCAGCGTGGCCCTGGAACTGGTCGATCCGACCTGGTTCTACGATCACTTTGTCGTGTCGCAAGTGACGGATGATCCTGTCAGTGCGGTCAAACCCTCGATCAACGCCGAGGGGATGGCTGCGGATGCCTCGCGCCCCGGTCTCTACCAGCCGGCGACCGACGAATATGTCCTTTACGTTCATGGCTGGAACATGCAGCGGTGGGAAAAGCGGCGCTGGGCCGAGACGGTCTTCAAACGGCTCTGGTGGCAGGGGTACCAGGGGAAAGTGGGCGTGTTCGACTGGCCGTGCAACACTTTCACGCTGGTTCCCGGCCCGACCAATTACGATCGCAGCGAGTACAAGGCCTGGCAGGCGGCCAAAGCCCTGAAGGGCGTCCTCGAACAGCTTTCCGCAAGACACGCGGGGCAGATCCGCCTGCTGGCCCACAGCCAGGGGAACGTCGTGGCCGGCGAGGCGATCAGGCTCGGCGAGCCGGGGCTGGTGCACACCTACGTGGCCACGCAGGCGGCGTTGTCGGCCAGTTTCTATGCTCAGTACAATCCGGTTCCATATGGCTATGCCGTTGAACTGGATCCGGAGACACCTGATATCCTGGCCTTTTATCCACCGGAAGAAAAGCGCCCATATCTCGAATACGTTCCGGACAAGGTTGGTGGCCGCATGGTTTCCTATTTCAACGCAGAAGACTATGCGTTGGCCGCAGCGACCTTTTCCTGGGAAGTCAACAACCGGTTAAAGCCTGACGAGAGTATCGGCTACAGATATTTTGGTCCGGTGGAACGCTATGACTATCCGCCGTTGCCTGGAAACGGTTTTGTCTTCGGGCATACGGAAGGCTCCTCTCCGGAAGACCGGTTTATTGTCGATAGGTATCTGGAGTTTCCCGGTGATCGTCACGAAATATTTTCCTTTGGGGGCGAGTCGCGAACGAAGGCGTTTGGCGCGGTAAATCCCCCAGCAAAGGTTCTGGCCCCACATTTCGATCTCAAAATGCCTGGGTCGAGGGATTTGCGTGTCATGTTCGGTTTCAACAAGAACCACTATTCGCATAGCCGCCAGTTCCGTTCATCAGTCATCGCCGAGCAGGGCTACTGGCAAGCTTTCATGACGGATACCGGTTTGGGGCGAACCTTTTCGTGGTAGCGGGGAGATTTATGCAAAGAATGGCAATTGGTTATGTCTGGGTGTTCTTCCTTGTCGTTGCGGCCATGGCGGTTCCGGTTTTGCCGGCAGTCGGGGAAAATCTGACGCGCGAGCAGGTCGATTATGCGGAACAAGTGATCAAGGACCGCAAGGCGGAATTGGGCGGCAAATTAAGCTTCCATGGCCGGGTTGTCGATTTCGATAACGAGCCGGTTGCGGGAGCCAGGGTTGGTCTGGAGGTCATGTTCGTGCCGACATCACCTTTTGATCTCCGGGAGTTCAGGCAGATCTCGGTGGTCACCGACAGCTCCGGTTTGTTCTCGGTCAGTGAGGAAGGATTTGGACTGTCGGTCAAGGCGATTGTCAAGGAAGGGTATGCCTACAACTTCAAATACAGCAAAGACTTCAGTTTTACTTTCAAAAAAGGCAAGGAAAAAGAAGGCCGCGGCGAGAACAAGGACAAACCTTTCGACTTCCGCGTCCGCAAACTCGCTCCCCCCGCCTTTGTCGTCATCCACAACATGACCTTCGGCAAGAAGGTGGGGAAGCCGTCGATGCTCGACCTGGTCAAGCGGCAGTGGGTGCATGACGAAATGACGATCGTCGCCATGCAGTACTCCTCGGTCGATCGCGACTGGCATACCGATGTCAAACTGTCGGTCGAGGGGGAGCCCGGAAGCATGCGCCTGGTTCTCGAAGCTCCCGACCCCGACAGCGGCTTCGTGGTCGAAAAGCACGAGTTCGCCGAAGTGATGACCGAAGCGCCGGAGCACGGCTACCGGCAGCGCCTGGAAATCCCCGTAAAATCTGGAGAGTCGCCGCTGAATGCTTACGTGAAGTGTCAAGGCGGCTTGTTCTACGCCCGGCTGCATGTCGAGTTCAACGAACAGATCCCGGGGGGCGTCTGGATCAATGCCACCTCCTTCACCAATCTGTCCGGAGGGCGGGGTCTGGAGTACATACCAGGCGTTGAGTCGCAATATGATCGCGAGGTCTTCAGTGAGCGTACGCGTAAGGAAGTCCGTCGCGCCGACCTCCTCTCCGGCCAGCCGATCGAAATGCCGAAACTGCGGAAGAAGGAAGCGAGATAGCGAGATAGCGAGATAGCGAGAACTCGAGGAAATTCTCCACTGGTTGGTGAGACCAAGGAAAAAATTGCAACTAATTTTAGTTGCTAGCTATGCAATGCAATGTTAGCGTGGAGGTGAAGATGAGCAAGCAGGAAAAACTTCTGCGGCGATTCAAAGGTAAGCCGACGGATTTTAGCTGGTCGGAGCTGGAAACCCTGCTGGCCGGCTTCGGATATGAAGTTGCCGCCGGCGGCAGAACCGGTGGTTCGCGGGTCAGATTCCTGCATGCCGAGCTGCCGCCGATCATGCTGCACAGGCCACACCCGGCTCCGGTGCTCAAACGCTATCAGATCGAGCAGATGCTCGAGTTTTTCTGGAAGGAAGGTGTCCTATGAAAGACATGCTCTCACACAAGGGCTACTTCGGGTCCATTCACTACAATCCGGATGACCGGGTCTTTTACGGGAAGGTCGAATTTATCCGTGCACTGGTAAGTTACGAGGGGAAGGATGCCGATACGCTGGAAGCCTCGTTTGCCGAAGCGATAGAAGATTACCTGGCCAGTTGCCGGCAGCAGGGACAGGAGCCGGAAAAGCCGTTCAAAGGGTCGTTCAATGTGCGGATTCCCCCGGAATTACATGAGAAGGTGGCTATCGCCGCATCGCAACATGGCATGACCTTGAATCGCTTTGTCGCTGATGCGCTCAGCCGGGCGGTCGAACGAGCGGAGAACAAGGTTTTCGCCTGATCAGCGTTCATCATGAAAATCAGTGTCCGAAAAGGTTTGTCGAGATGAAGTTTGGATTTTGGGCTGTTGTGCTTCTCTGTCTTTCGCTGCCGGCCCTGGCGAGTGACCTCGATGGCTGGCGGATCGTGCGGATCTCGGCGGTGGACCGGCTGGCGGTGGCGAAGTCGCCGGAAGGGGAGCTGCGGCTGGTGCGGGCGGGCGACCGGCTCGGCGAGCAGTTCACCGTCACCGGCTTCGACGATGAGCGGGTGATCCTCGAACAGCCGGGGAGCTGGGGGCGCACCACGCTGTTCGTCCGCGTCGTCGATGGTGGCCAGCAGGTGGCATGGAAAGAACGCCAGCCGCTGCGCAAAAGCGAGGTTGCCGGCGGCCCGGCTTCCATCACCGTTCAGGCGGGCAAACCCGAATGACAATGAGCGAGCAACAGTGACAAGTCACGATTAACAAACAACCGGTTGTGGCCAATGCTTCATGGAGTGCATGCAATGGATTGGAAGAGCGCAGCAGTCTGCCGATGTTATCTGATGTAATGGATCAAGGGAGAAATGTTATTCGATTGAAAAAAGAGGGGATTATTATGAAGTACCAGGAGGGCGGCAGGAGAATCCATCACCCATTCTGAAATGTCATGTTATCGCGTTGGCCCTCGGCCCGCCCATTTTTGGGCGGGCCAATTTTTCTTGCACCTGCCCGCAGCTTGCCCCTTCGAGGTGTTTCTGGGTATAGTTGAAAAGTTGCCCAGGGGGGACGCTTGATCGACTACCATTGCCATCTGCTGCCCGGTCTCGATGACGGTCCCGAGTCTGTCGACGAATCCGTTGACATGGCGCGGGCGCTGGCCGCATTCGGTTTCCGCGAGGTTTGCTGCACGCCGCACTGCATCAAGGGACACTACGAGCTGTCCCCGGTCGAAGTGCGCGAAGCAGTGCGCAAGCTGCAGTCCCGGCTCGATTGTGAAGGGGTCGCCCTCAGGCTCCATGGCGGCATGGAATACTACCTCGACGAGTGCTTCGAGCAGTTCGCCGCCAACCTGCTCCCGTTGGGGGCGAGCCGGGTGGTGCTGTGCGAAGCGCCGCCGCAGGCCCCGCCGGGGCTGGTGGCCGACATGGCCGGGCTGATCGTCGTCCAGGGATACATCCCCCTTGTCGCCCATCCCGAGCGCACCGAAGTGATGTGGAAAATGCTCGAGGAAAGAGACGAAAGCCAGGCTCCAGGCTCCAGGAGCCGGGAACCCGGTGCCGAGAGCCCGGCGCCGCGAGCCGGGTGGCTGCGTCGTCTCTTTTCCCGCGCCGGCTCCCGCCCCGTGGGTGACTCAGCACTCAGCACTCGGAACTCAGTACTTGGTCCAGGGTCCACGGAACTTCCCGAGGGGACGCTCTTCCAGGCCAACCTCGGCTCCTTTACCGGCTACTACGGCCCGATAGCGCAGCGCCGGGCCTATGAACTGCTGCAGCGCGGCACCTATCACTGCCTTGCCTCCGATCTACATGAGGCCCGCTCCGCCGCCGACCTGCTGGAACTGGCACGGGAAAAGCTCACCTTCAATCCGGCCCTGCAACAGCTCGGCAATTTCAGGGCGCCGGCCGGGCAGGGCGGAAGCGATCAGTTGGCGTTCTGGTGACGAGGGATGCGGGGTGGGTGAATGCGGCGTCAGGATCTTACGGGTTCTGCTCGTTGCTGATTTTGACGAATTTCGATCCCGTCCGCGCCCAGGGACGCTCCACGGTATGAACCAGGCCGCAGCAGATGATGCGCGGCACCCGGGTGTGCAGATAGGTGGCGTAGCGGAAAAAGTCCCGGTGGTACCAGATCTCGCTATCCGCTTCGCAGCCCGCCCCCCTGGCGCCGCAATGCGGGCAGACCGCGTGATGGTTCGCATCGTAGCAGACGATGATGTCGAGGCGCTTGCCGTCATCGGCCAGGGTCACGCTGCTGACGTGCCAGGGAGGGGAGAGTCCGAGGGTGGCAGAAACGATGTCGGGCAGGTCCATGGGATCGTCGCCAGGGCTGCTGGTTGCGGGCATCAGCGGTGCAAAATTGCAACTCACGCGACGCCACGATAGATTTATACAGAAAACATGCCACGATAGCCCAAGCGATGCTTTGTCGCCACTATGGCGGCGTCTGGCCGGGCAACGGTGCGCAAAGGGGTGTCGCCGGCCGGTCGGCCAACTCGCTGGTTTTCCTTTATCCTTTTTAATTGCAACCGCTTGGGAGGTTTCCCTGAAGTCCGCCGCCGGTGAATTTTCTCACCCCTCCAGCCAGGGGCTGCCCCCCGGTTCCGGCCCGGCCCTCCGGCCGGGGACGGCAGGCGAATAGCCATGGCGGACGGAAGAGCCCGTTCCGGCCAGACGGAACCCGGGACGATCGTCGCCGGCAGGGCGGTCAGGCCGATCGAAGCCTTCGCCTTGCTGCTGCTGGTCATTTTCACCACGGAACTGGCCGTGATGGAAATATTCGACCCGCTGTTCAAGCAGCTCGGCACGGTAGGCGCGGCCATTGCCGATGCCCTGCTGCTCGTAGTGATTTCGGCCATCCCCCAGAAAATCATCTTTTCCCCGTTGTATGCCGGTCGCCTGCAGCACGATCAGGCGGCTCGCCGGGCTTTGTCCGTCATCTTCGTGCAACTGGCCTGCAGCTTCTTCGTTGCCGAACTGCTGGTCATGCTGTTCCTCCCCGGGATGATGAGCGGTGTCAATCCGGTTCTGATCGGCCTCGCGGATGCCGGGATGACCGCTTTGCTGTCGGCCCCCCTGTTGTGGCGGCTGCTCGCCCGACTCGGGCGCAGCCACCGGCGGGTGACCTTTGCCGACCTGCTGGAATCGCCGCTGCTGCTCTACCTGCTGCTGCTCTACGTGATCTTCCTTTCCGACCTGCTGCAGGAACTGGTCGTTCCCGATACGTTCGCCACGACGTACCACGGACCGTCGCATATCGCCGATGCCCTGCTGCTGACCCTGATCATCTCACCCTTTCTCTGGCTGTTCGTGGCCCGCCCGCTGCGGCGTTCGATCCAGTCCGAACGTACGCGGGCCCGGGCTATCTATGAACAGGTGATCGATGCCGTGGTGCTGGCCGATGCCGAGGGGCGGATCACGGCGCAGAACCCGGCGGCCCAGCGGATTTTCGGTTATGCCGAGGCCGAACTGGTCGGCCGGCCGCTGGGAGAGCTGTTCGCCGACCGGCAGCGGGCAGTGGCGTCGCTGATCCAGGCCGTCACGGACAATGCGGCCGGCGGGTCCGAGGTCTCACGGGAAATGGCCGGCCTGCGCCGCAACGGCGACAACTTGACAATGGATGTCTCGGTCAGCCGGATCTTGTTCGCCGGACGCGAAAACCTCCTGTTGATCATGCGCGACATCAGTGAACGCAGGGAAGCCGAACGCGCCCTGCGCGAGAGCGATCTGCGCTTTCGCCAGATGTACGAGCAGTCCGAGGACGCCATCCTCTTCTTCAAGCCCGGCTCGACCTATGTCGTCGATGCCAACCCCACGGCCGAGCAACTGTTCGGCCGCGAACGGGCCGAAGTGCTGGGCCACGGGCTGGAGCAGCTCTTTCGCGGGGAGCATTACCTGCGCGTAAGCGATGCGATCCGCGGCCTGCGGCCGGGAGACGCCCTCCAGCTCGAAAATGTCATCGGGTTGTGCGCGGAGGGGAACGAGTGCATCTTCACCCTGCGGGCCAAGATCATGTCCCTGCAGGGGGTCGAGCTGGTCTACTGCACCCTGCGCGACATCACCGAACGGGTGCGCATGGAACAGGAGGCACGCGACATCCAGGCCCGGCTGATCCAGGCCAACAAGATGACCACCCTGGGCATGCTGGTTTCGGGAGTGGCCCACGAGCTCAACAATCCGAACAATTTCATCATGACCAACGCCCAGCTGCTCTCCGCCGCCTGGCAGGACAGCCGC
Organism: Desulfuromonas sp.; assembly: GCA_012026975.1. Lineage (GTDB taxonomy): Bacteria > Desulfobacterota > Desulfuromonadia > Desulfuromonadales > BM103 > VAUL01. Next base: position 2,264 of record VEPG01000005.1, on the reverse strand, counting down.
AAGATCATGGATGAATACTACAGAGAAAACGGCGATTTCCTGGCAGGCGGCATCCCCTATTCGGAATTGGGCAATCAGGTGAAGCCGCTGCTTGACAGCATCGTCGATGGCGCCCGCCGGATCAGTCAGATCGTCGGCAACCTAAAGCAGTTTGTCCGCCCGGACCAAGGCGGCATCGAAGGGGAGGTCGATGTCAATCAGATGGTCTCCTCGGCGGTCGCCATCCTGCAGCGTGAGCTGGTTCTGTATACCGAAAATTTCCGCTGCGAACTGGCAAACGAACAGCCGCGGGTCCGGGGCAACAGCCAACAGCTCGGCCAGGTCATCCTCAATTTGCTGATGAATGCCTGCCAGGCACTGCCGACCAGGCAGCACGGCATCCGGCTCGCGACCGCCGTCGATCCGGCCACCGCGCAGGTCATCATCACGGTGCGGGACGAGGGCTGCGGCATTACCGTTGAAAATGGCCGGCAGATCATGGAGCCGTTCTTTACCACCAAGCTGGACAGCGGCGGCACCGGCCTCGGTCTGTGGATCTGCCGTTCGATCATTGCCGAGCACCACGGCAGCTTGGAGTTCGTTTCGACCCCGGGTGCAGGTACAACCTTCACCGTGACAATTCCGTCAGCGCCAGCTGCCGCACAGGATGGGAACGCATGAGCGAGTTAGACAGGAGCACGGCGACAGTCGTACTGGTTGATGACGAGGAGATGATCCTCAAGGCGTTTCGCCTGACGCTCAAGAGTGGCGGGATCGATGATGTGGTGACCCTCGCCGACAGTCGCGAACTCCTGCCGCTGCTGCATGAGCGGCAGGTCGCGGCGATCGTCATCGACCTGAACATGCCGCATCTCTCCGGGCTCGAGCTGCTGCCGCGGCTGGTCCACGACTTCCCGCAGATACCGGTGATCGTCGTCACCGCCAGCGACGAAGTGACCACTATCGTCGACTGCATGAAAACCGGCGCCTTCGACTACCTGGTCAAGCCGGTGGGAGGCGGGCTCCTGGTCGCCAGCGTCAGGAAGGCCCTGGAGATGAGCAGCCTCTCCCGCGAACTGTCGTCGCTCAAGGGACGCCTGCTCGACGACCGCCTGCACCACCCCGAGGCCTTTGCCGCGATCGTCACCGGCCACAAGAAGATGCGCGCGATCTTCCAGTACGTGGAAGTTGTCGCCGGTACCCGCCAGCCGATCATGATCACCGGCGAGACCGGCGTCGGCAAGGAACTGGTCGCCCGGGCGATCCACGAGTTGAGCGACCGGCCGGGGCGGTTCGTGGCGGTCAACGTCGCCGGGCTCGACGACGCCATGTTCTCCGACACCCTGTTCGGCCACAAGAAGGGGGCGTTCACCGGCGCCGACCAGGCGCGCGACGGACTGATCGCCAGCGCCGCCCAGGGGACGCTCTTCCTCGACGAGATCGGCGATCTGGGCGAAGCCTCGCAGATCAAGCTGCTGCGCCTGCTCCAGGAACAGGAGTACTACCCGGTCGGGGCCGACATGGTGCGCAAGAGCGATGCCCGCGTCGTCCTGGCCACCAACCACGACCTGGGCGAACTGATCGCCGCCGGCCGCTTCCGCAAGGACCTCTACTACCGGCTCTTTGCCCACCGCATTCACATCCCGCCGCTGCGCGAACGGATCGAGGACATCCCGCTGCTGCTCGACCGTTTCCTCGGCCAGGCCGCCGCCAGCCTGCATCGCAAGAAGCCGACCGCCCCGCCGGAGCTGGTTGTGCTCCTGTCGCTCTATCCGTTTCCGGGGAATGTGCGCGAACTCGAATCGCTGGTGTTCGACGCCGTGGCCCGCCATGCCGGCGGAGTCCTGTCGATGGAGAGCTTCAAGGCGGTGCTTGGCGAGACGCGTCCGGCGGCGGGGAACATCGTCGTCGATCAGGGCGGGGGAGGGGAGGAGCCGCTCACGCTCCTGTTCGGGCACTTTCCCACCATCGCCGAGGGCGAGGAGTTCCTGGTCGAGCAGGCGCTGAAGCTGGCGAAGGGGAACCAGGGGATGGCCGCCGGCCTGCTCGGCATCGGCCGGCAGACGCTGAACAAGAGACTGAACAAAAACCAGTAACTGGTAATTAGTGACTAGTCACGAGTCACTAGTCACGGGTTTAAAAGTATGCCTTCATCGTGAATTCGCCGAACAGCAGGGGCCAGCTGACCAGGGCGAGCAGTCCCAGCAGCAGGAGCAGGCCGGCCGTGAGCCACCGGTGCTCGACGGCGTCCCGCTGCCCGGCAAAGGCCGGCAGCGGCCGCAGCA
>VEPG01000050.1 GCA_012026975.1 Desulfuromonas sp. | reverse complement strand
CCGACGCCGGCACGGCAGCCGGCAAAGTCAACAACAGCAGTACCGCTGACGCAGGCGCCGGCCAAGTCCGGGGCCGCAACGCCCTCTCCCGCGGCACAACCTTCCGGCGCGCCGGCCAGCCGGAAACGCACCACCCTGCTGCTTGCCGCCCTGGTCATCATTATCGGCATCAGCGTGAAGGTTGCCCTGCTGACGCGTCATTGGCAGCAGAAAAACATGCGCCCGACCATGCCCCCGGAACCGCCCTCCGCCGAAACCTTCGACTACCAGGGCGTTCCGACCAGCTCTGTCCCGGCGGAGCCGGCATCCGTGCCATTACAAGAAGCAAGTGTTACGGCAGTGGAATCATCTGCTGCAACCGAATCCGCGCCGGCACCTTATGTTGCAACCCCAGCCGAATCCCCGACCGCCGTTGCGGAATCCGCACCCGTCAAACGTCCTGCCGCCAGGCGCAAGGCGGTTCCCGCCAAGGCCGTCGAAGATGCTTTCCCGCCGGCCGACGACTCGGTGGTCGAGCAGGGACGACTTGGCAAGGTCAAGGTGCCGGCCTTGTTCAAACGTTGCGCCGAGCTGCCGCAACCGGTCGTCCTGCGGGTACGCGCCGGGGACAATGAAACTTCCGTTCACTTTGCAGCCGGCCAGGTCTGCCATGCTTCATCCCGCAACTGGCGGATCGATGAAGGATCCAGGCAGTGGAGCAAGCTTGGCTACCTGATGGTGCGAGATGGGCTGCTCTCCGAAGCCCAGCGCGATCAGGCCCTGGAACTGATCGAACGCCAACCGGGGCTGCGCTTTACCGCCGCGCTGCAGCAACTCGGTCTTCTTGATCTCGAGGCCCTGCGCCACATCCTGGCGCGACAGGCGAAAACCACGGTTTACGCGCTGATCCTGTTCTCCTCCGGCGAGTACCGTATCGAAGCCGACGGCGGGATCATCCCCGCCGAAGAGAGCATTGCCCTGCAGGTCGAGGCACTGATCCGCGAAGCCTCTCATCACCAGTCCGAGTGGACAGCCATCCGCAAGGTCCTGCCGAACCTCGGTACCTTGCTCGACTTCGCCCCCGATGGCCGTGAGAAGCTCGAACAGGTCCGTTTGTCGGTCCATCAGCAGCTGCTGCTGTCGCAAGTCGACGGGCAGACCCAGATCGGCACCCTTTGCTGCGATTCGACCATGATGGACTACGAAGCCTGCCGCTTCCTTTACCTGATGGTCAAGGCCGGGGTGCTGCAGGTCGTCCCCGCGGCCTGACACCGATAGCAGAAGAGCAGCCCCTAAAAGAGCCGGGAGGACAGCATCAATTCTGTCCCCCCGGCTCTTTTCATCCCTGAAATCGTTGGATTGTTTATCCGAGAAAGGTGCGCATCTTCTCCGCCAACCCCTTGGCATCCAACTCATAGCGCCGGCGCAGTTCGCGCTGGCTCCCCTGCTCGACAAAAATATCGGGAAGCCCCACGCGCAGCACCGGGACATTGACCTCCCGCTCGGCCAGGCATTCCAGGACCGCGGAACCGAAACCTCCCATCAAGGCATTCTCCTCAACCGTAATCACCCTGCCGGTGCGCACCGCCTCACTCACCAGAAGCTCGGCGTCAAGCGGCTTGATGAAGCGCCCGTCGACCACGGCCAGCTCAATCCCTTCACTCTCCAACAGTGCTGCCGCCGCCAGCGCTGACGACACACCGACGCCAACCGCACAGATCACCCCGTCCTTGCCGTCGCGCAACTTCTCGCCGCAGCCGATCGCCAACGGCTCGACTGCCGCGCCAAGGGCAACCCCCTCCCCCGCGCCGCGCGGATAACGCAGGGCGAATGGTCCGTCATGGCCAAGCGCCGTGATCATGGCCCGCCGCAGCTCGTGTTCGTCGCGCGGCGCCATCACCGTCAGGTTGGGGATCGGCCGCAGGAACGACAGATCGAAGGAACCGTGATGCGTCGGGCCGTCGGCACCGACCAACCCGCCACGATCGAGCGCAAAGATGACCGGAAGGTTCTGCAGGCAGACATCGTGGATCACGCTGTCATAGGCTCGCTGCATGAAGGACGAGTAGATCGCCACCACGGGGCGCAGCCCGTGGACGGCCATCCCGGCGGCAAAGGTCACCGCATGCTGCTCGGCAATGCCGACGTCGAAGAACCGCGACGGGTAGCGTTCGGCAAACGGCTGCAGGCCGGTCCCGTCCGGCATGGCCGCAGTCACCGCGACGATACGCTGGTCATTTTCGGCCAGTTCGACCAGGGTCCGGCCGAAGACACCGGTATAGCTCGCCGGGCCGCCCTTGACTTCGCGCGAAACGCCCGTTGCCGGATCGAAGGGGCCAATGCCATGGAAACGTGCCGGCTCTTTCTCGGCGGGCCCGTAGCCCTTCCCTTTTTTCGTCAGGATGTGGATCAGTACCGGCCCTTCGAGCTGGATGGCATTGCGCAAGGTTTCCTTAAGGTCATCGAGGCGATGGCCGTCGATCGGCCCGACGTATTCGAAGCCGAAGGCCTCGAAGAGCATTCCCGGTGTCAGAAAGCCTTTCAGCGAATGTTCGGCGCGCTGCACCAGCCCCAGCAGCTCCTTGCCGAAGCGTGGCAGATGGCCAAGAAATTCCTTGGTTTCCCGCTTGGCGCGGCGGAACAGCTCGGAGGTCATGGTCCGGCTCATGAAGGCCGAAAGCGCACCAACGTTGGGGGAGATCGACATCTCGTTGTCGTTGAGAATAACGATCAGGTTCCTCTTCAGATGCCCGGCGTGGTTGATCGCCTCAAAGGCCATCCCGCCGGTCAGCGAGCCGTCGCCGATCACCGCCACGATCTTCTCGTCGCTGCCGGCGGCATCGCGTGCCGCGGCCATTCCCAACGCCGCCGAGATCGAGGTGCCGGAGTGGCCGACATCGAAGCAGTCATGCGGGCTTTCCGCCCGCTTCGGGAAGCCGCTGATGCCGTCGAGCTGCCGGAGGGTATGAAAGCGCGCCGCCCGGCCGGTGAGCAGTTTGTGGGCGTATGCCTGGTGGCCGACGTCCCAGATAATCTTGTCGCGGGGGGAATCGAGCACCCGGTGCAGGGCGATGGTCAGTTCGACGACCCCGAGGGAACTGGCGAGATGGCCGCCGTTTTCCGCCACGGTAGCGATGATCCGGCCACGCAGTTCCTCGGCCACGCGCGGCAGTTCCTCGGCGGGGAGTGCCTTGAGGGCGTCAAGGGGATTATCCTGGGCAAGAATATCGGTCATGGTCTCATGAAGTACGATCGACGATATAACGGGCAATCGCCCGCAACGGTTCGGCATTTGCCCCCAACGGCTCCAGGGAGGCAACCGCCAGGTCCCGCTGTCCCTCGGCCCGGCGCCGGGCCTCGCTCAAGCCAAGCAGCGCCGGATAGGTGGCCTTGCCGCGCGCCTGGTCGCTGCCGACATCCTTGCCAAGTTCGTCCTGGTTGCCAACGATATCGAGAATATCGTCGGCAATCTGGAAGGCCAGTCCGGCGGCTTCACCGTAACGGGTCAGAGCCGCCAACTGGTCGTCATCGCCGCCGCCGAGCCAGGCGCCGGTCTGGATCGCGGCAAGGAAGAGGGCGCCGGTCTTGCGAGTATGAATGTACTGCAGCGTGGCGAAATCGAGCGACTGCCCTTCCGCCTCCATATCGACCACCTGACCGCCGACCATCCCCTGGGAGCCGGCGCAACGGGCGATGTTTGCTATCACCCGCAGCGAAACGGCCGGATCGAGACCGCGGGTGGCATCGGCGTCGGCCAGCAGACGGAACGCTTCGGTCAGCAGGGCATCTCCGGCCAGGATGGCATTGGCTTCCCCGAACACCTTGTGATTGGTTGGCCGGCCGCGCCGGAAGTCGTCGTCGTCCATCGCCGGCAGATCGTCATGAATCAGCGAATAGGTATGGATCATCTCCATGGCGCAAGCGGCATGCAGCGCCCGCTCGGGGGTACCGCCGACCGCTTCGCAGGCGGCGATGACCAGGATCGGGCGCAGGCGCTTGCCGCCGGCGAAGACCGAGTAGCGCATCGCCTCGTGCAGACGCGGCGGCAGCACGGTCTCTCCGGGGAGCCAGCGATCAAGCGCGGCATCGACCAATGCGGCCCGCTCGCGCAGGTATTCTTTCAAATCAATGAAGTTACTCGTCGTCATCATCTTCGTCATCATCCGCATCGAATGGCTCGACGCGGAGATTCCCGGCGGAGTCCCTGAGCAGCACCTCGACCCGCGCTTCAACATCACGCAGGAGTTCGCGGCAGCGGCCGGCGCCCTTGACCCCGGCTTCGAAACAGGCCAGCGCCTCGTCAAGGGGAATCTGACCTTTCTCGAGCCGGGCAACGGCATCTTCGAGAGCCTTCAGCGATTGTTCGAACGTCGGTTGTCTGGCCATGATATCCCTGTGGAAAGAGAGAATAACAGCATGCTAAGGCAGAGGTGTCAAGTGGGAGTCGTCCCGTCTCCTTCGGACACCTCTTCAACCCTGGTGCGGGCAAGCCCCTGGCTGAAGCGCAGCCACAGTCGGTCGCCCCGGGTCAGATCGGCAAGGCGTACGACTTTGCGCCCCTCGGCATCACGGCTGGCGATGACATAACCACGGCCCAGTTGACCGAGGGGGGAGAGCGCATCCAACTGCCCGGCGGCGCGCGCAAGACGGTCGCCCTGCTGTCGCAGCAGCCCGGTCATCGCCAGTTCCAGCCGCCGTTCAAGCTGACCGATCTGTTCGCGGCGCGCCGGCCAACCCCTGGCCGCCAGATGCAGCCGGTTCTCCAGCCCGGCCAACCGCTCGCCGAACAGGGCCAGCCCCTGGGTGATTCGCGACTGCAGCCGCATGATCAGGTGATCGACGTGACTTTCCAGCTCCAACCGGCTTTTCGCCACCAACTCGGCCGCCGCGCTCGGTGTCGGCGCCCGCAGGTCGGCGGCAAAATCCGCAATGGTGAAATCCACCTCGTGGCCGACCGCGGAAATCACCGGAATTGCCGAGGCAACGACTGCCCGGGCCACGACTTCTTCATTGAAGGCCCAAAGGTCCTCCAGCGAACCGCCGCCCCGGCCGACGATCAGCACGTCGGCTTCACCCTGGCGATTGAGATCGGCAATCGCGGCCGCGATCTCTTCCGCCGCCCCGTCGCCCTGGACCCTGGCCGGGCGGAGCACGATCCGGATGCCCGGGGCGCGGCGGCGCAGGACATTGAGCATGTCATGGATCGCCGCCCCGGTCGGGGACGTGACGATCCCGACCGTGCACGGGAAGGCCGGCAGCGGCCGTTTGCGTCCCTCGGCAAACAGCCCCTCGGCGGCCAGGCGCGCCTTGAGCGCCTCGAAGGCCGCCTGCAGGCTGCCGATCCCGGCCGGGGCGAGGCTGTCGACGATCAGCTGGACTTCCCCGCGGGCCGCATAGACGCTGACCGTTCCGCCGCAGACCATCTTGAGCCCATCGGCCGGCGGAGTCACCGCCAGACGGTTGCGGCTGCGAAACATCACCGCCCGCAACTGCGCCTGGCCGTCCTTGAGCGTGAAATACCAGTGCCCGGAGGAGGGGGCGGCAAAATTCGACACCTCCCCTTCCACCGTCACGGCGAAAAAGTTGCTCTCCACCACCTCGCGGATCAACTCCACCAGGCGTGAAACCGTCAGATTCATGGGTGTGGCGGGATCATTCATCAGACCACCGGATATGGGGGTTTCCGTTTGACTTTTTGCGTCGCGACCCCTATATATTGGCAGGATCGCTTTCCCGGGGCAAGCTTATGTCAACACCTTACATCGTCACCATTTCGAGCGAGAAGGGCGGGGTCGGCAAGACCACCCTGGCCACCAACCTTGCCATCTACCTCAAGGCCCTCCACGAGGACCTGCCGGTCACCCTGTTCAGTTTCGACAACCACTTTTCAGTCGATCGCATGTTCCGTATCGGCAAAGGGCGAAAGTCCGGCGACGTGCGCGGCCTGTTTCAGGGGACACCGGCGGAAGAGTTGATGGAAACCGGCGAGTACGGCGTGCAGTTCATCGCCTCCAGCGAGCACCTCAACCAACTGCGCCGCGACCTCGACGACCCGTCGGTACTGGCCCGCAATCTCGCCGGATCAGGATTGCAAGGGATCGTCATCATCGATACCCGCCCCGATCTCGATGTCTTCACCCAGAATGCCCTGTTTGCCTCCGATCGCGTGATCGTTCCGGTCAAGGATGCGCCGTCGCTCGAAAACTGCCGGCACATTTACGGATTTTTCGACACGCACGGGCTGTCGCGCCGGGCGTTGCGCGTCCTCCCCTGCCTGGTTGATGCGCGCATCCATTACGACGGGCCATTCCGCGACCCCTACCAGCTGCTCAAGGCTTACGCCATCAACCGTGGCTACCGCTGCATGGAAGGGTATATCGCCAAAAGCTCGAAGGTCGAATCGCTCAACACCAACCCCGAGGGGAAGATCTATCCGGTGCTGACCCATGGCCGGCAGACCAACGTTCATGTGCAGTTGGCCCACGTCGCCCGCCAGGTCTATCTCGACACGCTCGAACAGGAGAGCCGCCGGCTCGACGAAGTCCGCCTGGGACAGAACATCGAAGAGGAGCATCGCCAAAGCGCCTTTTTCGAGCGGCGCGCCGCGCTGAATCCGGGGTGTCTGGGCTGCGGGCGGCAACTGATCGATGGCGAGAAGATCGAGTCCGCCGGCTACTTCGCACAGTGTTCGGACCAACGGACCAACGGCTTCATCGAGGAAGACTGCTTCGCCGGCCTAGTGTTCCGGCATTTCTACGGCGCCAAGCGCACCATCGAACCGGGCGACCCCCTGTGGGATCTCTTCCGGGAGTCAGCCCAACGCTCCTACTTCGTCCTGCGCCGCGCCCCCAATACACGCAATTTCTACCAGCAGCAGGTTTCCTTTTATCGTTTCGACGATGAAGGCCTCGAAGTTTCGCACAAGACCATCGAACTGCAGGAGTTTGAACGGCGCCTGCTCGGCAAGGAACGCTCCGACCTCTTCTCCCTGCTTGAACGCACCCTGCTGGGCGCCGACGGCAAACTGACCGATGCCTTCCTGCTGATCCGCAAGGTCAGTGTCGACTTCCCCGAAGAACTCCTCTTCGACGAACACTACAGCCGCTTCACCGCCATCCTCGCCAAAATCGCCAAGCAACTGCGGTGAACGAGGGCTTTCAGCACCCCCCTACCCCCCCTTCAACAGTTCGGAAACCGGTACGAACCTGACTCCCTGGGCGGCCAGCCTCGGCAACTCCTGCTGAAGGGCCTTGATCGTTTCCGGGTACGGGTGACAAATCCCCAGCGCGCCGCCGTTACGCCGGGCCTTGTCCGCCAGGCGCCGTATCTCGCGCACGATCGGTTCAACTTCGGCAACATTATCCAGAAACACATCACGCCGCAGAATCGGGACACCGGCCTGGCGGGCCGTCGCCGTTCCAACCGAAGGCCCACTGGTCAGACTGTCATCGAAAATCAGCCCCTGCCCGCGCTGCTCCGCCATGACCGCGGTCATGGCCCGCTCGTCTTCGGTGAAGCGCGACCCCATGTGGTTATTGATCCCCGCCACATGCGGCACGCGACCCAGCAGGGCCCGCAACTGGCTGCGCAACGCCTCGTCGGTTTGACTGACCAGCAGCGCATCGTCGCCGGGGTCGACCACCGGGTATCCTTGCGGCTCCATGGGGGCGTGCAGCATGACCTCTTGGCCGGCGGCATGCGCCATGCGCGCCACTTCGGTGGCGTGCGGCTCGATGGCCAGAATCGCGAAGGTAACCGGTTGCCCGATGGCGAGCAGCTGTTTCGCCTGTTTGAGACCGCGCCCAAGGTCGTCGACGATGATGGCGACCCTCCCACCGGTACCCGCGGGGGGCGGGAGGGTCGCCTTCGGCGGAACCGGCGCGGTGAGATATTGGACGGTGAGCAGCGTTTTCCCCTGGCTGTCGACGATCGCCAGCACACCGTCCTCCGGCGTGGACAGAACCAGCGGCGGGACGAGCCTGCGCAGACGCTGGCGCAGTTCCTCGACAGTCTTGGCGGACGGCGAACGGTGCCGGATCTGGTAATGCCTTGGACGGTCGGCCGGCTCGCGCGTGATCGCCCCGGCGGGAACGGCCGACGCAGCCAATAGCGCCTCGAGCTGTTCCCGGGCTGCCGCCGACTGATCGATCCGGGTTTCCGTCGGGCGCCCCGCCGGTTTCGCTGGAGGCTGCTCCTCGCGGCGTGCCAGCCAGACAAGGCCGGCCAGCAGAAGTGCGCACCCCAGCAAAAGCAGGAACAGGCGCCAGGGCGTGCGGGAGGTGCCACCTTTCTTGCCACCCTTTTTCGGCGGCTTGGCCCCCGGAGGAGACTTTTTGACGGGCTTTTTAGTTTGGGGGCGTTTTGGCGGCATAGATCATTCAACAGAGAGAAAAATCACGAGAAGGCTTCTCTGCAAGGCATGCGAAGCGCGGGAATCCGGAATTTCCGCCGGGCAGACGCGGTCGCGACTGCCACGTAACGCCACGGTCGGTTTCCGCCGCTGTTTTTTCCAACGGGTTTGCGGTCAGGCAGCCGGACGATTGAGCCCCTGCAGGATCTGCCACCCCTTGAGCAGATCGAGAGCGCGCAGCAGCTGGTAGTCGCTGCGCTGTTCGCCCTCCGCCGGAGGGCTGGTAACGCTCTTTTCCTCGGGCTTGGCCGGCTTGGCCGGTTTTTCGATCTGCACGCCATCGAAATGGTTGGGCAGATCCTTTTCACGGAAATGGTCCCGGTCGCCGGCTTCCTTGACCTCCGCCTGCTGCACCTCGATGTCCGGCGTGATCCCCTTGGCCTGAATCGAGGTTCCCTTCGGGGTATAGTAAAGGGCGGTCGTCAAGCGCAACCCGGAATCATCGCCAAGTGGCAGAATGGTTTGCACCGACCCCTTGCCGAAGCTCTGGGTGCCGAGGATGACGGCTCGACCATGGTCCTGCAGGGCGCCGGCAACGATCTCGGCGGCGCTGGCGCTGCCGCCGTTTATCAGCACCACCATGGGATAACCGGGCTCGGTGCCGCTGCTCTTGGCCGAGAATTCCATCTGCGCATCGGCCTCGCGCCCCTTGGTATAGACGATCAACCCCTTATCGAGGAACAGGTCGGCAACCTCGACGGCCTGGTCGAGAAGACCGCCGGGATTATTGCGCATGTCGAGCACCACTCCCTTGAGCGCACCGGCGTTCTCTTTGCGCAAGCCGTCAAGAGCCCGCTCCAGATCGTTGGCGGTCCGTTCCTGGAACTGGGTGATCCGCACATAGCCGAAACCGTCTTCCAGGGTCTTCGACTTGACGCTCTTGATCTTGATTACTTCCCGCTTGAGCGTGAAATTCTTCGGCCGCTCGAATCCTTCGCGCATCACCGCGATGGTCACCTCGGTTCCCGGGGCGCCGCGCATCAGGCGCACGGCTTCCATGATTTCCATTCCCTTGGTGAATTGTTCGCCGATTTTCAGAATCCGGTCGCCGGCGGCCAGCCCGGCACGAAACGCCGGCGTATCCTCGATCGGGGCGACAATCGTCAGCGTATCGTCCTTAAGCGTGATCTCGATGCCGAGCCCGCCAAATTCGCCGCGGGTATCGATCTTCAGCTCCTTGTAGACATCCGGGGGCATGAAACCCGAGTGCGGATCCAAAGAGGCCAGCATGCCGTCGATCGCCCCGTAGATCAGATCCTTGACCGGCACCTCTTCCACATAGCTGCGCCGCACGATGCTGAGCACGTCGGTAAACAGCTGCAGCTCCGCATAGCCGGAGACAGCTTCAGCCTGGGCCGGCCTTGGACTCTGCAGCCAGGCGACCGCAAACCCGGCGGAAAGCATGGTCAGAAACAACAGGGCAATCATCAGCTTACGAGTAAACATTCAGGCCTCCATGACTCAGTGCGGGGTCAACCACTGGGAAGGATCGACCGGTGCACTGCGGTAGCGTATTTCGAAATAGACTGAATCGCGTCCATCGTGGCCCGAGAACGCGATTACATCGCCAGGGCCGACCAGATCGCCCACTTTCTGGGTAAATCTGGCGGCGTGGGCGTAAAGCGTATAGTACTTGTCGCCGTGGTCGATCACCATCAGATTGCCAAACCCCTTGAGCGGCCCGGCATACAGAACCCGGCCGGCCCAGACCGACTTGACCGGGGTTTGTGGCGGAACGGCAATCTCCAGACCGTTGCTGTCGATGAGGGTTCCCAACTCAGGGTGGCGGGTCGTGCCGAAGCCGATGCGGACCTTGCCGGTTACCGGCCATTTCAGACGCCCCTTTTGCGCCGAAAAATCGACGCCTGAACCAGTATAGGGTTGCGTCTGGGCGGATTCAAGTTTTTTGACCAGTTCGGCAAGACGGGCCGCCTTTGCCCGCAATTCGTCGACGGCGGCGGCCAGCTTCGCTTCATCCGTGCGCAGACCGGCCAACAGCTGTTTTTTCGCCTGACCCGCCGAGTTCAGTGCCTCCTGCTCGGCGCGGCGCTGTGTCGCGACCGCGGCCTGTCGCTCACGCAGTTGCTGCAAATCGTTCAGCGCTAATTCAGCGGCAGTCGCCTGTTGCCGATAATCGCTCATCAGCTGCCGGTCATGGCGCACGATCCGCGCCAGGAAGGCATATTTTTCGGCCAGTTCCAAAGGCGTTCCGGCCGTGCTGAGCAGTGCGCGCGCGATACCGACCTGGCCGACTTTATAAAGGGCGACCAACCTTTTTTTCAGCTGCTGCTCGGTCCCGACCTGCTGCCGGCGCAGCTGTCCCAGTTCGGTCTGGCGATTTGACAATTGCTCATCGAGTTCCGCCAACTCACGGTCGCTGCGTTGCGCCAACGCCCGGACCTGGGCTAGCGAACGTTCCAGGCGTTCGAGATCGGCGGCCAGACTTCCCGCGGCGGCACGCTTGCTGCGCAGCACTCCCAGGGTTTCGTCAATCTGTTTCTGCAGGGTCGCCAGTTCACGCCGGTTCGCATCGATATCCTCCCCGGCGAGGGAGGTGCCGGCCATGCCCGACAGGGATACGGCGAAAACTCCCGCAAGGATCAGGCTGCGGATGCATCCGCACATATTAATCCTGACAGAAGCGCACAAACTTGCGCAGGGCCAGCAGGCTGCCGAGCAGACCGACCAGGGCGCCGGCAGCCACCAGCAACCCCTGCCAGGCAAGCGGGAGGAACTGGATGGTATCGATGCCGGTCAGCAGCAGGATGTTGCCGAGGCTCTCCCTCAGGACGACGCGGAAAGCCACGAAGCTGACCAGCAGTGCCACGATGCCACCGAACAGCCCCTGCAATGCCCCCTCGATCAGATAGGGAAGCTTGATGAACAGAGCGGTGGCGCCGACCATGGTCATCGCCTCCAGTTCGTCCTGGCGCGCATACAGGGTCAGCTTGATGGTATTCGCAACGATCACCAGCGCGGCCAGCACCAGGAAGCCGCCAAGCGCGGCGCCGATCGTGCGCAGCAGCAGCAGGAAAGCCTCGAACCGTTCAAGCCATTCCTGACCGTAATGCAGTTCACCGAGGGCCTTGTTGCGGCTCAACCGTTCGACCACGGCCGCCGTGTTCTCGCGCTGCTCGGGTCTGAGACGGATTTCCAACGAGGCAGGCAGGACGTCGGCCCCCAGCCCCTCGAGCAGGTCGGCGTCGTTGCCCAACCGCTTTTTGAAACGCTGATACGCTTCCTGGCGCGAGACGTAGGTTACTTCGGCGACCTCGGGATAGGCGCGGATCTCATTCAACCAGCGATTGAGCACCGTCCCGTCCGGTGGTTGTTCGAGGTAGGCCACGACGGCAAGTTCAGCCGCCCAGTTGGCCGTCAGCCGTTGCACGTTAAGCACGGCGATGGCAAAGAAGGCCAGCAGCGCCAGCGCTACGCCCACGGTAAATATCGACGCCGCGCTCAACACCGGGCTGTACAGCATGTTGCGCAGCGCCCGGCGCAGAAAGTAGACCAACTGCCCGATCATGGCGGGGTATCTCCGGCGACCCGGCCGGCTTCAAGTGAAATCACCCGGCGCGGAAACTGGCGGATCAGACTGCGGTCGTGGGTGGCCATGACCACCGTTGTCCCGCGGGCGTTGGCCCCCTTGAACAGTTCCATGATGTCGGTGGTCACATCCGGATCGAGGTTGCCGGTCGGCTCGTCGGCCAACAGCACCAGCGGATCGACCACCAGGGCGCGCGCGACGGCCACGCGCTGCTGCTCGCCGCCGGAAAGCTGCAGGGGATGGTGACTGAGGCGGTGTTCCAGACCGACCTGCCGAAGCACGTTATAGACCTTTTTGCTGATCTCGATGCGCCGCCGCCCCTGCACTTCCAGCGGGAAGGCAACATTTTCAAAGACCGTGCGGCGGTTCAGCAGTTTGAAATCCTGAAAGACGATCCCCAGGTTGCGGCGCAGGTGGGGGATGTAACGGATACCGAGCTGGGTAATGTTGCGGCCGTCCATGAGAATCTGGCCGCGCGTCGGCCGCTCGGCACAGCAGATCAGCTTGAGCAGCGTCGATTTCCCCGCTCCTGACGGTCCGGTCAGGTAGACGAATTCCCCCTTCGCCACCCGCAGGGTGACGTCGGAGAGAGCATTCTGATCACGTTGAAAGGCCTTGGTGACGTTAAATAGCTGGATCATGCCGCCCCATTACCATTCGCGATAAGGGGTGCCGTTAAGCCCCACCATGTCGCTGCCGCTGTGCACGTCCTCGACTCCCCCCTCGGCCACTTCGCCGCCTTCGGCGCTGGGGGTCGGCGCCACCGTTTCCCAAGTGTCCTGAGCATTGGTGAACGGATCGCGCGGAACGTCGCGGAGGTACTTGGATTCAACCAGGGATTCAAGCGACTCCGGGTACTTGGCATGATCGGCAAAGTAAGAGTCGATGGCGCGGCGCATCTGATAAAGGTCTTCCATCAGCACCGCCTCGCGGGCCTTGATCACGCTGCGCTGATAATTGGGAACCGCAATGCTCGCCAGGATACCGATGATGGTCATGACGATCAGCAGTTCGATCAGGGTGAATCCCCGATCTTTCCGACGTTGTTCAGACATTCCCGTCACCACGTGTTGTACAGCGTCCCGTCGAGAGCCTGACGGGTGCTTTGCGAGTAGACATCGTAAAGATCCTCACCGCCATAGACGGTCGAGTCCGGATCATCCTTGTAGGAACGCATCCCCCACCCTTCATCATAGTCATCGAAGGGATCCTTGGGAATGCGCCGCAGATACTTGCGCTTGTAGGGGTAGAGCCCCCCCCAGTCGTTGCCTTCCAACAGCTTTTCGAGGCTTTCCGGATACCCGGTCTCATTGATCGAGGTCGTGATCTTTTTTTCTTCCACTGCCTTGTCGAAATCCGCCTTCCAGGCATCGATGGCTCCGCGAATGTCGCGCAGCGCCCGGCGCAGCTCGATCTCCTTGCCGCGGGTCGCCGCCACCTCCGCCATCGGCAGCGCTGCCGCGGCAAGAATGCCCAGAATCGCCAGGGCGATGATCAGTTCGAGCAGGGTCAGCCCGCGCTGCCCGACCGGGAAAAAAGTACTGCGCCGCCCGGGATTCACCGAATGACGACACTCGCGGTGGCCGGCTCGACGACCATACGGGTTCCGGCCGGATCGCGGAAGCTGTCCCGGTTGAGGTCCACCCGGGCCGAGCCGTCGGCCCTGGCACGGAATCTCTGGGTGATCAGGCTGCCATCGCCGGAGGCGCCGCCGCCGCCGACCCCTTGTTTGTAGCCGATCACGACCTGGCCAGCCGCGGGATTCGGGCTGTAGGAGAAGACCGTCGTCTGTCCCCCCTGGCCGAGGAAGGCCCCCTCTTTCGCATCGACAAATTCGAGCAGCGCCGGGTCATAGTTGACAAACAGCGGCGCGCTGTACAACAGCTCGACGCCGTTCACCCGGATGGCCAGGGTGAGTTCCTGACCGACCGTCGCTGCATCACTTCCGGAAATACCCAGTTTAGCCGGCCCCTTGGGCGGCAGCGGCAGCACGATCGGCGGTGACGTTTCCGGTACCGGTGTTACAGCAGGCGCCGGAGGTATGGCAGATGCCGGGGCCGGGGCCGACGGAACGGGAGCCGCGGGCGGAGCAGGCGCCGGAACGACCGGGGCGGCAGGCACGGTTGCGGCAGGGGCCACAACCGGTGGCGGCTGGGTCAGCAGGCTGTCAGCCATCGGCCCGGTAGGTCCGGGGGATGGCGCCATCGGAGCGGCAGGGGCCACAGGCGCGGCAGCTGGTACGACAGACGGCGCAGTGCCTTGGGGAGCAGCTTCGGCCGGTGCTGCCCCGGTGCCATCGGGCACGGCGGACACCTTCCCCTGCAACGCGGAGAAAGGCGCCGGCCGGGCTGACTTGGACTGTGCCGGGGCGGCCGAGGGGGTAATTCCTTCAACCTCGCTCAGCAACGGCTGGGCAAACGCACCGAACTTCGGGCGCGCCATCAAGTCGTCCTCACCTCCCGACCAAATGGTGGCAACATCTGCCTCGGGAACTTCGATCTGCTTGACAATGTAGGGAGTGATCGAAAGCAGGATTTCACGCTTGGTGTCACTGTTGCTAAGATTGGACAGCAGATTGCCAAGGAGAGGGATCTCCCCAAGGAAGGGGATGGTCTGTTTGGTCTTTTTTTGATTCTGCTCGAACAAGCCGCCGATGATGGTTTGCACTCCGTCTTTGAGAGTCAGAACCGACTGGGCATTGGTCGTCGAAATGGTCAGGGCGACCGACCCATTGGTAGTCGTAACCCGGTCAATAACCTGGCTGACCTCCAGGGAAAGCTTAGTCTGGACCGTCTGGTTGAGCTGAATGGTGGGCTCAACGTCCAACTTCACGCCGACATCCACATACTGGATGTTGTCGGTCGAGGTTTCGCCCGTGGTGGTCACGGTGATAACCGGCTCGCGCGTACCGATATGAACCTTGGCTTTCTCGCTGTTGCGTACACGGATCTTCGGACTGGCCAGAATTTCGGTATCGGTCAATGTTTTCGCCAGATCGAAGGTCGCTGTCGGCAATGTGTAGAAGGTCTGGAGGTTATTTAAACTCTGAATGGCGCCTCCGACCAAAGTCGTAGAAACCGAACCGGACGTGGCGCTCACACTACTCGGTGTAACTTTTGAGCCAGGGCTCAATGTGTCGGCAACGATCTGAGTTGCATTCGCCCCATCAGCAAAACCGACACTCGTGCTGTACGTACTCAATCTCGGCCCGATATTGAGTGCATCGGTATTGCTCACCGCCAGGATTTCCAAATCGAAGATTACTTCGGAATTTTCCCGGTCCGCCGCCTTGAGAACCTGCTCCGCCAGTTTGATCGTCTCCGGCGTATCGCGGATCACCAGGGCGTTGCGCTCTTCGTGCACGTAGACCTTGCGCAGCTGTAGCATGGTGCGCAGCAGGTTAACCGCCTTCTTGGCGTCGATATGCGACAGGTAGAACGACTGGATGATCTGATCCTCGTATTGCTTGCTCTTCTCTTTGTTCTGCGGGTAGACGATCATCGTCTTGCTATTGAGCACCTTCTTATTGAGTTCCGCCATCGACAGGATCAGTTCCATCGCCTGCGAGAAGGTTGCCTTCTCGAGCAGGATGGTGACCGACTTGTCCTTGATCTCGTCGTCCAGCAGGAAGTTGATCCCGGAAAGCTGGGTCAGGATGCCGAAGACCTCCTTGACGTTGGCCTGTTTGAAGCGCAGGGTGATTGGTTCGTTCGAGGCGACATCGAGCTCGATGCCGTCCATGACCACCGCCTGGTATTTGTCATTGAGAAGCTTGAGCAATTCGTTGACCCGTGCATTCCGCGGGTCGATCTTCAGCACCTCGTTGACGATCTGTCGTGCGGCTCCGTAGCGTTTCTCACGATAACGGACAAACCCTTCCTCGAGCCGCTGGCGGGCATCGACAATCTCCTGCAGCTGCCTCGCTTCCAGTGCCGCCACCTCAATGCTCGGATCGAAGCCGCGGGCCAGCCGGTACTGAGCTAAAGCTTCCTCGAGTTTGTCTTCCTTGGCCAGCCTGCGTGCCTTGTCGATATGGGAGGCCGCGGCACGCGTCCGCCCCGCGATCAGCTTGAGCTTGTAGGTCTTGTTCCCTGGATCCTCCTGCGTCGCCTCGAAATATTTTTCCACGGCCTGATCGTACTGCTCGGCCCGGATCAGTTCCTCGGCATCTTCGAAGGCCGACTTCGCCTGATACTTGGCACAGCCGGCCAGAGCAATTGCTATCAACAGGAGCGCCAGCCAACATCCCGAATGCCTATTTCGCTTTGCCATTGCCTTCTCCACCGGGGGGCTCTTGATTGAGCTCCTCCTGAGTCACGTTTTCGTCTTGCGGCTGCTCTTCCACTTCGACGTCCTCTTCTTCCGCGGGCGGCGCCGTTTGAACCGGCGGGCGCTGCTGCAGGACACTCCGTCGCGAAGGGAACATGACGCCGCCCGGGCGGGCCACGCCGGAAGCCGCGGGAATTCTGCCGCCCCCGCCGCCGGGAGTCAGCATTGCCGGCTTGAGGGCTTCATTTTCAACCAGTTTCACCCGCACGGTCTCGGATCCTTCGGCCGCGCGGATCACCAGCTCCGTCGCATTGATCTCCTGTGCCAGCAGCTCCTGGTCCTTGCCGAAACGTTCTCCGGCCTTGACCAGGAACAACTCACCCGCGCTGGAGAGAAAGACCGTTTTCACCCCACCCTTGTCGAGAAAACCGAGAAACGTAAATCCGGCCACCTTCTCCCGCAGCATCTGCTCAGGGGTGGGTGGCGGCGGTGG
>VEPG01000051.1 GCA_012026975.1 Desulfuromonas sp. | reverse complement strand
ACGTCCCGTTCGCCTTCTTGAACCCGAACGTCCCGTCCAGCGTCAGCAGCCCGAACGCGCTCAGCGACATCGTCGCCTCGGCCTGCACCAGGCTCCCCTCGTCCCCGTCGATCGCCAGAGTCAGGCTCGTCCCCGGCAGCGCCAGCGCCGCGGCACTGTTATCATCCGCGTTGGCCGACGTGTTAATGAAATCCAAAACCTTCGTTCCCGTCGACTGGTTGATGACAAAGGTGGCGTTGCTGACTGTCGCAGTGAGACCGTCAATGCCGGTAAAGGTTGCCGTCCCGATGGAGGCGGTCACCGCCGTGTAGCGATCACCTGAACCTGCCGTGTCTGTAACAATCAGAATGCCAAAGTCGGCATTCGTCAGCGTCAGACCAAGGGTCCCGACTTTCACCGAGGCATCGGCAACATTGCCACTCAGAGCAAGATAATCGGCACTGAAGGTCGTCGTCCGATCCCCGGTTGCCGAGTCAATCGCCGGATCCGTCACATGGAAAGTGCCGGTTGCTTTTTTGAACCCGAACGTCCCGCTGATATTCGTCAGGCCGAAAAGGTTCATGGTGACGGTGCCGGCAACTTCGATCTGTTCACCGTCAGCCCCGGCAAAGGTGATGCTCGGACCTGACGGGATCGCCATCGCCGTGGAACTGAAATCGACGACGCGACCGCCCGAGGCCGTATTGAGTTTCACACTCAGGTTGGAAACCGTCAGATCAAAACCTGTGAAACCGGTGACCCCGATGCTGGCCGCCGTACCGGTTGCCGCGTACCAGGTACGACCCGCGGAAGAATCCGAGATGATCGCCAGGGAGAGATTGACTGTCGTCGCCGTAAGTCCCTGTTCGCCGGCCTGCCCGTAATTGATCCCTGCGAACAGGGTGCCGCTGGTGAGTCCCAGCTTGAGGACTTCAGCTGTCACCGGGCTACCATTATCCAACGTCACCGCTTCCGACGTCCGGGTGAAGTCGGCATCGCCACTCAATACCAGGAAATCACTAACCCGTACTTCCAGAATGCCGGCGCGGTCCAGAACGTTCCCGATGACCGCACCACCTTTCAGGCTGAAGGTGTCCCTGGCCGTCGCTGCGCCGGTCAGGTTTTCGATCAGACTGAAGGCCAAGGGACTGAAGCCCGAAACGGTCAAGATCCCGGAGCCGATCCCGGTCAGTTCCCAAGTCGTTGCCACATCGATATCGACAACGATGGCGTCATTCAGGCCAAGCAGCACCCCTGCGATCGAAGTGACATCTGTGTAAACTCCATCCTCGCCATTCGAACCGGTAATCTCGATATCGAGGGTACTGTTTGCGTTTGAATTGAAAACCCGGAACGTCAGAGCCGAATCATCCGATTCGCCCGCAAGCGAACTGCCGGAAGTTCCGGTCAGTGACGACGAAACGGAAGCATCTTGAGCGATGGTGGCGTTGTTTCCTATCAGCACTCGCTGCCCAACCCCCAGCACCTCACCCATCACCGCCAACCCGGAGTCATGATCGTAGCCGAGCACATGGCCGACTTCGTGGGTCAGAACGGTGAGGAGGTCGATGTCGCCGTAGGCGTCGCTGCCGGCAGTGGCTGAGAGGAAGTCACCGGCGGCCAAGACAAATTCGGAGTTGTCGGCCGGCGTCCCATCGACGAACCAGCCATAGCCGGCCGCGTTGGCATCAACCAGGATGGCATAGCCGTCGGCTTGGCCAAGAATGCCGGCCGGCAGATCGGCGACAGCGACGGTGATGGCAGCAAGCCGTTCGAACTGCTCGCCGGCAAGCGGCTGGGTGGACCAGTTCTGCAGCGCCTGCTGCAGCAGACTGTTCAGCCGGGGGTCGGTGAGCTTCGGAGCAACGGCGAGATCATCATTGGAAACGGAAGAGGGATTGACAGTGAGATAGTTTGCAGAAGCATTGAACTGGTCGGCGGCATCAGGTTCGGTGACCGTCGGCGGATCCAGTCCGTCGAACACCTGATCGTCATGCGAAACGAAGGCAACGCTGTCGTCCGGATTGAAGACCTGGGGTTCGGCGGGATCCTGATCGGATGAGGCCGGTTCTTCGGCTTCGTGGTTCGAGGTGCCGCCGGGGCCACCATCGCCGGCCGACGACGGAGTGTCGGGATCACTTTCACCGGTGTCGATGAACTGCCCGAGGATAAAATCGCGGCGCTCCTGCTCCAAGGAACGTGTCAGGCACATGTTGGTGAGCAGCGGCAGCCCAAGCAGCAGGGCCCACTGCGGGTTGGACTGATCGCTCTGCTCTTCTGCCTGGATCTGCTGCCAGAGTTGCCAGAGGGCCTCGGAAATGTTTTCACCGTCAGCGACCTCGTCCTGTTGGTCCCGCTGTGCCTCCCCGGCGGGAAGGGTCTCGACTTCACCGCTCGCGCTGCCGTCCGGTCCCGGGTCCTGCGGGGTGGCATTGGCATCGACCGGCTGTTCTTCACCGGTCACGACATTGTCCGTGGTCACGGCGGGAGCTTCGCCCTGGGGCTGCTGGTCAGTAACGGCTACAGCCGCGGAGTTGTCCGCGGCGGCATCACCCTCTTCGTCACCCTGACCCTCGACTACCTCGGCCGGGTTATCACCGAACGCTTCGGGGGCCGCGGACTTCACCTTGAGAAGACCTTCGATCGTCGCCGTGAAGGAATCGTTCAGCCGGCCGGAGAAGGCGGCCAGAAAATCCTGGAAGGAAACCAGCTGGTCGAAGTCATTGTCGGCGAGCTGAACGAACAGGACCGGTTGGGTGGCAAGACCGTCATTCATCCCGGCGGGCAGTTCAACGGGGAGTTCGACGGTCAGGCTGCCGTTTGTGCTCAGGTTGAAAAACGCCTCGAGGTTCTCGCCGGTGAGTGCCGCGAGTTGTTCGCCGGTGAGTCGATCGGTGGCAAGCTCTTCGGCAACCTGCACGTTGACATCCACGGCCAGAGTCAACTGCCCGTCAGTGACGTCAACGGGATCGGGCAGCGCCGCGAGGGTTACCGTGCCATCGAGATGTTCGGCAGTGATGGCGAGGTCGAGATCGAGCCGACGAATGTCGAGGAAGAAACCATCCTGACCAGCGGCAGCCGCTGACAGGTCGAGGCCGAAACCGAAGTCCAGTTCGAGGGTGGCAATGTAAGCGGCGACGGCCTCCCCGGTCAGGCTGATCCCTGCCTGATCGAGGGCCGCGGTATCAAGACGCACGAAACCGCTGCGGGTTACCTTCGCCTGCAGATCGTAGCGAATTTCCCCGTCAACCGCGCTGTAAGTGCCTTTGAGAAACTGCAGTGAAAAATCGTAACGTGCAAAATCCTGGTTATCTTGCGCAATTTTCAGCTTTGCATTTTGCGTTGCCGGTGGGTCGACACCGTCGTTGAAATAGTCAAAAACCGATATTTTCAGACGTGAATCAACAGTCTCATGGAGTCCGATCAGTGCGCCTGCACTACTATTTTCTACAAACGGCAGTGACGCCGAAAGCAATTCATTGGCGCTTTCCAGCAGGGCTGTGACGCGTGACAGTTGCTCGAAGCCCTGGGTGATCAATGCCTCTTCAGCCGCTGAATCGGGGGGGGCGACGGACTCGCCAACCGTGGTTTCCAACGACTCGTCAGCGGCATTTTCCTCATCTTCCATCCCCGCGAAAAGGTCGTCGATGCGCTCGGCCGGGTTGTATTCGACAGCCCTCCCGATGGAGGAATTCCGCAGCGAATCTTCTTGCGACAGGGCGATTTCCTCGACCTGCGATGATGCATCGAAAGGGCTGGTCAAGGGAGCGAGGGAGCTGTCCAGGGGGGTGGGGTCAAGCAGGCTTTCGCCGGAGAGCAAGATCCTCGGCTCAAGGTTTTCCAGGTCAAAGAGGTTATGTGGTCTGGAAGGTTGCAAACTTCCTGCTCCCCATACAAGAGGCTAAAAATACTACAAAAAATTCAAATCAAAGACCGCAAAAACAAAAAGGCCGGGCTACCGAGAGAATGTCTCTTCGGCAACCCGGCCATCTCGTTCTGGAGACCCGTGGTTTTCCGCCCCCGCCTCGCGACGGGATTGGCTTTTCGGAAACGACTTTCCTGAATTTGAACCTACTATATAATTAAAAAATTTTTTTGCAAGTACTTCCTGCTGAAAATAATATTAATTATTATTAATTAAATAATGTGGCCAGCTTTAGAAAAAACCCTTCAAAAATCGACATTTGATCCTGTAAAAGAAAGCGCATCCGCCAGCCAGGTATCCATCTTGAGGACACCGCTGCGCTGCCGAATAGCCAGCTGTTCGGCATTGCGGTGGGCCAATAAGATCGCCTTTTCCGCAACCTTGCGCGCTCCGGGAGCCTGACTGGCAACCACCCTGGAGAGCATCTTGCGCACCGATGGCGTGGCGAAACGTTGGATCAGTTCATCGTTCAGGCTGACGAAAGCCTGGCTGCTGCCGGGGTCTCCCTGACGGGCGCAACGCCCGAAAAGCTGGCGGTCGATCCGTCCGGATTCGTGTCTTTCCGTGGCAATGACGTGCAGCCCGCCCAACTCGGCAACCCCCCGTCCCAGCTTGATATCGGTGCCGCGGCCAGCCATGTTGGTGGCGATAGTCACCGCTCCGGGCGCCCCGGCCATGGCCACGATATTGGCTTCTTCCTGATGCTTGACCGCATTCAGAAGGTTGAAGTTCAACCCTTTGGCGACCAGCATCTCTGCCAGTTTTTCACTGATTTTGACGCTTCTGGTGCCGACCAGGACCGGCCGGCCGGTCGCATGGCAACGCTCTATTTCGGCGACGATCGCCAGCCATTTTTGATCCTCTTCGGCGAAGATCCGATCGGCGGCATGCTGCCTCTGGCAGGGGCGATTGGTGGGGATGGAAAGAACCGGCAACTGGTAGATGTGCCAGAATTCTCCCGCCGCCTCGCGGGCAGTACCGGTCATGCCGCTCAACTGCCTGAAAAACCGAAAGAACCGCTGGAAGCTGAGGCGTGCAAGGGTTTCGCTCGGGTCACTCAGGGTGAGTTGCTCGCTGGCCTCGACAGCTTGGTGCATCCCCTGCCGCCAGGTCCTGTTCGGCATCAATCGGCCGGTAAATTCATCGACAATGACAATCTTGCCGTCCTGGATCACGTACTGCTTGTCGCGCTTGTAAAATTCACGGGCGGTAAGCGCCTGCACGATCAGTTCTTCGCAGCGCCTGGGGCTGCGCCAAAATCCCGGAAGGGACGCCGAAACCAAAGACAGTTTCCTCCGCCCCCGTTCGGTGAGATGTACCTCGCGATACTTGAGAACGGAACGGTAATCTTCTTCCGGAACGAAGTTGTTGGCGAGCATCTCCGCACGGGCGCAGGCAAGGACCAATGCTTGATTATGCTGAGGCTGGGAGATGATCAAGGGGGTGACGGCTTCGTCGATCAGCACGCTGTCGGCCTCATCGACCAGGGCCGTGTCCAGGCCACGCATCACCAGGCCATCGTGCCTCGTCCTGGTGGATTGACACAACTGGCGCAGGAGCCGCCGAGGAGCCTGATGACAGAGCCCGACCTTGATGCGGTCCCGCAGGAAGTCGGCGAGGATCTCCTTGCTGGTCGTGTAGACGATATCCTGCTGGTAATTCAGGCGCCGCTCGGCGGGATCCATCTGGCTGGTGACCATCCCGGCCTTGACCCCGCAATAGTTGTAAAGGGGTTGCATCTCCGTGGCATCGCGACCGGCCAGGTAGTCGTTGACCGTGATGATGTGACACGGCCGGCCGGTCCAGCCAGCAAGGATGGCGGGCAGACAGGCGGTCAGGGTCTTGCCTTCGCCGGTTGCCATTTCGGCAAGATACCCTTTATGCATCGCCATGCCGCCAAGAATCTGGACCGGGAAAGGGCGCAGCCCAAGGGTCCGGTAGGCCGCCTCGGTAATGATCGCGAAAGCTTCCGGCAGGACAGCTTCGCGACCACGCTGCTGCCGGCGATAGAGTTTCTGGATTTCTTCGAGTCGTTCACGCAGACGGTGGTCGGAGACATGCTTGAGGGCAAGAGACTGCTCGGCGATCTGCTCAGCCTCCAGGTGCATCTTCTTGAGGATGGTCGTACGCCGCCGGGCAAGCCCGAACAGGGCATGGGTGAAACGATCCAGCCCCTGGTGCAGCTTGTCCGGCACCTCGATGCGGGTTGACCAGTAGTCGCGCGAAAGGGAGTTCAAAGCTGGTATCTCTTCTGCAGAAGCTGTCGCAAGCTGCGGGTCCATTGCGTCAGCAGAGGTTCCGGTTGCATGCTGAAGCGGATCTTCCCGGAGCGCCCTTGCCGGAAGGCCACTTCCGGGTCGTCGGGCAACTCGGCATAAATCAGGAAAAACGGTTCGGCTGCCGCCAGCCCGCTCTGGTCACTGGCAGCGACCGGGACGTCCCCGCCGGCCCGCCAGCCAAGCGCTGCAGACGGCAGCTTTTCATGCTGGAAGGGGATGATCTCGTAGGATTTGACCAGCAGATTCCGGCCGCTCTGGCCGTTCAGGCGCACTTCCGCCCGCTGCAGTTGCCCAGCAAACAGGTTGGACGCCTCGTCCTGGGAAATCACCGCCGTGAAACGGAACTGATCGGAATTGACGACTTCGCCAAGGGCGGTCCCCCTGGGGATCCAGGTCCCGACCATCTCGTCACTGCGCGGCGCGACCCAGACTCCCTGTTGGCGGGCTCGCACCGTCAAGTCCTGATGACGATGCCGCAGGTTGGCCAGTTTTTCCTCGATAGCCACCATCCGCTTGCGGATCGGCTCGAGATCGGCCGGACTGCGGAACATGGCGAGCCTCTCGAGAGCCATGGTCTCCTGCTTTTGAGCCGCGGCCGCGCGTATTTCAAGGAGCAGTTCCTGATCGCTCAGGCGTAGTAATTCGGCACCCGATTCAGCAACGGTACCCGAGGGGAGCAGCACGGCTTCGACATAGCCGGCGGTATCGTTGACGACTTGAATATGCTGCACCGCCTCCACGACCCCGGGGGCCCGGAAACGGTTTGGAAAAGGGAATACGGCGAGAAACAGGATGACTGTCGCCAGGGTGCCGACACTGATCGCCGTGGCGCGCAAACGGGTCCGTGCCAGACGAGGACTGGTCGCCAGGTATTGGGTGAACTTGAAGAGGGGCACCACCCCCCACGAGATGATGCAGACCACGGCCATGATCATCCCGGCAAGCAGGAACTGGTCGGCGATGAACAGGATGATCCCGGTAAAAACCACGACCCGGTAAATACCGCTCAGGACGCCGAAAACGACCAGCCAGGCAGCCTCACGGCGAGTTTCGGCCGGGCTGGTCGAATCCTGGTAGGCGAACAGGTAATGTTCGGCAAGGTGCCGGAGATGCTGTTGCGAGCGCGTATGCAGATTGGGGATGTCGAGCAGGTCGGAAAGAATGTAGTAGCCGTCGAAGCGCAGCAGCGGATTGGCGTTGAACAGTACGGTTGACACCGAGGCGACGAACATCATGTTGTAGGCGAGGCTGTGGATCATGCCAGGGCCGGTGTTGGCCCAAACGAACGTTGCCAGGGCAGCGACAAACACCTCGACGATCATCCCGGCGCCACCAACCAGAGCCCGCTGCCAACGGTTGCGGAATGACCAGCTGGAAGTAGCGTCCATGTAGGGGATCGGCGTGAAGATCAGGAACATGATCCCCATGGTATGGACTTCGCCGCCGTAGTGCCGGCAGACGACGGCATGGCCGAATTCATGCAGGGTTTTGATCAGCACCAGCCCCAGATAGAGGAAAAAAAGGTTGCCCGGTGCCAGGACTCCCTGGGCCTGGGACGATGCTTCGTCGAAGTGGTCGACGACCAGCTTGACGGCGTAGCCGACCACGCCCAGCCAGACCAGTGCCGCCCAGCAGTTGATCAGCCACCGCGTGACCGGCATACAGTATTTCAGCAGCCGGTCGGGATCGAACAGGGGCAACCGGAAAAACATGATGCTGAGCAGCTTCGATTTCAGTTCACGCTGCTTGCGGCGTTTGTAGCGATCGAACAGGTTGGCGCTGTCGGATGGGTTTTCGTAGTAGAGCAGGCTGGCAAAATGCAGCTGGGAGAGCAGTTGGATGACTTCATCCTGACCCGGCACACCATCGGGATCGCGGGTCAGGCACTCATCCCAGACTTCACCCACGGTACGATCCTGGCGCAGACGCAGAACGAAGTCGAGAGCCCCCGGGCGCAGGCGGAAAAACTGGTTGTTGAAGGGGTCCTGGAGAACGTACCACAGCTCCCCCCGGAAATACCGCTTGCTGACCTTGACGTTGGCCCGCAGAGCGATCTTCTGATCGACGATGCGGTGCCACGATTCGCTGAAGGTCTTGCTATGCACGGCCATGTCACCACCACAGCCACATGCGCAGGAAGTCGATGGTGCGGTGCGTCAGAATCCACAGGACGTTGCGCCAACCGACATCGATCTTCGCCACCCCGCTCATCCCCGGCCGCCACCAGTCGGCCTTTTCCTCGGGAAGCTGGCCGCGACCACGGAAAATGTTGCCTTCCTCCTTGGCCTGGGAGACAGGGTCCACCTGCTCCAGCTGCACCGGAAACTTGAGCCGCGGCTGGCTGATGAAGGCGATCTCGCCGGAGAAGCCATTATTCAATTCGTGGACGTCACGCTCGCTGATTTCGAATTCGGCATACATCTTGTCAAGACGGGCGAGCTTTAACAGTACATCCCCCTTATTGACCGGGGCCCCCTGCATCTGCTGGAGATCACCCTCGACGACAATCCCGGCAAACGGCGCTCTGACTTCCGAATGTTTGAGCTTGTAGCGGACCAGTTCGAGCTGCGCCCGGGCCTGCTCCGCCAACGCCAGGGAGATCTGCATTTCAGCCAGGTTGTTTTCCGCCCGGGACTTCTGGGCCTCGCGAGCATAACGGTTGAGATTGGCGACCGCCGCCGCCGCCTCGATCAACAGTTCCCGGGTATCGAGGGTCAACAGCAGCGCTCCCGCGTCGACCCGGTCGCCGACCCGAACCGCCACGCTGTCGATATAGCCGTCGTGGGCCGCCGGGAGATATTGGACATCATCGGTGCGCAGGATAAAAGGGCTCTCGACCCGGTAAGGCAGTCGGCCAAAGAGCAGGAAAGCCAGGACCAGGCAGCCCGAGAGGCCAAGGCCTTTAACCAACGTATGCTCGGCACTCTTCACCTAGGGGATGCTTTTGCGCAGATCGGCCGCAAGGCGGGCGCCAAACCAGCGGTCATGTTCCTTGAGATCGCTCAGGCGCCGGGTGGCCTGGTCACACAGAACTCTCAGCCCGCGCAACTCCGGCAGGGTAAAAGCCTGTTCGGCACGTTCACAGCAGAGCACCGCCACCGGCGCCTCTTCGAGTCGCAGCGGCAGGCAAGCCATGAACGGTACCGACTGCTCCCGAGCGTAGACTTCGTGGTTTCGGGTAATGGCCGTGCTGTCGTCAGCCGGAGGCCAGGTTATCTCCTCGTCCTGGTCGAACGCCTCCTCCATGACGGATTCCAGCGCCTGGACCACCTCCATCTTCTTCTCGAAGCGCTCCATGTGGCTGATCGCCTGCAGCCGCACATAGCCCCCCTCGAGCCAGCCCAGACTGACCCTGCCGCACTGATAGCGAGCCGCAATCTCATTGCAGAAGGTCATTGCCGCCGCCAGATAGTGCTTTTCCGCATTGATCAGCAGCATCAGGTCGAGCGCTTCCGAGAACTGGCCAACATCGTCCCTGGACTGGCGGGCCATACGACCCAACTGGTAGATCGCCGGGGTGTCGGCGATCAGTCTGAGGTTGGTGGCGAGTCCCTGCAGCGACTCCTCCGTGCGGTGGCCCAACAGGAAAACCGCCACACTCTGGCAATTTTCCTCGATGAGTTCAAACCGGAGCCCCAGCAGGGTGTCATACCCGTCCCCGACCCGGCCGGAAAGATTCCTCTCCCACGCGCATTTCTTCGTCAGCGAGGTTTCGGCAATGGCTTCGACCTTTTTGATCATCTCCGCCGATTGCACCAGTCCCCGTTCCCGAGGCGGCCAGGCACAAAGGATTTTCCAGGGGGAATCGACCGAATCCTGGATCAGGATCAACCCGAATCCGGCTTCGGCAAGGCGGGCGGAATTCTCCAGCAGCGTCGGCCAGAAAGTCTTTGGCGGGCCGTCATACTGGCGCATTTTCTCCAGATTCTCGATGACCTGGGCTCTGGTGACCTCTTGTTGTTCCTGTGCGTGAGGCATGATCCGCAGCCACTCCTTCCCAATAATCTTCGACCGGCCAAGCGACGCAGCGCAAGGTCACAAGCCGGGATTTTTGCCAAGATTACCCTCCGGCCGCGGCGCCCCTTGCCGTGATCAGCATGGTGCCGGAAACTCCAGGATAGATGTTGCCGTTTTTGATCGGGAATATGACCTTGACTTTCTGCAGTCCGCTGGCCGGATCGACCACCGGGTCTACGTAACTGATCCGCCCCTTGATCTTGGCGACAGAGGCGCCGGCCTGGAGCTCGAGGTCAACCGTCAGGCCGCTCTTCAGAGTGCGGCCGATCGGCTCTTCGACCGTGCAGACGAAAAGCCCCTGGCTGGCATCCACCAGATGCGCCAGGGGCACGTTCTCTTCGCGGGTTTCGCCAGGATCGACCATCAGTTCGGTGATAACTCCGGAAAAGGGCGCCAACAGGCTGCGTTTGTTCAGTTGCTCGACAGCGATCCGGTATTCGACGCGTTCACGCTCCTCGCTGTTTTCCAGGCGCTCTTTTTCCGCCACGGCAATATCGTATTCGAGCTGCTGTTTCTCCAGTTCATCCAGGCTTATCGACCCGGTGGAGGCGTAGAGTTCCTTGCTCGACTTGAGTTGGGAGCCAAGGGTCGCCACCCGTGCGATGGCCGAATTGAGTTCGGCCTTGTTTTCCCAAACCAGTTTGCGGCGCTCGACCTCGAGCGTTTCAAGTTCGCTGTCAAGGGCGAGAATTGCCTGCCCCTTTTTGACATAGGCCCCTTCATTGAAAAAAATCTTCGACACCGTGCCGGTGGTAGGAAGACTCAGCATCACATCATTGATCGGTTCAGTCAGCCCGGAGATGCTGACAACCCGCTCCTGGGCCATTGCCGGCGCCAGCCAACCGGCCGCTATCAGGGTGACGACGATTGCGGCTTGTTTGAGCTGAAATCTTTTCATCAATCCCTCCCCAGGACATCTATGTTGTAGTGAGAAAGCAAGCTTGCCTCGGCCATCTCCAGCTCGAGGATGGCCTTCTTCTGGTCGACCAGGGCCTCCAACTCGGCTTCCCTTGCGCTCCGGAAGTCTTCTTCCTTTTCCAGTACCAGCCGACTGTTGCTCTTGCCGGCCTTCAGGCGGATCAGTTCGATCTCCAGCAGGCGACGATTGGACTCTGCCACGCTGGCTGAATAGCCTGCTTGTTCAGTGGTGTTGTTGATGTTGTGGATCGTCGTGTTCACGGCATTCGCCAGGGCCACTTCGATCGCTTTCATTTCGAGCAGGGCCTTGCGTTTGCGCTGCTTGACCTGAGCCAGTTCACTGGTGGCTTTCTGGTCGCCGAAGAGTGGAACCCGGAGTTCCAGACCGACTGACCACGAGTCGTAATCACTGGTTTCCATCGTGCCCCAGGCATCGGAACGATCAAGGGCGAGCCCGTTGAGCCCGTAACTGGCCTTCAGATCCAGCTCCGGCCACCTTTGATTTTGAGCGTAGACAAGGCGCACATCTTCCTGGGCAAGCCGTGCCTTGGTCGCCAGGTATTCGGGCCGGCACTCAAAAGCCCTGGCTATTGACGCCTGGTAATCATAGTCGCCGTGTTCCAGCGCGAGAGGCTCGATGGCATCGATATCGGCAGAGTAGGCCACCGCATGTTCGGCAAACATGGTCAAGGCATCGTTCTTGGCCGCGTCGTACGCCTTCCTGGCATCGAGCTGCAGGGCCTTGCGCAGGGCAACCCCCGCTTCCGCCTCGAGGACTTCGGTTTCGGCCATCTTCCCGGTTTTTAAACGGGCACGGTTATCTTCCAGAATCTTCTCGGCCACCCGCACCGATTCGGCGCGCATGTCAACTTTTTCCTGGGCCAGGGAAAGGTCCCAGTAGGTCGCGATGGCCTGACCGACTACACTGAGCATTTCCTGGCGATAACTTTGCAGAGCGACATCGGCATCACCTTCGGCCAGTCTGATCTGGGTTTCCGTCGCGGCTATGCCAAAACTCTTCAACAACGGCTGCGTCAGATTGACATACGTGAGATGTTTGTATTGTTTGCCGATGTCCAGAGAATTAAAATCGATGTTATCGTCCGTTTCATTGAGAGACCAGCCGAGTTTGACTTTCCCCCCCGTGGGAAGCATTTCCTCGATCTCAAGCTTGTAGTAATCCGCCTTTTGCTCATAAATTTCTTTAAAACCGCGGCTTGCAAACTGTGCCGCGTCATTCTGCTCGTTGTTGTAAAGATGAGTGTAGCTGCCGAGCAGGGTCGGCTCGTAAATGGCGCGGGCCGCCTTGATCCCTTCTTTTTTCATGACCAGGTCGGCGTCGCGCGATTGCAGCTGCTGATTACGTTCAACGACCAGCTCGACAAAGCGGGAGAGCGCCAGGGGGTAGACGCCTCCAGCTTTACCAAGGGCCAAGTAATTCAGAGGGGGATCCTGGGCCAGGGCCGCAGTTGGAGTCAGCATGGCCAGACAGGTCAACAGGAAGGCTACAGATTGCACAAGCCGGGCACCGGCAGCCGACATTTTTGAACTGCTCGCACAGAAATTGGCTCTCTTCATGGACAAAACCCCTAAGTTTAAAAACCTATACATCAAAAAAATCGTGAGTCGGCAATCAGGACTTTTTTCTCCTCGGAAGAGGGGAAACCCAATTGTTATCCGCCCTCTCCTAACGGAGAGATATCTTTAACGCTCAAGGAGGTTTATTAATATTAGATAAATCACATAACAGATTATAAAGGTATCTTAAATTACAGCCCTGTCAAGGATTTATCGCGACAATGTCTTCATGCGCCAACAAAAAATACGGATTGCCGCTTGTCGATAATTCCCCGGTCGTTTCCGGCTGAAAATCCATCACCAAAAAAGTTAGGCATTCGGCACCGCCCAAACAGCTTCCTTCCCTTCCGGGATAAAACATGACCAGCCCAACCTTGCTTTTTCACTCCTTTCCTGCTAAACAATCAAGTTGCTCATAGGCGCAATAAAAACTCAATGATCACGCTGAATTAAGAACTTTTATCGACACGCCGACGTCCAGACTGGCCATTCGCTTATGACCGACCGTCAAGTCCTGCTCCGCCGCCTCCCCGCCGTCGATCGACTGCTCAACACGCCCCCGCTCAGCGAACTGGCCGGAAGTCATGCCCATGCACAGTTGCGCACCGCCGCGCAACGGGCGGTGGACGCCCTGCGCCAGCACCTGCTGGCCGACGGGGAACCGCTCCCCGACCTGACTCCCGAGGCGGTGGCCAGGCTTGCCGCCGAGTATCTGCACGCGCTCGAAACCCCGTCCCTGCGCCGGGTACTGAACCTGACCGGCACGGTGCTGCACACCAACCTCGGCCGCGCGCCGCTGGCGGAGAGCGTTCTGCAGGCGGTGGTCGAGGTCTCCCGCGGCTATTCGACGCTGGAGTACGATCTGGCGGAAGGGAAACGCGGCGAGCGCCACGTCCATGTCGAGGAGCTGCTCTGCCGCCTGACCGGGGCTGAGGCCGCCCTGGCGGTAAACAACAACGCCGGCGCGGTGCTGCTGGCCCTCTCTGCCCTGGCCGGCGGGAAGAGTGCCCTGGTGTCGCGCGGTGAACTGATCGAAATCGGCGGCTCCTTCCGCATCCCAGAGATTATGGCGGCAGGCGGGGTCAGGTTGGTCGAGGTCGGCGCCACCAACAAGACCCATTTCGACGA
The DNA here is from genome assembly GCA_012026975.1 of Desulfuromonas sp. Lineage (GTDB taxonomy): Bacteria > Desulfobacterota > Desulfuromonadia > Desulfuromonadales > BM103 > VAUL01. The sequence goes on along the minus strand of VEPG01000051.1, from coordinate 3,080 downwards.
CTACCGCAAGGCAATCGGCCCCGACACCGCCCTGATCCTCAAGGTCCACACCAGCAACTACCGGATTCTAGGCTTCACCAGCGCCGTGACCGGGGAGGAACTGGCGGCGCTGGGAACGGAGCGTGGCGTGCCGGTGCTGGAGGATCTCGGCAGCGGCCTGCTGCTCGACCTGGCCCAACTGGGGCTGCCGCGCGAACCGACCGTGCGCGAGACGCTGGCGACCGGCATCGACGTGGTCACCTTCAGCGGCGACAAACTTCTCGGCGGCCCGCAGGCCGGGTTGATCGTCGGCAAGCAAGAGATCGTCGCCAGGCTGAAGAAGCACCCTCTCGCCCGCGCCCTGCGCCTCGACAAGATGACTCTGGCGGCGCTGGAGGCGACCCTGCGCCTCTACCTCGACCCGCAGCGGGCGCTGCGGGAAGTTCCCACCCTGCGCCTGCTCGCCATCTCCGCAGGCGAATTGCAGCGCCGCTGTCAGGAGCTGCTGCCGCAACTGCAGGCCGCCGCCGGCAACCGGGCCGAACTGGACATCGTCGCCACCACGGCCACGGTCGGCGGCGGTGCCATGCCACTGGCCGAACTCCCCGGCTTTGCCGTCGCCGTCACCCCCCGCCACAGTTCTCTCCAGCAGCTGACCGAACACCTGCGCCACGGCGACCCGCCGGTCATCGGCCGGGTGCAGGACGATCGTCTGCTCCTCGACCCGCGCACCCTCCTCCCCGGCGAGGACGCGCTGCTGGTGAAAGCGCTGGAGCAGGCGCTGACCTGAGCGACTGATGGCTGAACCCCGCTTCCACATCATCGGCACCGCCGGCCATGTCGATCACGGCAAGACCGCGCTGATCCGCCGGCTGACCGGGATCGACACCGACCGCCTGCGCGAGGAGAAGGAGCGCGGCATCTCCATCGACCTCGGCTTCGCTCCGCTGCAGCTGCCGGATGGCACGGTGGCCGGGGTGGTCGACGTTCCCGGCCACGAGCGTTTCATCCACAATATGCTGGCCGGGATCGGCGGCATCGATCTGGTGCTGCTGGTAGTCGACGTCAACGAAGGGGTCATGCCGCAGACCCGTGAGCATCTGCAGATCCTCAAGCTGCTGAAGATCCCGCGCGGCATCCTGGTGCTGACCAAGTGCGACCTGGCGGAGGCCGACTGGCTCGACATCGTCGAGGAGGAGATTCGCGAGGAGGTGGCCGGCACCTTCCTGGCCGAGGCGCCGGCCTGCCGGGTTTCGGCGTTTACCGGGGCGGGCATCCCGGAACTGCTCGCCGCCATTCAGCAGATTCTGGGTGAACTGCCGCCGCGCGACGAGGACGGCCCGGCGCGCCTGCCGATCGACCGTCACTTCACCATCAGTGGCTTCGGCACAGTGGTCACCGGCACCCTCCTCTCGGGACGGATCAGGGTCGGCGACCCGGTGGAGGTGCTCCCCCCCGGCGAAACCGTACGGGTCCGCGAACTGCAGGTGCACGGCCGCAAGGCCGACATCGCCCGCGCCGGGCAGAGGGTGGCCGTCAACCTGGCCGGCTTCGAACGCAGCGACCTGGAGCGCGGCGCGGTGGTCGCCACCCCCGGCTTCTTCGAATTGACGTCCCGCGTCGACGCACGGCTGACCCTGCTCAAGGAGGCGGCCCGGCTGCTGAAATTCCGCGATCCGGTGCACCTGCATCTCGGCACCGCGCGGGTTACCGCCAAGGTGGTCCTGCTCGACCGCGACAAGCTTGAACCGGGGGAGAGCGTGCTCACCCAGATCCAGTTCGACCAGCCGCTGGTGGCCCATCGCCAGGACCGCTTCATCATCCGCTCCTACTCGCCGATGACCACCATCGGCGGCGGCCAGATCATCGACCCCAACCCGCCGCGCCATCGCCGCTTCCGCCCCGAGGTGATGGCCGCCCTCGGCGAGCTCGAATCCGGTGAACGCGCGTTCCTGCTGCAGAAGCTCACCGAACTCGTCTGTGCGCGCGGCAAGGAGTTGGAGCAGGCCTCCGGCCTGGGGCGCGAGCGGGTCGCCGGACATCTCGACGCCCTGGCTGCAGCCGGGCAGGCCCGACGTCTGGGTGACCAGTGGCTGACCGAAGTCACCGCCCTGCATTGGGAGCGGCTGCTCCTCGCTGCCGTCGACGGCTGCCACCGCGACCAACCGCTGCTGCCTGGAGTCCCGCATGCCACGCTCAAGGGTGCACTCCCGACCAGGGTGGCGCCGAAAGCCTTCGAGGAACTGCTGGCCGGGCTGGTGGCCGCGGGAGCGCTGGAGCAACGCGGCGAACACGTCGCCCGCCCCGATTTCGAACCGCGGCCATCCGGCGAGCAGCAACGGCTGATCGAGCAGATTGTCGGGCTCTACCGCAAGACCGGCACCCAGGCCAACAACCGGAACGAGATGCTTGGCGGGCTGAACCTGCCGGCAGACACCGTCGACGCCTGTCTGGCCTTCCTGTTCAGCCGCGGCGACCTGGTGCGACTCTCCGACGAAATGATCTTCCATCGCGACGCCTACGCCGCGGCACTGACCTCCTTGCGCGCGCATTTCTCCGCGAAACCGACCCTGACGCTTGCAGAGTTTCGCGACCGCATCGGCAGCGCCCGCAAGCAGACCCAGGCGCTCCTCGAGCATTTCGACGCGCTCAAGTACACCATGCGCCGCGGTGACGAGCGGGTTGCATGGCAACTGCCGAAAAGCTAAAGTGACACCATGATCAAACTGACCCATCTCTCCAAATCGAGCGGTTGAGCCGCCAAGATGGCCCCCGGGCCATTGGCGCAGGTGCTGCGCCAGCTGCCGACCGTCGAGGATCCGAACCTTCTCTCTGCCGCGATCCCCTTCGCCGACGCCGGGGTCTATCGCCTGCATGACGGCTGCGCCCTGGTGCAGTCCATCGACTTCTTTACCCCGGTGGTCGACGATCCCGCGACCTTCGGGCGGATTGCCGCCGCCAACGCCCTCTCCGACCTCTACGCCATGGGGGCCAAGCCGCTCACGGCCATGAATCTGGGCGGTTTCCCGAGCTGTCTCGAGCGCGTCGTGCTGGTGGCCAGTCTCAAGGGCGGAGCGGAAAAGCGGGCGGAGGCGGGGGCC
>VEPG01000066.1:25781-57254 GCA_012026975.1 Desulfuromonas sp. | reverse complement strand
TCTCGGTGGTCGTGCCCTTGACGGCGAGGATGTTCCGGGCGGTGAACAGGTTGTCAACCGGCGCGGTAATCGCCAGCGTCGGCGCCACCGCCTGATAGGTGATAGTGCGGCTGACCGTCGTGCTGTTGCCAGCCTTGTCGACGGCTACGATCGAGACGATGTTGCCACCCTCGACCAGGGTCAGCGCGGTGCTGAAGGTGCCGTCGGCATTGACGGTGACGATGGTGCCGTTGACCGTGACTTTGTCCAGGGCGACATCGTCGGTGGCCCGGCCGCTGACGTTGAGGACGGGGTTGCTGGTGATCGCCCCGTTGGCCAGGGTCGAAACGGTCAGGATCGGCTTGACGGTGTCGGCCACCGGAGCATCGATGGTGATGACGACCGAGGCGCTGCGGGAGGCGGAGACGTTGCCGGCCGCATCCTTGGCCCAGGCGTAGAAGGTCACGGTCCCGGCGGCCGGAGCGGTGACGCTGGTCGGGGCAGTGGCGGTCCAGCCAGCGGCCGAGGCCAACGGCTTGGTGGCGCTGGTGTTGACCAGATAGCCGGAGACGCCGACGTTATCCGACGCGGTCAGGCTGGAGACCGGCACGGTGAGGCTGGTGCTGGTGGCCGGCAGGGTGAAGGCGCCGACCGTCGGAGCCGTGGTGTCGGCTGCCGCCGCAACGGTGAACGACACGTTGACGGTCGCTTCGCCATGGACATCGCCGGCGCCGGTGCCGTCCTGGTTGCCGAAGTACGCCATCTTCCAGGTATAGCTGCCGGCCGTCATGGGTGCCGGGGCACTGAGGACCGCGGGGAAGGTGGCGGAGCCGCCCATGCCGCTCTGGTTGCCGGTGGAACGGGCAACTTCAGCGCCGGTCTGGTCGTGGAGCCGGGCACCGATCCAACCGGTCCTGGTCCCTCCGGTCAGGGTCACGGTCACGGTTTCCCCGGGAGTGTAGGACGTCTTGTTGGCGGAAGCACTAAGGTTGGCATTGCCATGGTGATGGCAGCCGTTGCAAGTTGCGGTCACCGGCGCCGCATGGCAGTTGACGCAGCCGCGGCTGGTGAAATAGGACGATTGGGCGTGGGCGGTGGTGGTACTGATCAGTTGGACGCCTGCCATTACCGCGGCAAAGGCAAGCAACATCATCCAGTTGTTTACACTCTTCATGAATTCTCCTCTTGCAGTTTGTGAAAATTCAGAGGTCAAGTTCCGACCTCTTTCCCTCTCCCCCGGGAAGTAAGGGGCTCTTCCTTGCTGGTTTTTGATCTTTGTTTGCACTGGTTCTCCTTTTTCTTCACTGCTGCTGGTTGTGGGTTCTGCACAACCTCCCTCAAAATAAAAGCCGGGTTGCCGGATATCGTGTGATATTTCGGCAACCCGGCTGTCTGCTGGAGACCCTAGGCTTTCCGCCCCATCCTCGCGGATGGTTTAGTATTATCGTGTATCACCTGTTGCCTTGCGGGAGCTGTTCCGCGCTGTGTCCCGGGGCAACCTTTCAAACTGTTCCGCTACATTGGTCTCCGCTTCACGATTTCGGGCACAAAAAAGCCGGGGCCGAATATCGTCCGTGATATTTCGGCATCCCGGCTATCTACTGGAGACCCTAGGCTTTCCGCCCCACCCTCGCGGGTGGTTTAGTCTTGTCGTGTACCACTACTTTTTTGGTAAGCAATGGGGATTTTATACGGCAGGGCTTTGCACGAAGTCAAAAAAAATTTCTTTAATATTCGACAAATCAAGCATTTACGTGATTTTAACCAGAGAAGCCATGGCTGAGTGCGCAAGCGACAAGTGCGCATTTGCACAGAAAATTCGCCGTTTCAGCTTGGTCATCCGCCCAGCTTTTTCCTGATTCGCGCATTCGGCGGGGGCCGGAAGGGCGGGAACATTAACGCAGTTTTGTGCCCTCCGCGTCAGTCGTCGTGATGTCCCTCATGATGCTTGTAGTAGCCGCCGTGATGGTAGCCGTGACCGCCTTCATCCCAGTCGGGGATGATGATGCAGCCGGAGAGGTTGACGGCCAGCGCTGCAAGCAGCAGCAGTTTGATCAGCAATGGTATTTTCATAAATCCTCCCGTGCCGACGTTTCAGGGGAGAACTCCCCTGTATTAATGATACCCCGCCCCCTGACTTTCCGTCCACGTCTACCCTTCCTGCCGGAACCACGGCACCATCGCCTCCGCCGTCCCCTTTTTCTCCTTTCGGAATTCCTGACAATGCGTTTTGTGGCAAAATGAAATGGGACGCCATGAAACAGATACAAAAAACGCGAACATCCCGCATATCCCGGGAGGAGGTCTTATGTACAGCCTGCGAATCTTTACCCTGCTTGCCCTGTTCCTCGGTACCGCCGGCGGCGCCCAGGCTGCCAAGACGATCCTGGCCGGCGGCTGCTTCTGGTGCATGGAGGCCGACTTCGAAAAGCTCCCCGGCGTCACCGATGTGATCTCCGGCTTCACCGGCGGGACGCTGAAGGATCCGACCTATAACGGCAACCATGAGGGGCACTTTGAAGCGGTGGAAATCACCTACGACCCGAGGAAGGTCAGCTACCGGCAGCTGCTCGATTATTACTGGGTGCATGTCGACCCCTTCGATGACGGCGGGCAGTTCTGCGACCGCGGCCACAGCTACCAGACGGCCATCTTCGTCGCCAGCGACAGCGAGCGAAAGATCGCCGAGGAATCGAAGCAGCAGATCGCCGCGCGGTTTCCGAATCAGACCGTGGCCACGCCGATCCTCGACGCCTCGACCTTCTACCCGGTCAAGGGGGAGGAGAGCTACCACCAGGACTACTACAAGAAAAATCCGATCCGCTACAAATATTACCGGTGGGGCTGCGGCCGCGATCAGCGGCTCAGGGAACTCTGGGGGGAGAAGGCAGCGCATTGAACGCCCCTGACCCGCACCCGGAGATTGCCATGGACCGTTCCTCCCGCAACCGTCTGACCGACCGGCAGCTCGACCGCTTTCCGGGCGAGACCCTGTTCGACCGTATCGCCCGTGCCGTCTGCCGTGCCGGTTGCCTGCCGCGCAAGGAGCTGTTTGAAGCCTGGGAGGTGGCGCGCCGGGTGCGCCGCCGGTTTCGCGGCGGTCGGGTCGTCGACCTGGCATGCGGTCACGGGCTGCTCGCCAGCATCCTCCTGCTGCTCGATGACAGCTCCCGTTGTGCGCTCGGCATCGACCGGGCGCTGCCGGAGAGCGCGGCCAAATTGCAGGCAGTACTGGAAGCGTCCTGGCCGCGCCTTGAGGGGCGGGTGGCGTTATACTGCGGAGAGCTCGAGGCCGTGGAGCTGACGGCGGATGACCTGGTGGTCTCGGTGCATGCCTGCGGCAACCTGACCGACCGGGTCATCGACCTGGCTATTGCGGCGCGGGCGCGGCTGGTGGTGCTGCCGTGCTGCCACAATCTGGAGAGCGGTGCCGGCGGAGAGTTGCGCGGCTGGCTGGACGGCCCGTTGGCCATGGACGTGACCCGGGCCACGAGGTTGCAGGCGGCCGGCTACCGGGTCGTGACCCAATTGATCCCGGCGGAGATCACCCCGAAAAATCGTTTGCTGCTGGGAGAGCCGGAGTGAAAGGGGGGCGCCCTGTCAACAAGGACGGCCTCTTGGCCGCCCCTTTGCTGTTTGAGGCATTCAGGAAAAAATCAAAGCCTGGAATCGTCCCCAGATTCCCACGAAATCGAACGGCAGCCGGTGGCGGCGGCATGCTGCCGGTGCTCCGGGTAGTTCCGGCAGTGATCCGGTTTGGTGGCGTCGATGCCGCAGAGATAGCCGTTGCCGTCGATCCGGTCGAGCAGCCAGGGGCAGCGCTCGACATCGTCGCCCGTTGCCGGGTCGACCCAGGCGGTGTGCAGCTGATTGTCGGGGCCGAGGGCGAGGGTGACCACCCAGGCGAGCAGGTCGTCACGTCCCTCCTGCCGCCAGCGCTGCATGTCAGCATCGCTGACGCAGCCCTGATAGGCATCGACCAGGTTGAGGCAGCAGTGGCCGCAGCAGAGGCAGTCAAACTTCGGCATCATCTGCTCGCGCCGCGGAGGGCGCGTTGCTCTCCGGCGGATCCCCCGGTCGTTCCAGGCTGATCCCTCCCAGCAAACCAGCACGCAGTTCGCGCAGGAACAGCTCCGCTGCGCGGTGCCGGTCGACTTCGCCACCGCTGACCAGGCAGCCGCGCCGCCGCCCGATCTCTGCCAGGGTTGCGGTCGGGGATGCCGGCAGATCCGGCAGGTTGTAGCGTTTCAAAAGCAGTGCCGGGTAGCGGTCGCTGAGATAGCTGAGCGTTGCCAGGGCCACCGAATCGGTATCGAAGGCGTTGTCGCCGATGGCTCCGCTGGCGGCCAGCCGGCAGGCGCCTTGCTGGTCCTCCAGCATCGGCCAGAGCAACCCCGGCGTGTCGGACAGCAGGATGCCGTTGTGCAAGTCGATCAGCTGCTGGCAGGTGGTGACCGCCGGCTTGTCGCCGACCCGCGCCACCTTTTTCCCCGTCAGGGTGTTGATCAGGGTGGACTTGCCGACATTGGGGATGCCGATCACCATGACCTGCAGATATCGCTCCCCCTTGCCACCGCGCGTGGGCACCAGGGTGCGGCACAGCTTCAGCAGCCGTCCCGCGTCCCGGTGATCCTTGGCGATCAGCGGCAGCGCCCGCACCCCCTGCTGTTTTTCAAAGCAGCGGACCCATTCACCGGTCACCGCGGGATCGGCCAGGTCGCTTTTGTTGAGCACCTTGATGCAGGGCTTGGTCCCGCGCAGCCTGGTCAACAGCGGATTGGCGCTGCTGACCGGGAGACGGGCGTCGAGCACTTCGATGACGACATCGATGGTCGGCAGCTTCTTGATAATCTGCTCCCGGGCTTTCTTCATGTGCCCCGGGTACCAGTCGATGATCATCAGTGTCCCTCCGGTGGAAATGGAAACGCCACCAGGCAGTTCCCTGTGGCTTGGGGGGGAGCCGGCGGGGAGCTAACCCTTAAGCCGTCTCCGCCATCAGCTTCGACAGCGAGCGGGCGAAGGCCACCGGGTCGCGGGGGCGGTCCCCTTCGAGCAGCAGCGCCTGATCGTAGAGCAGTTCGACGTACTCCTTGAGACGGTCGCTCTTGGCATCGGCGGCGAACAGCCCCTGCATCCTGGCGATCAGCGGGTGGTCGGGGTTGACCTCCAGAACGCGCTGCCCTTTCGGGACGTCCTGTCCCATGGCGCGGAACATCTTGGCCATCTGCGGGTCGAGGTCGTGCTCGCCGGCCACCAGGCAGACCGCCGACTCCTTGAGCCGCCCGGAGACGCGCACCGCACTCACCTGCTCTTTCAGCTGCTCCTGCATCAGCGCCAGCAGGTCGCCGTACTCCTTCTGCTTCTCTTCCTTCTTGCTGTCACCCAGGTCGAGGTCGCCCTTGAGGGCCGACTGAAACTCCTTCTCCTGGTAGCGGCCGAGCCCGCTTATGATCAGGTCGTCGATATCGTCGGTCGCCAGCAGCACTTCGAACCCCTTCTCCTTGAAGACTTCCAGATACGGCGACGCCTCGGCTGTGGCCCGGTCGGGGCCGGTCATGTAGTAGATCTCCGTCTGCTCGCTGCGCATGCGCGCCACGTAGTCGGCCAGGCTGATCTTCTTGCCCGGCTCGGTCAGGGTGGTCTCGAAGAGCAACAATTCGGCGAGCGTGTCCTTGCGGGCGTAGTCGTGATGGATCCCCTCCTTGAGCACCCGGCCGAACTGGTCGTAGAACTCGGTGTAGGCCTCCAACTCGTTCTTCTTCATCTCGGCCAGGGTGTCGAGCACCTTCTTGGTGAGGTTCTTGTTGATGACCGCCACGGTCTTGTTGTCCTGCAGGATCTCGCGACTGACATTCAGCGGCAGGTCGGCGGACTCGACCACCCCCTTGACGAAGCGCAGGTAAGGGGGGAGCATCGCCTCGCAGTGGTCCATGATCTGCACCCGGCGTACGTAGAGGGTCGGGCCGATCTTGTAGTCCTGGTAGTAGATGTTGAAGGGGCGCTGCTTCGGCAGATAGAGCAGGGCCGAGAACTCGGTGGTCCCTTCGGCCTTGTAGTGGATGGTTTTGGCCGGCTCGGTGTAGTCGTGGGAGATGTGCTTGTAGAACTCATGGTACTCCTCCTCGCTGATCTCGCTCTTCTCCTTGAGCCAGATCGCTTTGCGCGAGTTGAGGGTTTCGACCTCCGTCGTCTCGATCCGCTTCTCCTTGTCCTCGGGGTCGGGCTTGCTGCGGGTCACCGCCATCACCACCGGGTACTCGATGAAGTCGGAGTATTGCTTGACCACCTTGCGCAGCTCCCACTCCTGCAGGTACTGCTTCGCATCGTCCTTGAGGTGGAGGATGATGTCGGTGCCGCGCCCTTCCCTGGTGATGTCTTCGATCGTGTAGCTGCCGTCGGCCTCCGACTGCCAGCAGATCCCCTGGTCGGCCGGGGCGCCGGCGCGGCGGGAGAGGACCGTGACCTGGTCGGCGACCATGAACGCTGAGTAGAAGCCGACGCCGAACTGGCCGATCAGCTCCGGATTGTCCTTCACCTCCCGGCTCTCCAGCAGCTTGAGGAACTCCTTGGTTCCCGAGTGGGCGATGGTGCCGAGCGCCTCGGCCGCCTCGTCGCGGGTCAGGCCGATGCCGTTGTCGCGCACCGTCAGGGTGCCGGCCGCCGCGTCAGGGATCAGCTCGATCCGCCACTCGTCGCCGTCAGGGTTGATGGCGGTGTCGGTGAGCGAGAGGTAACGGGCCTTGTCGATGGCGTCGCTGGCGTTGGAAATCAGCTCGCGCAGGAAGATCTCCTTGTGCGAGTAGAGGGAATGGATCACCAGGTCGAGGACCTTGTTGACCTCGGCCTTGAACTTGCGCTTGCTCACGGTCATTTGATTTGCTTCTCCCGTTGGATTGGATTGCCGGTGGGCGGTGCACAAGGTAAGCACCCAGCCCGCGGATGTCAAGTTCAGGGGAGCTGATCCGGGACGTTGAAATAGGGAAGTGCCTTGATTCTCCCATTTCCCTCGGAATTGGGCAATGACGAAGGGTTAAGGCGGAGTTAAACGAGGGGCTCCCGAAACTCCGCCGGACACTATGGTAATATTTGCCATGGCGATATTCATAAGAAAGGGGACAGTGCCATGGCTGAGATCATTCACACCTCAAGGATCACGATCACGCGCGACCGGGGGCCGATCCGGATCGCACACATCGAAGGCTTCGCGGAGCCGGTTTTTTATGGGGTTCACGGCGGCATCCAGAAATTCTACAAGGTCGACCCGGTCGAGGAGCATGCCGCCACTCTGGATCACATCGTCGGGGCGGTTGCGGCTTGAATGATGGGCACCCTCGCCAGCGTGCTGGCGACTAAAAAAATCAGGACCCATTCCGATCGTTTCCGGGCCAGTGTCGAAGGCGATATCGAGGACGTCGAGGGCGTCCTGAAAATTACGGTGATTCGCGTGCGTTATGTGCTGAAGGTGAATCCCGAAGAAGAGGTGGCTGCCCGCTGGGCCATGGAAAATTACATCGAGAAATGTCCCGGGGCGATGAGTGTCACTGGCTGCATCCGGCTTGAACATGCTCTTGAGCTGATTCCGGGTTGAGGGGAGTTAAGTCGGGCAACCCCGGAGCGAGTTCCAGGCCGTCCGGTCAGATCTCGACCTGTTGACCGAGTTCAACCACCTGTTCCGGCGGGAGGTTGAAGAAGGCGGTCGCGTTGAGGGTGTTGCGATTAAGCAAAGCGAAGAGCTTCTCCCGCCAGTTCAACAGCACCGGGCCGCGATGGGGAGCGATAATCCGTTCGCGGGAGAGATAGTAGGTTATGTGCTCGAAATCGACCGCCAGTCCGTGCGGTTCGCACTCGCGCAGCGCCACCGGCACATGGGGGTTCTGCATGAAACCGTAGCGAACCAGCACCCGGGCGAAGCCGAGCGGCAGCAGGGTGACCTCGACTCGCTCGGCGGCCGGAACCCGTGGCTGGTCGTTGGTCATCACTGTAAGGATGATGACCTGCTCGTGCAGCACTTGGTTGTGTGCCAGATGATGACGCAGAATCGGCGGCGTCCCCTCGGTCTGGCCGGTCATGAAGACCGCTGTTCCCTGGACCCGGTGCGGCGAGTCGTCGGCCAGCGCCGCAATAAAGGCCGGCAGCGACTCGCCTGCCCCCTGCAATGTCGACCTGAGTTCGGCCCGCCCCCGGTGCCAGGTGGTCATGATGATGAAGATCGCTCCGCCGGCGATAAGAGGGAACCAGCCGCCGTGGCCGATCTTGAGCAGGTTGGCGCCGAAGAAGGGGAGATCGACCGCCAGAAAGAGGGCCGCCAGGGTGGCGGCAATGGCCGGGGGCCAGTTCCAGTGTTTGACCATCAGGAAGAAGACGAGGACGGTGGTAATGACCATGGTGGTAGTGACGGCAACCCCGTAGGCGCCGGCGAGGTTGGTCGATGAGCCGAAGCCGATGACGAGTGCCAGGGTGGTCAGCATCAGCCCGTTGTTGACTGCCGGACAGTAGACCTGACCGATCTCCTCCGAGGACGTCTGTACCAGGCGCAGGCGGGGGCTGTAGCCGAGCTGGATGGCTTGCCTGGTCAACGAAAAAGCGCCGGAAATGACAGCCTGTGAAGCGATGATCGTCGCCACGGTGGCAAGGAGGACCAATGGATAAAGGGCCCAGCCCGGCGCCAGGTGAAAGAAAGGTTCGCTGGTCTCCGCCGGGCGCACGAGCAGCAGCGCTCCCTGGCCGAAGTAATTGAGGAGCAGAGCGGGGAGGACGAGGGCAAACCACGCCAGCCGAATCGGTCGCGGGCCGAAGTGTCCCATGTCGGCATAGAGTGCCTCTCCCCCGGTCACGACCAGGAAGACGGCACCGAGGACGAAAAAAGCGAGTCGGCCATTGGCAACGAAGAGCCGGAATGCATGGTGGGGGCTGAGCGCGCCGAGGACCTGCGGCGCCTGCAGAATGCCACTGATCCCCAGCACGGCAAGGGTGACAAACCAAACGGCCATCGTCGGACCGAAGATCAGGCCGATTTTCGTCGTTCCGCGCTTCTGGAAAAGAAAGAGGGCGACGAGAATCGCCAGGGTGAGAGGCCGCACCACCCCCTCCAGAGCCGGGGCGGCAATTTTGAGGCCCTCAACGGCGCTCAGTACCGAAATCGCCGGAGTGATCGCTCCGTCCCCGTAGAGAAATGCCGCGCCGAAGAGCCCCAGTGGCAACAACAGTCTGCGCTGGTTGTGGCTGAGTCGGTCGGCTGGTATCAGCAGGGCGAGCATGGCGAGGATCCCCCCCTCGCCCCGGTTATCCGCCCGCATCAGAAAGGTCAGGTATTTGACGGAGATGATGAGGGTGAGGGCCCAGAAGATCAGCGACAGGACGCCAAGGACATTGTCCGGGGTCAGTGGCAGCGCGTGGCTGCCGTGGAAGCATTCGCGCAGGGCGTAGAGGGGGCTGGTGCCGATGTCGCCATAGACGACGCCGAGCGCCGTCAGGCTGGTGATGAAAAGTTGACGGGCAGGGCGGTCGGGGTGCTGGTTGTCGTGAAGTTGACGGTTTCCCATCGCTTCTCCCGGGTGAACGCGCATACCAGTGTTAGCCGAGCATCCTGCGGGTCGTGGCAGGTGCAAACCAGGGACGACGGCAAAGTCGTCTTTCGGGTGCAGTGGCTGCCCGCGACCGGGGTTTTGCCCCCCTTCTATCCGAGCTAAACCCGGTAGGTGCCGTCGGCAAATTCAATCAGGCAAAAGCCGTGGCCGAAGGGGTCGGAGAAGGTAATGCACTTCGAACCCCTCCATTCGACGCAGGCGCTCTCCCGGCTGCCGCCGGCCGTCACCACCCGTTCCGCCGCTTGCTCGATGTCCTCCACGACGAAGTCGAGGTGCACCGGTGTCCAGTGGCGGGAATAGCGACGCGGCACGGCAAGGTTGCGTCCGGGGCTGGACCCATTGGCATTCCGCAACAAATAAATGACGGTAGAGCCACCCGTGAGTTCCGCGACGTCGTCGTCCAGCATGCGGCTGAGCAACAGACCGAGGGCGGAACAATAGAATTCGATGGCCGGTGCGAGTTCCGGCACGTCGATGTTCGCCAGGATTTTCATGATGTCAGTCTTTGCCGCGCAGCCGGTCGAGACTCCAGGGTCCGCCCCCGGCCGCGGCCAGGTAGAGGAAGACGAAGCAGTAGGCGACGGCCAGTTCGCCCTGGTTGGCCAGCGGCCAGAAGCCCTTGCCGGCATGGCCAATAAAGTAGGCAAAGGCCATCAGTCCCGAAAGGATGAAGGCCGTCCCGCGGGTGAAGAGCCCCAGCAACAGCAACAGGCCGCCGAAGAATTCGAGCACTCCGGCCACGCCGATCAGCGAAAAGAGTTCCAGCGGCGGACCGGGCATGGGCACGGGATAGCCGAAGAGTTTCTGTCCGCCGTGCTGGATGAAGAGAAAAGCGATGCTCAGGCGCATGAGGCTCAGGAGCCGGGGGGTCAGGTTTTTCACGAACGTGGCGTTGAACATGGCGCACCTCCCTGATGGAGAGAGCTAGGTTTCTTTTCCATTATAGTCACATCAAGGCTGCCTGTGGGTCATCCCCCTTTTTGAAGAGGGTGAGGTGTCCCCGGGATTCGGGAATTCGGCCCGGATTTGAAAAAAGGCCCGCCTTGCGGCGGGCCTTGGTTTTTCAGGGGTCACCGTGATCCCGTTGCCAGCGCTTGATCTCCTGGCTGATCACTTTCCATTTCTTCTTGTCGGCTTGTTGAAACGACAAGTCCTGCCGGTTTGCCGCATAAGCCAGTTGCGTCTGCTGCTTGAGGTAGCTCTCCAGGCGGGCGGCCTCAAGGTTCCCGGTCGCCAGGGCGTCCCGGACGGCGCAACCGGGCTCGTTCTCGTGTCGGCAGTCGCCGAAGCGGCAGCGCTCCGCGAGGGCGACGATATCCGGAAAGGTGCTCTCCAGCCCGTCCCGACCCTCTCCCCACAGGTGAAGTTCCCGCAACCCCGGCGTGTCGATGACCAGAGCGCCGCCGGGAAGGGGAAAGAGTTCCCGGTGGCTCGTGGTGTGGACGCCCTTGCCGACGGCCGTGCTGACCGGAGCGGTCGTCTGGCGGGCCGCGCCGGCCAAACGGTTGAGCAGGGTCGATTTGCCCGCCCCCGAGGAGCCGAGCAGCACCAGGGTCTCCCCGGTCCGAAGGAATGACTCCAGTTCGCCGAGACCGTCGCCGCCGAGGGCGCTGGTGACCAGGACCGGAACCCCGAAGGCGATCGCCTCGATCTCGGCGCGGCGCATCTCCACCTCGGGGCAGAGATCGCCTTTGTTGAGGACGATGACCGGCGTCGCGCCGCTTTCGTACACCAGGGTCAGATAACGCTCGATGCGCCTCGGGTTATAGTCGCGATCCAGTCCGCAGACGATGACGGCGGTATCGACATTGGCCGCCAGCACCTGGGCTGACGACGGATGGCCCGCAAGGCTTTTCCGGCCCCCCGCGGCCGCCCGCTTCAGGGCGGTCCGGCGGGGCAGCACCGCCTCGATGCGGACTCCGGCAGCCGCCGGGTCGGTGACCACCCAGTCCCCGACGACGGGCAGGGCGTCGGGGGAAGATGCCTGGCGCAGGTGGCCGGCCAAAGTGGCGGTTTGTTCCGTCTCGCCGTCCAGCAGGGCGTACAGGCCGCCCCCCGCCCGGACCACCCGGGCGGCGGCGAGGCCTTGCTGTTCATAGGGTTCGAAGTGTTCTGCACAGTGGGCATTCCAGCCCAGGTTCTCGCTGTTCATCGGGACAATTCCTTCTCAGGTCGATAATGGATAAGACCTGCTGAGGAATTGCTGCTTGGTTCAGAAGCAATCCTCCGCAGGCCGGCGGGACCCTCGAAAAACGCGCACACGCTCTGACATGTTCATAGTCACTCTCCTTATGTTTCGGTTGGATGCGGTAATTTAGCACGGTTTCAGGGGGATGATGGGCGAGATTTTGCGCCAGGGGGAATGGGTTTGCAAGCGACTGTTTATGCGGATGACGGTAAGGACCGTTCCAATCTATTCCCAAAATCAAAGTCGCGGGGTCTCGCCCCCGCACGGCGCCCAGTTTTTTGCTCACCCAAAGCAAAGTCGGCCCGGACGGGACCGGCCGACTTTGAATTTGGTCGCCGCGCGGGCCTGCGTGCCGAAGGGCACTACTGCCCACAGGCGGGAGCGAGACCCCGCGGTTCTTCCCCACCTCATCACCCTCAATGCCCTCTCCACCCGGGGGGCGCTGGCCACGGCAGGCAAAGCCCTGAAGGCGCAGAATCTGTCAGCCCGGAAATGCACAGGCGGCCGCTTGGCCGCCTGTTGAATTAAGTCAGGTGTCCGAAATTCACCTGCGAAAAAGATATATGTTTAGAAGCTACTGTTTGTGCGAGTGAAATCCAGAACCGTCCCCGAAATCCGTCCGTGATTCGCTTGACAATATTTCAAATGTTCTGTATGTTCAGAACATAAAAAACATGTGGGGGCACATGAGCGAAACTTTAGTCGATCAGTTCGTGGAAACCTGGGGAGTCATGGGGAACTCCTGGGGGGTCAACAATTCGGTGGCCAGGGTCCACGGCCTGCTGATCATTACCGACCGCCCTTGGTGCATCGACGAACTGGTCGAGCGACTGCAGATCAGCAAAAGCAATGTCAGTACCTCGCTAAAGGAACTGCGCTCTTGGAACGTAGTAAGAAAGGTCTTTCTCCCCGGCGACCGCCGTGAATTCTACACCTGCGAGCCGGATGCCTGGGAAATGCTGTTCAACATCATGCGCCAGCGCAAGCAGCGCGAGTTCGACCCGATCCTGGCCAGCATCTCTTCGACATGCGAGCAAGCCAGACAGTGTCCTGCCGGCATCGCCGTGGAACGCCTGGGGCAGATGAAACAGATGCTCGATACCTTCGACAAGCTGGCTGGCATCGCATTCAAGAGCGAAACTCAAATCAAGGCGCTGGTCTCGCTGCTTCCGAAAAAGAAGTGATTTTTTTTGGGAAAATTGTTCACAAAATTCTGAACAAAAAGAACGGAGGCCGAGTATGGCGGAAAGACAACTGCAGGTCGTAACCGGGGCATTCGGCTATACGGGGCGGGCAATCGCCCGGCGGCTGCTCGAACAGGGGCAGCAGGTCCGTACCCTGACCAACACAAGCGCGGCCGACCCATTTACCGGACAGGTGGAGGTCTGTCCACTCGCCTTCGACCGGCCGCAAATGCTGGAGGCGTCCCTGCGTGGTGCCAAGGTGCTCTACAACACCTATTGGGTTCGTTTCAACCACCAGCGATTCTCCCACGCCGCAGCGGTGGCCAACACCAAGGTGCTGTTTGCGGCAGCGAAAGCTGCCGGAGTGGAGCGCATCATCCACGTCAGCATCACCAACCCCGCCCTCGCTTCTCCCTTCGAATATTTCCGGGGCAAGGCGGAACTGGAAGAGAATCTAAAGGCCCTGGGAATCTCATTCGCCATTCTGCGGCCGGCGGTTTTTTTCGGCAACGAAGACATCCTGATCAACAACATCAGCTGGGTGCTGCGTCACTTCCCGGTTTTCGGTCTGTTCGGCGACGGAAACTACGGCATCCAGCCGATCCACGTGGATGATTTTGCCCAGTTGGCGGTGGCGGCGGGAGCAGGGCGGGAAGACACTGTCGTTGATGCCATCGGTCCCGAATCCTTTACCTTCCGTGAACTGGTGACGACCCTCGGTGAGATCCTTGACTGTCGCCGGCTGCTGATCAGTTTACCGCCCTGGCTCGGGCTGCTGGCCGGGAGGCTGATGGGGCTGGCGACGGGGGATGTGGTGATCACCCGGGAAGAGATCGGCGGGCTAATGGCCGGGCTGCTGGCCGTCGACTCCCCGCCGACCGGCACGACACGGTTGACCGCCTGGGCACGGGAGCATCGCGACACATTAGGGAAACGCTATGCCAGTGAACTGGGGCGGCGGCAGGTGCAATAGTGCAAGAATGCGAAGGGCGGCCTCGCGGCCGCCCTTCGTCATCTCACTTCCCCCACTTCCTCCTGATCCGCTCCACCGCTTCGATCACGTTCTCCTTGTGGCCGAAGGCGCTGAGCCGGAAGAACCCTTCGCCGCTTGGCCCAAAGCCCGAACCCGGCGTCCCGACCACGTTGCATTCGTTCAAGAGCTTGTCGAAGAAATCCCAGGAGGAAAGGCCGCCCGGCGTCTTCAGCCAGATGTAGGGGGCGTCGACCCCGCCGTAGCAGGTGATGCCGGCGGCGGTGAGCCCTTCGCGGATGATGCGGGCGTTGTCCATGTAGTAGTCGATGATCTCCTTGGTCTGCTTCCAGCCTTCGTCGGAGTAGACCGCCGCGGCGGCCTTCTGCACCGGGTAGGAGGCGCCGTTGAACTTGGTGGTGGTGCGGCGCAGCCAGAGCTTGTTGAACGAGTACTTCTCGCCGGTCGCCGTGGTCCCCATCACTTCCTCGGGAACCACCACCAGCCCGCAGCGCACCCCGGTGAAGCCGGCGGTCTTGGAGAAGGAGCGGAACTCGATGGCGCACCTTTTCGCCCCTTCGACTTCATAAATCGAGTGGGGGATGTCGGGATTGGTGATGAACGCTTCATACGCGGCGTCGAAGAAGATCACCGCATCGTTGGCATTGGCGTAGTCGACCCACTTCTTCAGCTCGCTCTTCGTCGCCACCGCGCCGGTCGGGTTGTTGGGGAAGCAGAGGTAGATGATGTCGATCTTTTGCTTCGGCAGCTCGGGGATGAAGTTGTTGGCCTCGTTACAGGGCATATACACCACGCCGCCGTAGTAGCCCTTGTCGTCGGCCTCGCCGGTGCGGCCGATCATGACGTTGGTGTCGTTGTAGACCGGGTAGACCGGATCGCCGATGGCCACCACGTTGTCGAGGGCGAAGATGTCGAGGATGTTGGCGCAGTCGCACTTCGAGCCGTCGGAGATGAACATCTCCTCGGTCTTGAGCGACACGCCGAGCGGCTTGTAGCTTTTCTCGATGATGGCGTCGATCAGCCAGTCGTACCCCTGCTCCGGGCCGTAGCCGGCGAAGTTCTGGGTGGTGGCCAGATCGTCGACAGCATCGTGGAACGCCTTGATCACGGCCGGGGCCAGCGGGCGGGTGACGTCGCCGATGCCGAGGCGGATGACCTTGGCGGACGGGTTGGCGGCGGCGAATTCGCGCACGCGCCGGCCGATTTCGGGAAACAAATAACCTGCTTTCAATTTCAAGTAATTGTCATTGATCCGAGCCACAAAAATCCTCCAAATATGATTTACCGCAGAGGGCGCAGAGAAACCCGACTTCGGGACGGCCTCTGCGTTCTCTGCGGTGAAAAGCCGGTTATTAGTTTAGACCGAGCACGTCCTGCATGTCGTAGAGCCCGGCTTTTTGACCTGCCAGCCAGGCTGCCGCCCGCACTGCGCCGCGCGCGAACATGTCGCGGCTCATGGCGCGGTGGGAGAGTTCGATGCGCTCGCCCATGCCAATGAAGTAGACGGTGTGCTCGCCGACGATGTCGCCGCCGCGCACGGTCTGCATGCCGATCTCCTCTTTGGTCCGCTCACCGGTGAACCCTTCGCGGTGGCAGTTGGCCACCTCGTGGTAGTCGCGGCCCAGCGCTTCGGCGACCACCTCGCCCATGCGTACGGCAGTGCCGGACGGAGCGTCCTTCTTCTTGTTGTGGTGCAGTTCGACGATTTCGACGTCGAAGCCGTCGCCCAGGCTTTTGGCGATCTCCTTGAGCACCTTGAAGCAGACGTTGACGCCGACGCTCATGTTCGGGGCACTGACGATCGGGATCTTCTTGGCGAACTTGACCAGTTCGAAGCGCTGGTCCGGGGTAAAGCCGGTGGAGCCGACGACCATGCGTTTGCCGAGACGCGCGCAAACCGCGGCGTTCTCCAGTGTCACCTCGGGGAAGGTGAAGTCGATCAGCACGTCGCAGACCTGCATGGCTTTCTCGAGGCTGTCGGTGATCGCTACGTCGAGACGACCGCAGCCGGCCACCATGCCAGCGTCCTCGCCCACCAGCTTGTGTGCCGGCTGCTCTACAGCTCCGGAGACGGCCAACCCTTCCGTCTCGTGGGTCAGGCAGATGATGCGCTGCCCCATGCGTCCGGCGGCACCGGTGACGGCTACTTTGATCATTTTAGAATCCTTTTTATAGGTCGTATAGGCCCCATGAGTCCCATAGGACCTATGGAATTCAGATGATCTGATACCGCTCCAGAATCCCCTTGAGCTTCTCCAGGTTGGCGGGCTGCATGCCGACCAGCGGCAGGCGCACGTTCATCTGCAGTTTGCCCATCAGGCCGAGGGTGGTCTTGACCGGCACCGGGTTGGCCTCGATGAACATGGCGTTGTGGAAGTCGAGGAGGTGCAGGTGCAGTTTGCGGGCGGTGGCATGATCGCCCCGGGCGGCGGCCTCAACCATCGCCTTGACCTGGCCGGGGATGGCGTTGGCCGAGACCGAGATCACGCCGGTCGCGCCGATCGCCATCATCGGATAGGTGAGGAAGTCGTCGCCGGAGATGACCTCGATCTTGTCGCCGGCCTTGCAGAGGATCTGGCCCACCTGGGTCAGGTCGCCGGAGGCTTCTTTGATGGCGATGATGTTGGGGAGCTCGGCCAGCCGCGCGGTGGTGTCGGCGGTGACGTTGACGCCGGTGCGGCCGGGAACGTTGTAGAGCACCTGCGGCAGGGCGACAGTCTCGGCCAGCTTCTTGTAATGCTGGAAGATCCCTTCCTGGGACGGCTTGTTGTAATAGGGACAGACCAGCAGCAGACCGTCGGCGCCCATCTTTTTCGCATTCTGCGAGAGTTGGATCGCTTCGGCGGTGTTGTTGGCACCGGTGCCGGCCAGTACCGGCACGCGCCTGGCGACCTGCTCGATACAGACCTTGATGACGTGGTCGTGCTCCTCGAAGTCGAGCGTGGCGGATTCGCCGGTGGTGCCGCACGGCACGATGACATCGGTGCCGTTTTCGAGCTGGAACTCGATCAGCTGACGATAGGTTTCCTCGTCAAATTTTCCCTGGCTGTCGAACGGCGTGACGATTGCGACCATCGAACCACGAAACATGATGCATTCCTCCTCAAGCGCTTGCTGGATGATTGTTTATTTGTCGGACAGTTGCGTCCCTTTGCGGATCTTTCTACGTAGCACAGCGGACTTATGTTGTAAAGGCGTATCAGCGCACCTCGCGCAGCGTCGCCGCGGCTTCCGGGGATGGCGCGCTTTCCAGCAGCTGATCACCGCTGCGCACCACGGTGGTCACGCGGTAGACCGCTTCCCTCCCGGCTTCCCCGACGAAATCGGTCAGTCGCGGTTCGCGCAACAGCTCGGTATTCAGGGCGACCGGTGCAAAGGCCCCGGCAGCCGTACGGCGATAGAGTTTGTAGCCAAGCAGCAACTGTCCATCCGGCAAGGACGACGGTGGCGCCCAGTGCAGACGCACCTGTCGATCGCCGGCCTCGGCCTGCAACTCGGCAGGGGCCGGCGGCGGTGCCTGCCAGGCGCGGAAGGCCCCGGCTCCCGCGCCTTCCTGGCCGCTGACTGTGACCGGAACGATCAGGTAGGCGTGGCCGGTGCCGGCCGCGACAGCGGTGTCGCGCCAGTAGATGCGCTTGCCGAGACGTACCGCCGGTTCAGGGCGTCGCAGTTCGATGGCGGCAACCAACTCTTCCGGATCACGGCAGGTCGGGCAGCCCTCGGCCGCATTGTAGACCATCCGGTAGACGTGAAAGCCGAGCAGGTCTTCGACCGGAGATCCGTCCTGGTGGTTTTCGGTGACTGCCCAGGAGACGATAAAGTCATCGCCCTGCTGGGTGATCTGCACTCCCGCCGGAGCTTCCGGGAGGGTATCCAGATGAGGGCGGACCGGCCCCTTTTTCCCGCAGGCGGCGAGGCCGGCCAAGGTCAGAACAAACAGGGCCAGGGTAGTCAGACGCAAGAGCCAAGAGCCAAGATCAGAACGTTTCATGCCGAAGCTCCCTCGATGTTTATTCAACCCAGTGTCTGGCGGGCCCGGGCGATTTCCTGTTCGACGGCGATGCGGGCCGTGCCGCCGGTGGCTTGCCGGGCATTCACCGAAGCTTCCAGGGTGACGGCTGCGAAGATGTCGGCTTCAATCTTCTTGGAGAACTGCCGGAATTCCTCCAGCGTCAGCTCCGGGATCTCCTTGCCGGTCTCCACGCAGTAGCGCACGGTTTTGCCAACCACCTCGTGAGCCTGGCGGAACGGCAGCCCCTTGCGCACCAGATAGTCGGCCACGTCGGTAGCCGTGGAAAAGCCGCGCGCCGCCGCATTGCGCATATTGCTGGCGTTGACCGTCATCTGCGCGATCATCTCGGCAAAGACCTTGAGGCTGCCGCGCACCGTGTCGATGGTATCGAAGAGCGGCTCCTTGTCTTCCTGCATATCCTTGTTGTAGGCCAGCGGCAGCGACTTCATCAGCGTCAGCAGACTGATCAGGTTGCCGTAGACTCGCCCGGTCTTGCCGCGCACCAGCTCGGGGACGTCGGGGTTTTTCTTCTGCGGCATGATCGAGCTGCCGGTGCAGAAGCCGTCGGAGAGGTCGATAAAGGCGAAATCGGCGCTCGACCACAGCACCAGTTCCTCGGCCAGGCGCGACAGGTGCATCATCAGGATCGAGGCAAAACCGCAGAATTCGATGGCAAAGTCGCGGTCGGAGACCGAATCGAGGCTGTTGCGGGTGACGCCATCGAAGCCGAGCTGCTGCGCGACCCATTCGCGGTCGATGGGAAAGGTGGTGCCGGCCAGCGCCCCGGCCCCCAAGGGGAGGACGTTGAGCCGCGCGCGCAGATCCTGCAGCCGTCCGGCATCGCGGGCGAACATCTCCACGTAGGCCAGCATGTGGTGGGCAAAGAGGATCGGCTGGGCGGTCTGCAGGTGGGTGTACCCCGGCATGATCACGTCAAGGTTCCCTTCCGCCTGGCCGAGCAGTGCCTGCCGCAGTTTCCCCAGCGCGGTCCGGATGGCATCGACCTCGTCGCGCAGGTAGAGGCGCACATCCACGGCCACCTGGTCGTTGCGCGACCGGGCGGTGTGCAACTTGCCCCCGACCGGGCCGATCTTCTCGATCAGGCGGGCTTCGACATTCATGTGGATGTCTTCGCGGGCAATGGAGAACTCGAATTCGCCACGCTCGATCTCGGCGAGAATCTCGCGCAGGCCGGTGACAATGGTGTCGGCCTCGTCAACGCCGATGATCCCCTGCTTCGCCAGCATCTGGCAGTGGGCGATGGAGCCCTGGATGTCGTAGCGGTAGAGGCGCTGGTCGAACTGGATCGACGCAGTGAACTCCTCGACGAACTTGTCGGTCGGCTGGGAGAAGCGTCCTCCCCAAAGCTTTTCAGTCATGATGCGGCAGATCCCTTCCGGTCGGTTCGGCGGCGTCAAGTTGGCGCACCGCCTGGAAATCATGACCAGTGGCGGTGAGGCTGGGCGACAGCTCCTGGAGTTTTGCCCAGCCGGCGGCGTCCGGTCGATAAATGGCGTGGATTTTCAACGGATAGCGTGTGGTGCGCGGATCCAGTTCATGGAAGAGCGGCAGGTTGAAGTAGCACAGGCGGGTGTCCGTGCCGAGGCGCAGCCGGCAGACCGGCAGACCGTCGAAGTCGTCGGTGCGAAACTCGCCGGTCTCTGCCTGCGCCAGTTTGTGGCTGCGGTGCAGAATCACCATCGAATGGCCGAAGCTTGCCTCGGCCGTGTCGCCGAAACCGGTCGTTTCCCCGGAGCTGTTGCAGAAGACCGTGGTGGTGTCACGCACCCCCGGGGTATAGGCCAGGTATTCGCCGTAAAAGCCGTTGATCACGTCGCGAAACGCCCGGTGCTCGGGCTTGGGGTTGCACTCCAGCACGCAGAGCAGATCGAGACGCTGGCGATTTTGATAAAAAAGCTGGTTGGCCCGCTCGATGATGGCGGTGATGTTCGACTGGTAGAGGTCACGGTAGACATAGTCGAGGCAGATCACCGGCATGAAGTTGAAACCACTCGGCGTGCAGCGGAACAGGGGGAAAACCTTGCCGCGGTAGAGGTCGTGGTACGGATCGATCGTTTCTTCGCCGAAAAACGGGTGGCTCTTGGCCTGCAGGAAGACCCGCAGGGTCCCGGTGGCTTCCTTGACGGCGGTGATGCAGCAGTTCACCGGTGCCGCGTCGATGTCGCCGGCCTCCATGTCGGCCTGCACGCTGGCCAGCACTTCGGCGTTGTCGGCCGCATGCTGGCGGAGCAGGGCCAGGTAGGTGCGCAGCTTGATGTGCTCGACGCCGAAGATGGTCACGGTGTTGGGACGGAGCCGTGCGCGGATGAAATCGAGCATTTCGTCGATGTGCCCAAACGGCAGTGAGGCTTCGGGGAAGAGCAGGAAGTGCAGTTTGCGCAGGTTCCCTTCCGTGGCCGCTACCAGTTCGAGAATGGAACGGACCTGGGCCCACTTCGGTTCGGGGTCGACTAACCGGCAGGCCGTATCGCCCGCACCCAGGCGATTGGGAAGCTGGCAGACCAGGCAGTGCAGATGATGGCCGGGGGGATAGTCGAGGTGCAGGGCTTTGTCGACAATGCGGAACATGGCTGTCGACTCAGGGGTTGCCGGCGGCGACCCGGTCGGCCAGTTCATCCTCCGGCTGGCCGGGGTCGATCAGGCGACCGGGGAAGATCTGCGCCAGGATATGGCGGCTGCCGGGGGTCATGTGGTAGCGATGCAGTTCATCGGCGGGCACCCAGCGGGCCTCGGTGACCTCGGCGCCGTTTGGCCGCAGTTCGAAGCTGAGGGGGTGGCTGCGATAGTAGAGGATGACGTAATGGTCATTCTTCGGGCCGATGCCGACATGTTCGTAAACATCGACCAGGCCGTCGACATGAATCTCCAGTCCGACTTCTTCGCGCACCTCGCGATGCAGCGCCGCCAGGATCGGCTCGCCGTGATCGATCTTCCCCCCCGGCATCACCCACCGGCCGCAAAACGGTCCGACGCAGCGCCGGGTGATAAGGACGTGGTCGCCTGCATCGATGATGCAGGCGACCACCGAGGTCTTGATGTGTTGTTTGGTAAATGCCATGGGGGTGTAGGTGCGCAGCATGCTGCGCACCTACCTCGCCTTCATTATTTTTTCTTCGGGGCCGCCTTCTGCCCCGTGGTTTTTGCCGGCTTGGCCGGAGCCTTGACAGCCTTGACCTTCCCCTTCTTCAGGTTCTCGCGCTGGATGGCGGCGATGCGCATGCGCAGGGCGTTGAGCTTGATGAATCCTTCGGCGTCGGCCTGGTTGTAGACCTGGTCGGCCTCGAAGGTGGCGAAATCGACGTTGAACAGGCTGTCGGTGGCCGAGTCGCGGCCGACCACCCGGGCGTGCCCCTTGTACAGCTTGATGCGGGCCTTGCCGTTGACGGTCTGCTGCGAGGCGTCGATCAGTGTCTGCAGCACCTGGCGTTCCGGGGAGAACCAGTAGCCGTTATAGATCATTTCACTGTAACGGGTCACCAGCGAGTCGCGCAGGTGCATGACCTCGCGGTCCATGGTGATCGACTCCACCCCGCGGTGCGCCTCTTCCAGAATGGTGCCGCCCGGGGTCTCGTAGACGCCGCGGCTCTTCATGCCGACATAGCGGTTTTCCAAAAGGTCGACGCGGCCGATGCCGTGCTTGCTGCCGAACTCGTTCAGTTTCGCCAGCAGCTTGGCCGGGGAGAGGCGCTTGCCGTTGACCGCCACCGCATCGCCCTTCTCGAACTCGATCTCGACATACTCCGGCTGGTCCGGGGCGTCCTCGGGCCGCCTGGTCAGCACGTACATCTCTTCCGGGGCCTCGGCCCAGGGGTTCTCGAGAATTGCCCCCTCGAAGGAGATGTGCAGCAGGTTGCGGTCGGAGCTCCACGGGAACTTCTTGCTGGTCGGGATGGGGATGCCGCGCTTCTTGGCATACTGCTCCAGGGCGGTACGGCTCTTCAGATCCCACTCGCGCCACGGGGCGATGACCTTGATCGCCGGGTCGAAGTGGTAGTAGGCCAGCTCGAAGCGCACCTGGTCGTTCCCCTTGCCGGTGGCGCCGTGGGAGACGGCGTCGGCCCCTTCCTTTTTGGCGATCTCCATCTGCGCCTTGGCGATCAGCGGCCGGGCGATGGAGGTGCCGAGGAAGTAGCGCCCCTCGTAGATGGCGTTGGCGCGAAACATCGGGAAGACGAAGTCGCGGGTGAACTCCTCCTTGAGATCGACCACGTAGCCCTTGCTGGCGCCGGTCGCCTTGGCCTTGGCCGGGATATGGTCGAGTTCCTCCCCTTGGCCGAGGTCAGCGGAGTAGGCGATCACCTCGGCATCATACACTTCGGTGAGCCACTTGAGGATAATCGAGGTGTCCAGCCCGCCGGAGTAGGCGAGGACGATCTTTTTCACTGCGGATTTTTTGGCCATTTTTCAGACTCCTTTATGGATTTCATTCTCGGTTAAAGATCTAAGGTTAAAGGTTAAAGCGGCGATGTTTTTACCTTTTACCCTTAACCTTTGACCCGATTTTACCTAGAGCTTGATCACATACGTTCCCGCGATGCGGTCGTGCAAACCCTGCTTCTGCTGGTCGAAGGCCACCATCAGGTAGCCGATGCACAGGATGATCGCGGAGATGAACTTGCCGGGGATCTCACGCAGGAAAGCCCGTCCGTAGGTCATCGGTGTGCCGTCGGTACGGATCACCTGGATGCGCAGTGCCATCTTGCCGGGGGTCTGACCATTATAGCCGGTAAAAAAAACATAATAGGTGATGCTGACGGCCATGCTGCACAGCCAGGTGATGGCGAGCATGGCGAAGGCCCCGCCCCCCTCGAAGTCGCCGGCCGCGCCGCCGGCAAAGCCGAGGACCAGGCCGATGACGAACTGCACCGCGCCGAGGAGCAGGGAGTCGATCATGCAGGCGACAAAGCGGATCCAGAAGCCGGCAAAATGATACGTGTCTGCCGGTTGAAGAGCGCTGGCAGTTGCTACAAGGGTGGCCCCGCAATTGATGCACTGATTGCTAGGAGCCTGTACCGCACCACAACTGTTACATATGACCTTTTGAAACGAAGAATCGGTTCCTTTCGGTTTTGAAGGGTTTGAAGATGATTGATTTTCTTTGTGCCGTGCCGCCCACTTGGCGTAAATGACGCCGCAGCCGCTGCAGCTCTCTCCGGCCGGCTGTCGCAGGCCGCTAGCCGGGCAGGTCGTCGTCGCGGCGGCAGGGCCAGTAGCAGGGCCAGCCGCCGGGTCGGGGGTGTCGCCGAACGTCGCATCGAAAGCCGCGGTTACCGCCGCTGCCGTCTTGTCGAAGCTGAACCCCTGCTGGCATTTGGGGCAGGTGACTTTCACTGGCCGGTCGGGGATTTGCGCGTCCGGAACTTCGCGGGTAAAGCTGCAATGGGGACAAGCTATTTTCATTTTCCCTCCATCAGCGTCGCCATGATCGCCTTTTGCACGTGCAGGCGGTTCTCGGCCTCGTCGTAAATCACCGAGTGCCTGCTCTCCATGACCTCGTCGGTAATCTCCTCGTCGCGATGGGCCGGCAGACAGTGCATGACGATGCACTCCGGCGCGGCGGCGCGCACCACGTCCATGTTGATCTGGAATCCCTGGAAAGCCTTCTCGCGCTGCTTCTGTTCGGCCTCCTGCCCCATGCTCGCCCAGACATCGGTATTGAGCACGTCGGTGTCCCGGGCGGCCTCCATGATGTCATTGGTATAGTGGACGCGGGCGCCCATTCGCGCGGCCCGTTCACACACGGCGGCATCGGGCTCGTAGCCTTTTGGCGTGGCGATGCGCAGTTCGAAGCCGAAGACCGCGGCGGCGTTGATCCAGCTGTTGGCCATGTTGTTGCCGTCACCGATCCAGCAGTAGCGCAACCCCTCGTACCCCCCCTTGTGTTCGATGACGGTCAGCAGATCGGCCATCACCTGGCAGGGGTGGTAGCTGTCGGTGAGGCCGTTGATCACCGGCACGTCGCAGTAGCGGGCAAACTCCTCGACGATCTGTTGCGAGAAGGTGCGGATCATCACTCCGTCGACATAGCGGGCCAGGCAGCGGGCAGTGTCCTTGATCGGCTCGCCGCGCCCCATCTGGGTATTTCCCGGGGCGAGGAACAGGGCGTGGCCGCCCAGGTGGACCATGCCGGCTTCGAAGGAGACGCGGGTACGGGTCGAACTCTTCTCGAAGATCATCCCCAAGGTCTTGCCGGCCAGCAGCTGGTGCGGTTCGCCGCGCTTGTGACGGGCCTTGAGGTCGCGGGCCAGGGCGAACAACCCGTCGAGGTCGGCGCGGGTCCAGTCGGTAAGACAGAGAAAGTCCTTGTTCACAAGCCTTGCTCCTTGCAGCGGGATATCGTCGCCAGGCGTTGTTGCGCGGCGGCGAAATAGTCGGGGTCAAGCTCCATGCCGGTAAAGCGGCGGTCCAGTTCCAGGGCGGCGGCCCCGGTGGACCCGACCCCCATGAACGGGTCGAGGACCAGGTCGCCCGGGCGGCTGGCAATGCCGATCAGATGGCGGAGCAGCTTCACCGGCTTCTGGGCCGGATGCTTCGGTGCCTTGACCCGTTCGGGACCCATGCAGATCGGCCCCTCGAAAAAATTGTGCATGTCGCGCTGGCGGCCGAAATTCCAGCCATGGCCCTTGTTCCACATGCACACGATCAGTTCGCAGCTGTTGAGAAACCCCGTGCGACGCACCTTCGGCACCGGGTTGCTCTTGTGCCAGACGAAGAACTGAAAGGTGTCGAACAGCGGGTCGAACACCTCGTGCCAGCGCCCCATCAGGTTGTAGGAGCAGAAGGCCATCAGGTTGCCGCTCGGTTTCAGTACCCGCAGAAACGCGTCTCGATATTCCGCAGGGTCGAATTCCCGGTCCCAGGCGGCCAGATCGTTGTTGATCCCGCTGCGCCACTTGAACCGCATGTTTCCCGTCGAGTAAGCACTGATGTTGTAGGGCGGGTCGGTCAGCAGCAGGTCGACCGAGTGTTCCGGCAACATCTCCAGCAGGTTGAGCGAATTCCCCTGGTGGAGCGTAAGCCGGTCGTCGTTCATGCCGCGTCCGGATCAGCCCTGCGCGCCCGCCAGCAACTCGTCGAGAATGGCGATCCCCTCGTCGATCTCGCTCTCGGTGATGACCAGCGGCGGCACGAAGCGCAATACCGTGTCATGGGTAACGTTGAGCAGCAAGCCCCTGGCATGCCCCTGCTTGACGATCTCGCCGGCCGGAATGGTCAGGTTCATGCCGACCATCAGGCCGATGCCGCGCACGTCCTGAACAAGGGAGTGCCTGGTCTTCAACTCCTCCAGTTTGCGCACCAGATAGGCACCCATGACTTGGGCCCGTTCCAGCAGTCCTTCGTCGAGCAGGGCATGAACGGCCGCCAGCGCCGCCGTGGTCATCAGCGGATTGCCGCCGAAGGTCGAGCCGTGAGTACCGGGGGAGAAGGCCTCGGCGTACTGCTCGCGGGCCAGCATGGCGCCGATCGGCGCGCCGCCGGCCAGGGCTTTGGCCAGCGTCATGATGTCCGGCTCGATGCCGAAATGCTCGTGGGCGAAGAGCCTGCCGGTTCGCCCCAGGCCGGTCTGCACTTCGTCGAGGATCAGCAGCAGTCCGTGGCGGTCGCAGATTTCGCGGACCGCCTTTAGATAGCCGGGATCGGGAACGTTGACGCCGCCTTCCCCCTGGATCGGCTCGAGCATGACCGCGCAGGTCTGCTTCGTGACCGCCGCCTCGATGGCCGCGGCATCGTTGAACGGTACGTGCGTGAAGCCGTGCAGCAACGGGTCGAAGAAGCGCTGGATCTTCTCCTGGCCGGTGGCCGAGACGGTGGCCATGGTCCGGCCGTGGAACGATTCGGCGGCGGTGATGATGGCGTAACGTTCGGGCCCGAAGGTTTCACGGCTGTACTTGCGCGCCAGCTTGATGGCCGCCTCGTTGGCCTCGGCCCCCGAATTGCAGAAGAACGCCCGGTCGGCAAAGGAGTGGCTGCACAGCAGTTCGGCGAGTTCGATCTGACTCGGGATGTGGTAGTAATTGGAGCAGTGGATCAGCGTCGCCGCCTGCTCCTGGATGGCCTTGACCACCTGCGGATGGCAATGGCCGAGATTGTTCACCGCCACCCCGGCCAGAAAGTCGAGGTACATCCTGCCGTCGGCATCCCACACCCGGCACCCATCGCCGCGCACCGGCACGATCGGGTAGCGTCCGTAGGTCTTCATGATGACCCGGTCGGCTCGGGCGATCCATTGGTCGGAAGTCGTCACTGGTGTCTCCGTCTACTTGGTGATTTCCGTCCCCACGCCGCGATCGGTGAAGATCTCCAGCAGGACCGCGTGCTCGACCCGGCCGTCGATGATGTGGGCCTTTTTCACCCCGTCGCGCAGGGCGTCGGCGCAGCACTCCACCTTGGGGATCATCCCGCCGGTGATTGACTCTTCACTGATCAGCCGGTGCATTTCGGCCACGGCAATGCTCGGCAGCAGCTGCTTGTCGCGATCGAGAACGCCGGGAGTATCGGTCAAGAGGATCAGTTTCTCGGCGTTGAGCGCCGCCGCCACCCGCCCGGCCACCAGGTCGGCGTTGATGTTGTAGCACTCCCCCTGCGGCCCGACCCCGACCGGAGCGATCACCGGCAGGTAGCCGCCGTCCTTCAGTGTCTTGAGCAGGTCGGTGTTGACCCGCACCACGTCGCCGACGAAGCCGATGTCGACCTGTTCGCCCGCGCCATTCTCCAGACGCACCTCCTGCAACAGCTTTTTCGAGAGGAGCAGGGTGCCGTCCTTGCCGGAGAGTCCCACCGCCTTGCCGCCATGCTGGTTGAGGTAGCCGACCACTTCCTTGTTGACCTGGCCGACCAGCACCATCTCCACCACACTCATGGTGTCGGTGTCGGTGACCCGCATGCCGCGCACGAACTGGGAGACGATCCCGTAGCGTTTGAGCGTTTCGTTGATCTGCGGCCCGCCGCCGTGGACGATGACCGTGTTGATCCCCAGCGACTTGAGGAGGATCACATCCAGCGCGAAGCTCTCTTTCAGGCGTTCGTCGGCCATGGCGTGGCCGCCGTACTTGATGACGAACGTCTTGCCGGCAAAGCGCTGGATATACGGGAGCGCTTCCATCAAGACTTTGGCTTTGCTGATCAGTTCCTGCATGGCAGTGGCCTCACCCCCTTGTTCCCGATACCGAAAATGCCAATAAATATATCACGGTCGATCCGACGTACCAAGTAAAACGGAGGACCGGTCCGTGGCCCCGGCCGGGAAACCGCTCCGTGGAGATGTCACTCAGTTGGATGGAGATCGACGCGGAAGAGTGATGGTGACTGTGGTGCCGGCACCCTGAATGCTCTCCAGGGTAATTGCTCCGCTGTGATCCTGAACAAACTGGCGCGCGTAAAACAGGCCGAGGCCGAACCCGCGGACCTGACCGGCCTGGGTCGGGTCGATCTGATAGAACTTTTCGAAGACGCGCGGCAGTTCTTCGGCGGGTATGCCGATGCCGGTGTCCCTGACCACCAGTTGCAGTTCATCGTCAAGGATCTCTCCGGCAAGGATGACCTGCCCGCCGTGCGGGGTGAACTTAATGGCGTTGTCGAGCAGAGCGCCGATGGCAAAGGCGATCCGCCGCCGGTCGAGAGCCAGTCGAGGCCAGGCCCCCTGCAGGGTGTTGATCAGGGATACCCCTTTTTCCGCTGCCGTCTGGCGTTTTTCGGCCAGGGTGGTCAGGGCGATTTCCCTCAAGTCGGCCCAGGCGAGCTTTGGTTTTTGTTCCTGGAGGATCACGTCGCTGTAGGTGAGGAGGTCCTGGATCAGGTAGGCAAGATAGTCCGCTTCTTCACGCATGGCGGCGACCGCCGCGGGGAAACCAGGCGATTCGGTGGCGACTGCGCCACTGGCCAGATTCTGGATGAACAGCGAAAGGACCGTGGTCGGCGTGCGCAGCTTGTGGGAAATCAGCCCGAGAAATTCGGCCTTGAGGCGATCGAGGCGCTTGAGTTGCTGGATTTCCTGGCGGAGCAGCCGTTTTTCCAGGGCCTTGTCGATGGTGCTTTTGAGCTGGAGAAGGTTGAGCGGCTTCTGGATGAAGTCGTCGGCATCAGCCTTCAAGGCCCGAAGAATGATCTCTTTGTCGGCATAACCGGTCATGATGATGACCAGTTGATCCGGGTCGCGCTCCTTGATCTGCATCAGCAGATCAAGGCCGTTCATGATCGGCATCATGACATCGACCAGGATCAGGTCGAAACGCTCGTGCTCCAGAAGTTGGAGCGCCTCCCGGCCGTTTTCGGCCTCCGCGACCCGGTAGTCGCTCAAAGCCTTGGCGCAGAGGTTGCGGATGACTTCTTCGTCATCGACCACCAGGATGGCGGGAAGTTCAGGGTCCTGATGCAATTGTGACTGACCGAGCAACTCGATGCGCACGGTTTTCTCGCTTGTGGCGGGGAAAGCGCCCCGCGGAAAGAGACGGTTAGCTGGCCAATGCCGCGGTGATCAGGGCTTCAGCCTTGGCCAGGGCG
The DNA here is from genome assembly GCA_012026975.1 of Desulfuromonas sp. Lineage (GTDB taxonomy): Bacteria > Desulfobacterota > Desulfuromonadia > Desulfuromonadales > BM103 > VAUL01. The sequence continues at coordinate 28,792 of VEPG01000066.1, read as the reverse complement.
GCATCCAGCCGCTCCGGCTGACTGCCGCCGGCCTGCGCCAGGTCGGGACGGCCACCGCCGCGTCCGCCAACTTCAAGGGCCATGGCTGCGACCAGTTCGCCGGCTCGCAGCCGGCTGGTCAGATCCTTGGTCACGGCGACCAGCAGGTTGGCTTTGCCCTCGAAGGGGCAGCCGATCGCTACGACGCCCGATCCAAGTTTATCACGCAAACGGTCGGCCATCTCACGCAGCCCCTTGCCGTCGGCTGGTGCTACGGCGGCGACCAGCACCTTGATCCCACCAATCTCGCGGGCTTTGTCGAAAATGCTGTCGGCCTGGCCGGCCTGGGCCCGGCGCTCGCTCGCCTCGATCTCACGCTCCAGTTCCTTCTGGCGTTCGACCAGGCGCAGCAGACGGTTTTCCAATTGGGCGCGGTCACTTTTGACCAGGTTGGCCAATCGGTCGAGAGCGTCTTCCTGCTCTTGCACCAGGGCCACTGCCCGCTCGCCGGTGACCGCCTCGATGCGGCGCACGCCGGCGGCGATGCCGGTCTCCTGCACGATTTTGAACAGGCCGACGTCGCCGGCGGCATGGACATGGGTGCCGCCGCACAACTCCATGCTGATCTCGCCGACGCGGACTACCCGGACGCGGTCGCCGTATTTCTCGCCGAACAGGGCGGTGGCGCCGCTGCCCATGGCCTCGGCCAGTTCCATCTCGCGGGAGTCGACGTTCGCGTTGGCCATGGTAAAGCGGTTGACCAGTTGCTCGACGCGCCGGATTTCTTCGGCGGTCATTGCCGTGAAATGAGTAAAGTCGAAACGCAGGCGCTCCGGTTCAACCAGGGAGCCGGCCTGTTTGACGTGGTCGCCGAGCACTTCCTTGAGCGCCGCCTGCAGCAGGTGCGTGGCGGTATGATTGCGTGCCGTGGCCTGCCGCCGCGCGGTGTCGACGGTCAGGTCGACGGCCTCGCCGGTGCGCAGGGTGCCGCTCTCGACCCGGGCGCGATGGACGATCAGGTCGGGGAAGGGGCGCAGGGTGTCGAGCACCGTGAGGTGGGCGCTGCCGCTGGAGATGGTGCCGGTATCGCCAACCTGGCCGCCGGACGCGCCGTAGAACGGGGACGCCTCGGTGATCACCTCGACCAGGGTGCCGGCTTCGGCGGTCGCGACGCTATCGCCGTTCACCAGCAGGGTGGAAACCACCGAGTAGTCGCTGCACTTGCCGTAGCCGGTGAAACTGCTGCGCACTCCTTGAATGTGGAGATTTTTGTAGACCCCGGCGATCCCTTCCTCGCCGGAGCCCTTCCAGTGTTCGCGCGACTGGGCGCGCTGGCGTTCCATGCACGCTTCGAAACCGGCCTCGTCGATGGTGAACCCCTCGACCTTGACGATGTCGGCGGTCAGGTCGGTGGGGAAGCCGTAGGTGTCGTAGAGTTGGAAGAGGGTGTCGCCGGGGATCACCGTCTGTTGCCGGCCCTTGAGTTCAGTGACCGCCTCGTTGAGGATCGCCAGACCGCGATCGAGGGTTTCGGCAAAACGCTCTTCCTCGGCACGGACCACCTTCTTGATGTACTCCTCGCGCTCGCCCAGTTCCGGGTAGGCTTCGCCCATGACGGTGCGCACCGCGTCGACCACCCGGTAGAGGACCGGCTCGGCGAAGCCGAGCATTTTGGCGTGGCGGGCGGCGCGGCGCATGATGCGGCGCAGCACGTAGCCGCGCCCTTCGTTGCTGGGCAGCGCCCCGTCACAGATCAGGAAGGTGATGGCGCGGATGTGGTCGGCAATGACCCGCATCGAGACATCGTCCTTGTCATTGTCGCGATAGCGTTTGCCGGAGAGTTTTTCGGTAAAGCGGATGATCCCCTGCAGCAGGTCGGTGTCGTAGTTGGAGGTCACCCCCTGCATCACCGTGGTGATCCGCTCCAGCCCCATGCCGGTATCGACCGCCGGTTTGGGGAGCGGCACCAAGGTGCCGTCGGGCTGGCGATCGAACTGCATGAAGACGTTGTTCCAGATCTCCATGTAGCGGTCGCAGTCGCAGCCGACCGTGCAGCCGGGGGCGCCGCAGCCGACTTCCGGGCCGTTGTCGTAGAAGATCTCGGTGCATGGTCCGCACGGTCCGGTATCGCCCATCGACCAGAAATTGTCCTTCTCGCCGAAACGGAAGATCCGTTCGCGCGGCACCCCTTCCTGCAGGTGCCAGATGTCGGCGGCCTCGTCGTCGTCGGTGTAGACCGACACGTACAGGCGGCTCTTGTCGAGCCCCATCTCCACGGTCAGGAACTGCCAGGCATAGGCAATCGCTTCCTTCTTGAAGTAGTCGCCGAAGGAGAAGTTGCCGAGCATCTCGAAGAAGGTGTGATGACGGGCGGTGCGGCCGACATTCTCCAGGTCGTTGTGCTTGCCGCCGGCGCGTACGCACTTCTGCGACGAGGCCGCGCGGTAGTAGCCGCGGTCCTCCATGCCGAGGAAGCAGTCCTTGAACTGATTCATCCCGGCGTTGGCGAAGAGCAGGGTCGGGTCGTTGTGCGGGATCAGCGACGAAGAGGGGACGACCACGTGGCCGCGCTGGGCAAAGAAGGCAAGGAAGCGCTGGCGGAGCTGGCTGCCGGTCATTTTGGTACGCGCCATGAATCGTTCCGTTTCAGTTCGTTCAGAATGCGGTCGAGAGGAAACCCCCGCCGCTGCAAAAACATCACCACTCGCCGTCGTTCCCGGTCATCGGCGGCGGCGTAGTCGAAGGTCGCGAAACGTCGGGCGATCAGTTCGCGCAAGGCCTCATCTTCCGTTCCGGCTGCCCGGGTTTCCGACACGGCCGTGCGGACCAGCTCCTCGGGGAGGCCACGCCGCCTCAGCTCCTGAAGCAAACGCGGCCCGACGGCGCGCCCGCTGGTCAGCAGCGCTTTGGAGAGGCGTTCGACATGGCGGGCATCGTCGAGGTAGCCAAGCTCGAGGCAGCGGGCGATGGCCTGTTCGACCGCCTCGCCGGGGATCAGCGCCCCCGCGTCGGCCCCGGACTCCTCCACCACG
>VEPG01000066.1:0-25771 GCA_012026975.1 Desulfuromonas sp. | reverse complement strand
CCGCAGCGCCGGGGAACCCCTTCAGCAACAGACGCTGCCGCAGTTCCTCGGTGCCGTAGTCACGGCGGGTCAGCAGGCGCAGGGCAGCCGTCCAGGGGTCGCCGCCTGCCGGGCTATTCTTCTTTCGAACCACCGCCCATCTTCTCGAAAGCATCCCAGGAAAGGTCGGAGGTCGACGATACCCCGGAGAGCTTGAGCTTGAAATCGTCGGGGTTCGACGCCTGTCGCATCGCCTCCTCGAAGGTGATCAGCTGCTGCTTGTGAAGCATCATCAGCGACTGATCGAAGGTCTGCATGCCGTACGTTTCGTACCCCTGCTGGATCGCGTCGGGGATCAGCTTGGTCTGGTCTTTGTCGTCGATCAGCTGGCGCACGCGGGCGGTCGCCACCATGATCTCGACGGCCGGCACACGCCCCTTGCCGTCGGCGCGCGGCACCAGGCGCTGGGAGACGACCCCCTTGAGCACCGCGGCCAGCTGGATGCGGATCTGCCGCTGCTGGAACGGCGGGAAGACCGAAATGATGCGGTTGACGGTTTCCGCGGCGTCGACGGTATGCAGGGTGGAGAGCACCAGATGGCCGGTTTCGGCGGCGGTCAGGGCAGTCTCGATCGTTTCGTGGTCGCGCATCTCGCCGACCAGAATGACGTCGGGATCCTGGCGCAGGGCGCTCTTCAGGGCAACCTGGAAGCCCATGGTGTCGGAGCCGACCTCGCGCTGGTTGATGATGCTCTTTTTGTCGCGATGCAGAAACTCGATCGGATCCTCGATGGTGACGATGTGGGTTTTGCGGTTGGCGTTGATGTAGTCGATGATCGCCGCCAGCGTGGTCGATTTCCCCGAACCGGTCGCCCCGGTGACCAGGATCAGGCCGCGGCCGGCCATGCACAGCTTCTTGATGACCGGCGGCAGCAGCAGATCGTCGATCCCCTTGATGTCGAAGGGGATGGCACGGAAGACCAGCGAGATCGAGCCGCGCTGGGAGAAGGCGTTGACGCGGAAGCGCCCGAGCCCGGGAACGCCGTAGGCCAGGTCGACTTCGCGCGCCTTGGCGAAGCGTTCGCGCTGCAGCTCGTTCATGATCTGCTCGCAGAAACCCTCGGCGAACTCCGGCGTGATGCGCGGGGCGTTGGGCAAGGGGCGCAAGGTGCCGTCGATCCGGTAGATCGGCGGCAGCCCGACCTTGAGATGAATGTCGGAAGCGTTACCCTTCAGACCAACGGAGAGAATCTCGTTCAGATCCATAAATGACTCCTTCTAGGCGGGGCGTGCGGTCAATCCGTAATGGGCGAGCACCTTGGCTTCGATTTCCCTGGCCACCTCGGGGTTGTCGGCCAGGTACTGCTTGGCGTTTTCGCGCCCCTGGCCAAGCCGCTCGCCGCCGTAGGCGAACCAGGAGCCGCTCTTGTCGATGAGCTTGCTGGCCACGCCAAGGTCGATCAAGTCGCCTTCCCAGGAGATGCCGGTGCCGTACATGATGTCGAATTCGGCTTCCTTGAATGGCGGGGCCACCTTGTTCTTGACGACTTTCACCCGGGTGCGGCTGCCGATCGTTTCATCCCCCTGCTTGAGGGAGGCAATGCGGCGAATGTCCATGCGCACCGAGGCGTAAAATTTCAGGGCATTGCCGCCGGTGGTCGTTTCCGGATTGCCGAACATCACGCCGATCTTCATGCGGATCTGGTTGATGAAGATCACGCAGCAGTTTGATTTGCTGATGGTTGCGGTCAGTTTCCGCAGCGCCTGCGACATCAGCCGGGCCTGCAGTCCCATGTGGGAGTCGCCCATCTCCCCCTCGATCTCGGCCTTGGGGACGAGGGCGGCCACGGAGTCGACCACCAGCACGTCGATGGCACCGCTGCGCACCAGCGTCTCGGTGATCTCCAGCGCCTGTTCGCCGGTATCCGGCTGGGAGATCAGCAGGTCATCAGTCTTGACCCCGAGCTTGCGGGCATACTGGACGTCAAGGGCGTGTTCGGCGTCGACGAAGGCGGAAACCCCGCCCCCTTTTTGTGCCTGAGCGATGATGTGCAGGGCCAGGGTGGTCTTCCCCGACGACTCCGGGCCGTAGATTTCGATGATTCGGCCGCGGGGTACGCCGCCGACGCCGAGGGCGATGTCGAGACTCAGGGCACCGGTGGAGATCGCCTGTACATCCGGCAGGACGGCGTCTTCGCCGAGGCGCATGATGCTCCCCTTGCCGAACTGTTTCTCGATCTGGCCCATGGCCAGCTCTATGGCGCGGTTACGGTCGTTGTCAGTCATAAACTTTCCCTCCGTCAAGATATTTGATCGTTCAGTTGATCGTCCCGTCAAGCGGCACGGTAAATAGCGGAATGTGCCTGGCGCCTCCCGGCAGCAGGCGGCTCTCGAAAAGCACCAGTTGCCCGATGGGCAGGCAGCCGATTCGGTGTCCGGCCTGGGCGGCAAGCAGAGTGCTCAGATCCGGCGCATGTTCGCGAAAGCGGCCAATGGTCAGATGCGGGGCGAAAGCCCGGGTTTCCGGGAGGAGCCCGTTGTGGCCCAGTTCCTCCTGACAGCACTGGTGCAGGAGGCGCAGCGGCTCTGCCGGGGTCAGGCCGAGCCAGACGACCCGGGGGCGGCGACGGTCAGGAAAGGCGCCAAGCCCCTGAACATCAACCTGCAGCGCTTTTTCACGAAGTTTAACCGATAGCATAGAAACGCGGATCTTTTCAAGCACATCGGCATGGAGGTCACCGAAGAAATGCAGGGTCAGATGAACGGTATCCGGGCGGGTCCAACGGATGCCCGGCAGGCCGCCGGACAGCTCGTTCTGCAGCGCGGCAATGTCCTGCTGCAGAGTCGCCGGGAGAGGGACAGCCAGAAACGCTCTAACCGTTGTCACCCTCGGCCTCCGCTGTCTGCAGCGGCAGGAGCATGCAGAAGCTGCTCCCCAGCGCCGGGCCGGCGCTCTCGGCCCAGAGAATGCCGTCGTGGGCGACAATCAGGCCACGGGCGAGGGTCAGGCCGATGCCGACGCCTTTCCCGCCGAAACGGTCGCGCGAGGTGGAGTGGCTGGCAATGTCGCCGCCGGCGTAAAACTTGTCGAAGATCCGCTCTTCCTCGCCGGGGGCGAGCCCGATGCCGCTGTCATGAATGCCGATATGCAGATAGCTGGCGGCACGAGGCACCTTGAAAAAGGTGCTCGAAAAGCGGCTGAGGCGTTCCGTCATCGCGTCGATTTCGACAGCGCTGCGCCGGGTGGCGTCAAGGCGAATCCATCCGCCTTCGGGGGTGAACTTAACAGCGTTTTCCAACAGGCGTCCCAGGGCGCGCCGCAGGTGGTGGGCATCGCCGCGCACGATCATCCGCGCGGGAACGTCACCGAGTGAGCAATTCAGCCGTCGTTGGCTGCAAATCGGCTGAAAATCAGCGATCAGTGCTTCAATCAGCGGCCTCGCATCGAAATCCTCGCGGGCCAGATAGATCGAATTCGCCTCCAGGCGTGCCGCCTCGAGCAGGTCGTCGACCAGATCGCGCAGCCGCCTGCTGCCATGCAGGATGGCGTCAAGCGCACAGCGGCTGGATTCATCGAGATTCCCGGCCGCGGCCTGCAGCAGCTCCGCGCCCGACCAGATGACGGTCAGCGGCGTGCGGAGCTCGTGGGAGGCCAGCGCCAGGAAGGTACTTTTCATCTCTTCAAGGCTCTGCAGCATGCGGTTGTGCTGTTCGAGCTGCTGCAGGTTTTCCCGCAAGGCCCCGCGGGAACGCTCCAGTTCCCGCAAACTGGCCTGGTTGAGTCGGTTCTGCCACTGCAGTTCATCGAACAGTTCGGCATTCTTCACCAACGGTCCCACCTGCTGGCCGACCACCTGCAGCAGGCGCAGATCGTTGCGGTTCAATACCCGGTAGCTGCGTTCGAATACGAACAGGACACCGAGGCAGGTCTCCTCGGCCACCAGCGGCACTGCCAGAAACGCCCGCCAACCGTCCCGACCGGCCGCCGGGACGGCGCACCGGCGGTCTTTCTGCATATCGACCGACATGCGGGGCCGGCCGCTTGCCGCGACGCCGCCGACCAGCCCCTCACCGGGCTGCAGCCGGTCGAGGGCTTCGACCAGGTCGGGAGGGATGTCGCGATGATAAGCCAGCTTCATCTCCGTCCCCTGGTGACGCAGCAGGAAGATGCCGCCGCCGGCGACGTTCAGGTTGCCGATCACCTGATCGAGGACCGTCGACAGGAGCGAGGAGATCTCCTGCCCCTTGGCGAGCCGGCGGGCAATCTCGTTGAGCAGTTCCAACTGTTGGTTGTAGCGGCGCAGTTCGCTGGTCAGGTGCACGTTCGGGGTGACGTCGTGAAAGCTGCCGTGCACCACCCGCTGTTCGCCGAGCCAGCCGAGACGGGCCTGGACGGCCCCGTACAGGAGGCTGCCGTCCTTGCGGCGGAACTGCAACTCCGGTTCCTTCCCCTCGCCGTCCTTGAGGATTCTGCGGACCAGTTTCAGAAAACGGCGGCGGTGCCGACCGGGGAAGAGGATGCCGAGGCTGAGATGGCGGACCTCGCCACAGGTGTAGCCAAGCATCTCTTCGGCACGGTGGTTGACCTCGATCAGGTTGCCGTTGTGCGGATCGACAAAGAACATGGCATCGCTGGCATGATGAAGAATCTGTTCGTAGCGACAATTCGCGTCCGCGATCTGCTGCTCGAGGTCGCGGCGGGCGGTTTCCGCGGTGGCCAGGCGCCGCGCCAGCTTGGCTGCGTAGCGCTCGCCGCGCCAGGCCGCGGCTGCCAGCAGGGTCAAGCCGCCGCCCAACAGGGCCGCTCCGGTCAGGGGGGTGCTCAATACGGTTGCCGCCCCGGCCATGGCCAGGACAATGGTCACTGCGTATATGACCTTGGAAGGTTGAGACGGCGAGGCAACTGGATTATTCATAGCGCTAATCGAGATCCAAATTTCTGGTCAAGTGAGCAATCGCCTCGCGACGCAGCCAGTCGAGGGCCGTGCAGGCGCTGCGCAGGCGAATCTGGCCGCGGTCGCCGCGCCAAAGGAATTCATCGACCTTTTCCCCTTCCGCCGTGGCCAGGGCCAGAAACACGGTGCCGACGGGTTTCTCGGCACTGCCGCCAGCCGGGCCGGCGATCCCGGTGACCGCCAACCCCAGATCGGTGTTGGCGGCCCGGCGGATGCCACGGGCCATGGCCCGCGCGCACTCGGCGCTGACCGCACCGGATTTGGCCAGCAGGGGCGGGGGCACCTTGAGCCAGCCGGTCTTGGCACTGTTGGCATAAGTCACCGCGCCGCGTTCGAAAAACTCCGAAGCCCCCGGCTGATCGGTCAGCAATTTGGCAATCAGCCCGCCGGTACACGATTCAGCCAGCGCCACAGTCAACCCGGCGGTAGTCAGCAGACGGGCCGTTGCCGCCGCCAGGGTTTCGTCGCCGAGGGCGACCAGGTACTCCGCCAGAGCCCGCCGCGCCGCCACCTCGGCCCGGTCGATCAACTGCTGGGCGGCGTCTCCTTCTGCGCGCAGACGAACTTTGACCAGGGGAAACTCGACGGTGTAGGCGATGCTCACCTTCTCCGGCAGTGCGGCCTGCTCCAGGCGATTCTCCACCTCGGGCTCGGCCAGGCCGAAGACCGTCAGGCGCTGCATGGCCGTCTCCGGTCGTCGGGGATGCTGCGCCAGCAGGTGCGGCAGGACGCTGCCGACAAGCATGGCGTGCATCTCCGCGGGAACGCCGGGGAGGAAGAACAGGTCGGCGCCTTTGGGGTGGCGCAGATGAAAACCGGGGGCAACTCCCAGGGGGTTGGCCAGTACCGCGGCGCGGGCGGGGAGCAGCGCCTGTTTCTCGTCGCGCGCGTGCATCGGCCGGCCCCAGCTCTGAAAGCGTTCGCGGATCTGCCGAAGGGCCGTGGGGTCGAGCGACAGCGGTACGCCCAGAGCCTTGGCGGCGCTGCGCGCGGTGCGGTCATCGGACGTCGGGCCGAGGCCGCCGGTGACGATCACTGCCTGATGGCTGGCTGCCAGGCGATTGAGAGCCGCGGCGATCTCTTCCTCGCGGTCGCGGACACAGGCGGCTTCGCGGATGACCAGGGCTTCTTCCCCGAGACTACGGGCAATGGCGGCGGTGTTGGTGTCGGGCTGGTCACCGTTGAGCAGTTCGTCGCCAATGGTCAGTACGGCGATATCCAAAGAGAGCCTCCCGATCAGATGCCCAACAGCCAGAGGGTGGCGCGCAAGGCGATGGCCGCGTAAATCCCGGCCGCCACATCGTCGAAGACCACGCCGAAACCGTTTTTGCAGCGACGATCGATCCAGCCGACCGGCGGTGGTTTGAGGATGTCGAAGACCCGGAACCAGACGAAGCCGAGCAGTGCGTTCGGCCAGTTCCAGGGGAGCAGGGCGACGGTTGCCAGGTAGCCGGAAAGCTCGTCGATAACAATCCGGCCGTCGTCAGCCACACCATAGTGGCGCCCAGCTTCTCCTGCCGCCCACACCGCTACCGCCGTAATGCCGGCCCAGGCCAGCAGGTACCCGGCCGGCGACAGTCCGGCCAGCAGCCAGAAGACCGGCAGTCCGGCGAGTGTGCCGAAGGTGCCGGAGGCGACCGGCGCATAACCGAGGCCACCGTTGCTGGCCAGCAGCAAGGTGAAGCGGCGCATCAGGGGTCGAGTCCGCAGGCGCGGGCGGCAGCGGTCGTCACCAGGCGGTAGACCTCGGTCAACGACCGGCCGCTGACATTGGCCAGGGCGGCACAGGCCGCATGCTCGGGGGCGACCCGCAGCAGTGTTTCCCCTTCGAAAATCAACTTGACCGCGGCGGGGCCCAACGGTGTGTCCACCGTGCGGATCTCGCGGCGCAGTTTGAGACGACGCGTATCGTAGAGCCGCACGCCGATGGCGCTCGATTCGCGCAGCACCAGTTTCGCCAGTTGATCGGCCAGGGCCGGTGGCGCCACGACGGTGAGGGTGATCCCGGGGCGGTTCTTCTTCATCTGCCGGGGGGTAAAGGCAGCATCCAGCGCTCCGGCCTGGAGCAGCCGCTCCAGCAGCGTGCCGAGCACTTCCGGGAGACTGTCGTCGATATGCGTCTCGATCACCGTGACGCAATCCTGTTCCAAGCCGCTCGTCGTGCCAGTCTGTCCGAGGATGCCGCGCAGCAGGTTGGGCCGGTCGCTCAGCTCCCAACCGCCGACGCCGTAACCGATCCGCGCGACGGTCATCTCCGGCATTCCGCCGAAACGGGCAAGGGTCGACGCAATGGCGGCCCCGGTGGGGGTGACCAGTTCCCGGTCGCATCGGGCATCCCGTACCGGCGCGCCGCGCAAAAGTTCCAGGGTGGCCGGGGCCGGCAGCGGCAGGGCGCCGTGGCTGCCGCGGGTCAGGCCGTGCGACAGGGGCAGCGGCGCGCAGAACAGTTCGGTAATCCCCAGTCGGTGCAGGCCGATGGCGGTGCCGACGACGTCGACGATGGCATCGATCGCGCCGACTTCGTGAAAATGAACGTGGTCCAGCGCCACCCGGTGGACATGCGCTTCCGCCTCGCCAAGGCGCCGGAAGATGCGGCGGGCGCGATCGCTGACCGCCGTGGGGAGGGAGCTTGCCGCCAGCAGGTCGTCGATGTCGCGCCAGGTGCGATGAGGCCGCTCCTCCCCGACCAGCACCTCGACCCGGGTGCCGCCGAGGCCGTGCCGCTGCTCGGAGCGCACCTGCAACTGCCAGCCGTCGACCGGCAGTGCGCGCAGGTCGGCTTCAAGCGTGGCCGGGTCGAGGCCGAGATCGACCAGCAAGCCGAGACACATGTCGCCGGAGATGCCGGCGAAAGCATCAAGATAGAGAGTGGTCATGGTTCGCGCCGGCGATTGATGCGGGTGGCGGCAAACGCGGCGCCGAAGCCGTTGTCGATGTTGACCACGGTGACCCCGCCGGCACAGGAATTGAGCATGCCGAGCAGGGCCGCCACCCCGTTGAAGGCCGCTCCATAGCCGATCGAGGTCGGCACGGCAATCACCGGCACGTCGACCAGTCCGCCGACCACCGAGGGAAGGGCCCCTTCCATCCCGGCGACGACGATGATGACCGCCGCCTCGCGCAGCTGCTTTGAATGGGCCAGCAGACGATGCAGGCCGGCGACGCCGACATCGGTGATCTCGACCACCTGGTTCTGGAACATCCTGGCCGTGATTGCCGCCTCGCGCGCCACCGGCAGGTCGGAGGTGCCGGCACAGACCACCGCCACCGGACCGCGACCGAGATCCTCCAGGGGGTGCTGTACCAGGGTGAAGGTGCGGGCCAGCGGATCGTATTCGCCGGCCGGATGGTCCTTTGACAGACTTTCCGCCTTTTCACCGGAAAGGCGGGTCACCAGAATGTTGCCGCTTTTGGCCGCCATGCGAGCGACGATGGCCGCAATCTGCTCCACGGTCTTTCCTTCGCCGAGGATCGTCTCCGGCACCCCCTGGCGCAGGGCGCGATGGTGGTCGATCAGAGCCACCCCGGCATCCTCGAAAGGGAGGTCGCGCAGACGTTCCAGCCCTTCGTCGACACTGAGGTCGCCAGACTGGATGGCGCCGAGAAGAGCTTTGAGCTGCATTTGATTCATGGGGCTCCGATTTCGCTTGGCAGGGAAACAATGTTAACATCGGTGAAAGGTTTTTCAAACCGCCAATGTTTGCTGCCGACACAGAAACGGGGGTGGCAGAAAATGCCCCCCCCGTTTCTGTTGATTTGCTGACTCATTATTGGCTGCAAACTTGCTGCGTCCCCGGTTCCGAACTTTTCCTCTCCCCAGAGTTCCTCCTCGTGATGAACGCTTCCCTTGGTCGACAGATACCGTCCGCCGGCCTGATATGCACCTCAGTCTCGTTCTCCCTGCTCATCCATGCCGCGCAATAATCGTCAAGGCACTTGACCAGCCTATTTTTTCCCTTTTGCCGGGGTTGGGGTCGGGGCCGGCGCGGGTGTTGGCGTCGGCTCGGTTGGGCTCGTACTCGTGGTGCAGGCGGCCATGCACTGATTCAACGTGTTCAGGGCGGCCATGACCTGCTGCCGATAGGTGGTCGGGGCGGTCGTCGTCGGGCGCGGGGTCTGCCACAGGGTGTTGACCGTATTGTAGTACTGGCTGTTGCAGGTGTCCTGACAGACGGTCAAAGCATAGGCAGGAGGCGCGATGGCCGCAACGGTCATAAGCGAGATCAGCAAACTCAGACAATAGGTTTTCATAGGATTCTCCTGACGCGGTCGGGGCGATACAGCTCCGACCGCGAGATGAACGGTTACTGGAATACGCTTAATTCCTTGATCACGTAGCCGTTGGACGAACTGGCATTCGAGCAGACGACCCGCACATACCTGACCGTGCGGGCGGTGAAGCTGTGCTCGGGAGTACCGCCGCTGCCGCTGGTGGTTGAAGCAACCTGCGTCCAGTTGCTGCCGTCCGTCGACACCTCCACCTGGTAACTCTTGGCGTAGTAGGACCCCCAGGCGATGCTCACCTTGGCAATGCTGGTCGAACTCCCCAGATCGACCTTGATGGAGTGGGTCGACGTGCTCTTGGCCCACCAGTAGCTGCTCGTGCTGCCGTCCACCGCCTTGGCGGCCTCGTAGCCGCTCTCGTAGCGAGTGGCACTGGCGGTCTTGTTGAGTGCCAGGTTGGTCGGAATGGTGGTCGTTGTACTGGATGCGAAGACACTCAGTTCCTTGATGACGTAGCCGTTGGACGAACTGGCATTCGAGCAGACGACCCGCACATACCTGGCCGTGCGAGCGGTGAAGTTGTGCTCGGGAGTACCGCCGTTGCCGCTGGTGGTTGAAGCAACCTGCGTCCAGCTGCTGCCGTCCGCCGACACCTCCACCTGGTAACTTTTGGCGTAGTAGGACCCCCAGGCGATGCTCACCTTGGCAATGCTGGTCGAATTCCCCAGATCGATCTTGATGGAGTGGGTCGATGTGCTCTTGGCCCACCAGTAGCTGCTGGTGCTGCCATCTACCGCCTTGGAGGCCTCGTAGCCGCTCTCGTAGCGGGTAGCGCTGGCGAATTTGTTGAGCGCCAGATTGGTCGGAGTGGTGGTTGTGGTTGTGCCCGTCGTGTTCCCGGTCGTAGTCGTTGTCGAGGTGCCGCCAGATATTGTGACGGCGGTGGTGGTGGTGCATTCGGCCGGGTTGATGACGGTCGCCCCGGTGGGAATGGTACCTGTGGTGCCGCCGGGGATGGTGGTGTTGGCCTTGGTGAGGTAGATGCCGTCAAGCTGGAAGTTGGCTTCCCGCGCCCAGACGTTGAGCGTGTGGCTGCCGGTGGTGGTGATGGTGATGGCCGCCACCGAGGGGCCGTTGGCGGCGCGGGCGTTCACCCAGCGCCAGTTCGAATCGGTGGCCGGGGTCTGGATGTCGCCCACCCGGGTACCGTCGAGGCCGTACCAGAGCGAGTTGTACGCGCTGTTGCGCTGGTCGTTCCCGCGGAACCACAGATAGTAAGTGCCGGTCTCCGGGAACTTGAGGACGAAGTTGGCCGGCGTGCCTGAGGTCGCCGAGGTACTGGTGACCGTCGCTTTGAGATATCTGCCGCCGTTGGCGGAGGTGCTCGACTGAACGGAGAAGTTGGTACCGAGGCCGGTATAGCTTTCTGCTTCCAGGTAGGTGCCGGTCGTTACCACGGTGCACGATGACCCGCTCGCCGCGGAAGTGCACAGGGAACCCAGATAGGTGGTTTCGGCCAACTGGTAGGTGGCCAGGTCCACCCGGTTCTGGGTCCGGTGATCCAGCCACTTGGTATTGGTACAGCTGACCAGGCTCGACTTGCCGGCGTGGCAGCGGGTACAGGTGGTGAGGGAGACCGGCGCGGTTGCATCGAAGGAGGGGACAGTATAGGTCTGCCCGGCGTGCGAGATTTGCACCTTGTTAAAGGTGAGCTGCTGGGACTTGATCTTGAGTCCGCCCTCATCGTTCATGTCGTCGCCGTTGGGGGACAGGTTTTCCCCCGGGCCTTCTTCCTTGGCATAGAGCGCCCAGAACAGGTTGAACTTCTTCTTCCCGGCGCCGTAGCCGGTATAGCCGGGGATGCTGGCCGGTTTCGGATGGAAGGGGGTGGTGTTGTGACAGGCGGCGCAGGCGCCGTAATCCTGAATGGGGCCCCCTTTGTCATGCGTGTTGGTGCCGTGGCATTCGCGGCAGGCGGCCTGCATGGGCCGGTCGGCAGCCGCGGCCGGAACCTTGTGACAATAGGCGCAATCGCCACCGGTGGACATGGCCGTGGTGTGGTGCGGATTCGCGGCGTGGCAATTGGCACATGTCGTAGGGTTGCTCACCGACTCGTGGCAGACCGAGCAGTCGCCGCCGACGCTGTCCAGCGGGGGGCCATGGTGCGTGTCGGCGATGGGGGCGGTATGGCAGAGGCTGCAGCTCGCGCCGTCGTTGACGATAGTGGTATGGCAGTACGCGCAGTCGCCGGCGTAGGCTTGCGGCTGCAGGTGATGGGGTGGGTCGGCATGACAGGTGGCACAGGGGACATTCTGTGCATCCGCCCCGACATGGCAGACCAGACAGACCCCTTGCTGGTAGAGCTGAGAACTGTGGTGGATGGTCACCGGATCGGTGCCGTGGCAACTGGTGCAGGTTGGCACCGGGGAGATCCCCTGGTGGCAGGCGCTGCAGGGATTGTTCAGGGCCGTGAGGGTAGCGTGATGCACGTCACCGATCGGCACCCCCGGCTGGACCCGGGTTTCATGGCAGCTCTGGCAGTCGGTGACGGTCGGGAGCTGGGTCTTGTATGAAGACGTCAGCGGATCCCAGACAAACGGATGGCAGCCGAAGCAGGTGGTGAATGCCGGGTTGGTCTGCAGGTGGTGTGCGTCGCCCGTACTCGCCTGGTGGCAGCCCAGGCTCTTGCAGCCCTGTGGCGGCGGCACATACGCGGTGTGGCAGCTACTGCAGGACTGTCCCAGGTTGTGGTGGCGCTGGCGCACCGGCGTGGTGTGGCAGGCGCCGCAGTCTCCCGGCGTTTGCTGTACGATGGTTGAATGACACTGCTTGCAGGTGAAGCCCATCGCCTTGGCGAAATCGTGGTGCCTGGTGCGGGTCTTGCCATAGTGGCAGTTAAAGCAGGTGGTGTAGTCGCCGACGTTGTTGTGGCACTGTTCGCAGTTCCCCGCCGAGGAGAATGTCGAAGCATGGTGCTTGTTGGTCAGGCCAAGGGCATGACAACTGTTGCAGTCGCCGGTCGTCGTCACCGCACCGTGGCAGTAGTTGCACTGGCCGTTGGTGAAGTAGCCGGTCGAATGGTGATTTTCCAGGGTCGTCCCCTGGTGGCAGAGGGAACAATCGATCGTGGTAGTGGTCGTGGCGGTCGTCGTCGTGTTGACTGTGGCTGCGGTCACCGTTGACGCCGCCGTCGTGGCATCCCAGGCTCGGGTTTCCACGGGGATGGCGGCCAACAGCGCCAGCATGATCAGCAGGGACCATGGCCAGGATGTAAACCCATATTGACGTCTCATCTCATTCCTCCCTTGCGTGCTTGTAACCACTAGCTTGCAGCCCAACCGTGGCACCGGATATAGAATTATATGGTCAAGATCTCAACCGGGTCCCGGCAGGAGCTGGATCTCGGCCTGCTGTCGCAAACCCTTCACCAGCTGTTGATACGCCTGGCGGCTGCGCCCTTCCTGCAGGTACTTGCGGATAAAGTCCTTCACTTCCTCGTAAGGCGCGATCCCTGCCGGCTGCCGCTCAAGCACGTTCACGAGGTGTACCCCGGACGGAGTGTCGATGACCTCGCTGGGCTTGCCGGGGGGCAGGACAAAGGCCGCGGCGGCGATCGGTTCCGGCATGTCGCGGCGGGTGAGCATCCCGAGGTCGCCCTGGAACCCGTCGGGGTCGCGCAGGGTCTCCTCCGCGATGCTCTCGAAGGTTGCGCCCGCAAGAATCCGCTGCCGGGCCCTCTGCAGGGTTTCCCTGGCAGCGGCTCTCTTCTCGGCCGTGGCGTTGACGAGCAACTGGATGGTGAGGTGGCGCAGGTGAACCGCCTCCTCCCGGCGAAAACTCTCCTGGCCCTGGTCATAAAATGCGCGAATTTCGGCTTCGGGGATCACCGGATGGGCCACGCCCTGCTCCCGCAGATAGGCCTCCACGCGAAACTCGTCCAGCAGGAGTGCGCGGAGCTCCGTCTCGGACATTTCGTTGAAGGCCGCCGGTTGCGCCTGCTTCAGTTCGGCGATCCTGGCGTCAACCTTGGCTTCCAGGTCCGCGACTTTCAGGTTGCGGGCCTGCTGGGTGATCAGCTCGACGTCGATCAGCTGTTCGACGGCGCGTCTTTGTACAGCCTGTTCCCCCTCGGGTCTGGCGGATCCGCGAGGCGACAGCTGTTTTTGCCGGGCCTTGACGATCGGCTGCAACTGGTCCTGGTAAAGAACCTTGCCGTTGACCTTGGCTACGGCCACCCTGCCGGCCACCTCTTCGGCTCCGGCGACGGCCGGGGGGGCCGTCAGACTGCAGGTCAGCAGTGCGGCCAGCGAAAACGCGGTGAATCTGTCCATTGCTTGTTCTCGAGCTTTCTCAGTAGCTGCGGATGACAATGTCGGCAAAGCCGTTGGCCGGGCCATCAGGGATCAAGCGCACCTCAAGCAGCCCCACGCCGCCAGCGAGCGGGAGGATTATCCCGGTCGGGGTTTTCGGCCGAAAAACCACGCTTCCGGAGAGATCGGGCCGGTAGCCGGTCTGGTCCGATACCTTGGTTTCGATCCGGTAAAGGCTGGTGTTGGCGATTTGGACTTCGTAGCGTCCCGCCGGGAGACTGACCTCCTGGATGCTCTGCCCGATGCTTCCCTTGAAGCGGGTCAAGCGCATATTGACCTGCGGTGCGGCGACAGCCTGCACCAGCCCATGACCGAAGACGGCGTCCACGCCAGGGTCACCCAGGTCCAGGGCGGTCTGCTGCAGTTGTAGCCGGAGATCGCGGTGGTCGGCGGCGCCATTGCCGTCCAGATCCTGCAAACCGGCCGCCAGCAGCAGTGCGGCCACTCCGGTCACATGGGGAGCGGCTTGGGAGGTTCCGGTCAGGACGGCATAGCCCCCGCCGGGAACCGTCGAGTAGATCTCCCCCCCGGGCGCTGCCAGCTCGATCTGCGGCCCGAGCGCCGAAACATACACCGCGGAATTGTCCGGGGCCGTCGCCGAAACGGCGATGACCTGCGCGTAGGCGGCCGGATAGAGGACGGCACCGCCTGTGTTCCTGGTGTTCCCGGCGGCGGCCACCAGCAGGACTCCCGCCTGGTCGGCCGCCTGACAGGCCTGCTCGAGGGCCAGCGACGAGACGCTGGTGCCGAGGCTGATGTTGGCAATGTCAATCTGGTTGGCGATCGCCCACTCCAGTCCGGCAATCAGGTCGCTGACGGTACCGAAGCCACTCCCGTCCGTAACTTTGACCGCATAAAGCTCCGCCGCCGGGGCGATGCCCACAACGCCAATATTGTTGTTAGCGGCGGCCAGGATTCCCGCCACGTGGGTGCCATGACCGTTCCAGCTGTCATCCAGCGGCGGCGCCGCCGGGTCGATCAGGTTGACGCCGCCCCGGTAGCTGGCCGCCAGTTCCGGATGGGCAGCATCGATGCCGGTGTCGAGGGTGGCGATCCTTACCCCCTGTCCGAAGCTCCCCTGCGCATGCAGCGCCAGGGCGCCGACCCGCGCCACCCCCCAGGAATTGTCCTGCTCGGTGTTGCCGCTCAGGGTTTCCACCAGGGTGATAGGTGCGTCCTCTTCGACATAGGCGACCTTGGCGTTGCCCCTGAGGGTGGCCAGGGCCTCTTCCGGAACCAAGGCAGCTGTCGCCTGGATTGAGTTGAACTGGTGCTTGATCTTGCCGCCAACGCCTTGGAGCAAGGCGTGTTCTGCCGGGCCGGGCCGTCCATGAAAACCGATAATGACGCGCTTCTCCGCGGCGACGGCATGAAGTGGCGCCAGAATGGTCAAGATCGTGAGAATTGCCAGAATTGTCCGGCGCAGGCCTTTCATCTGTTCATCTCCTCCAAGGGCTCTCCGCCAGGCGAAAACGCCGTGGCGAGAGCAGCGGTTCATGGGCGAAGAGGCAGGGAACCGGCGCAAGGCCGGTTCCCTGCCATCGCTGGGCTGCGAAATGCCGCGATTTACACTAACGTCCGCGGCTGTTTATTTCTTCCCGCCACCCTTGCCAGGTTTGGTCGGCGGGGTAACGCTCGACCCCGAGACGGGAATGTTCGCTTTGGAACCGAACACAGTATTGACATTGACGAGCGACGGAGTGGCTGCGAATTTCGCCACGATCTTGGTGTCGGTCCAACTCTGGATCACGCCATTCACGGTCTGGGTCGCGATCGTCGCGGTGACGCTGGTGCTGGAATCAGCCGCGTTCAGGTAGGACGAGAAGCCCGAGCCGTTGATCGTCACCACGTTGGAGCTGACGGTGGCCGAGGCAACGCTCAGCTTCGGAGTCACCGTCAGGTTCAGCGGGTTGCTCAGTTTCGGCCCTTTTTTTGCCGCGATCGTGTAGTTGCCGGCCGGCAGGTCGGCCGGAAGTACGACCTGAATGGCATTGCTGAAGACGTTGACCGGAGCCAGCACGAGCTGCGCGCCCGCCGCATTGGTCAGGACCACGTCCGACGTGACCGTCCTGTCATAAGTGCCGGTCAGCGGGTTCTGAATCTGGTTGATGAAGGCGGTGCCGGTCAACTCGATGGCGGCGCCGGCCTGGACGCTGGAAGCGCTCAGGTAGTACAGCGCGGGGATCACCGGGCCGCTGGAAGGGGCGGCGGAGGTGGTGGTGCTGTCGAAGCCGTGGCAGCCCTTGCAGTCCGAATCGGCCCCGATATGGCCGTAGCCGGCCAGTTCGGCCCCCGGCGTGATGTTGGTGGAGTTGGTCCCGGGGCTGGCTGAGTCCTCCTGGATGTTGTGCAGCGACGGGATGCCATGGCAGATCTCGCAGGTGCGGATCGAGGGTGTGGGGGATTTGAGAGCAGGGTTCGACTGGAAATCTGTATGGCACCACTGACATTTGGTGAGGGCTTGATCGAAGAAACCCGTGGTATGATGGGTTTCGGAATTGGTGTAGACCATGACCGGGGCGAAAGGCCCGGAGTTTTCCGACACAGGCTGCCCCTCGACGCCGGTACGGTTGCTGTGGCAGTACTTGCAGCTGCCCTGCTTCTCACCGAAGGCGTTGCTGAGGCGGGAATCTTTGACGCCTGTGCCCGGCCCACCAAGCCCGTTCGCCGGCTTTTTGCTGGGCCAGGGGGTGACCAGACTGCCCTGGTAGGACGGGATCCAGCCACCATCGGCGATGCCGTCGTTATTGGTATCATCGGTCTTGTCCAGCGCGGCGATAATCCCGTTGCGGTTAGGGTCGAGCAGCCCCTTGTCGACGAAGGAACCGTGGCAGGCGGCACAGTCGCCGGTCTGAGCCAATGCCGTGCGATGGTGGACGGTGCCGCCGCTGGTTCCGGTCTGCTGGTGGCAGACCGTGCAGTCGCGGAAGTTCGGGTCCAGGACATACGACATGCTGACCGGATCCCAGGTTGCGGTATGGCAGCTATAGCAGGTGTAGTCATTTATCCCGTCACTGTCCCAATCCCCAGGGTACGGGACGGCATTGGGGGTGGGGATGAGCGTGTCGACGAGCAGGTGATGGCGGTCCGGCAGGTAGGTCGGATCCACTGCGGCAATCGGCGGGTTCTGATTGTGGCAGCTGCGGCACGCCGTTTCCGTCATCTGGTTGAAGACCGTGTCGGGGATGCCGAGATACTGATTGACCGGCGGCGGAGGGACAGCAGCACTGACCGTGAAGACCGTTGCCCCCAGCAAGGCGATTGCGAGAATGACGCTTTTGCGGTTCATGTCCAATTTCTCCTTTTCATAGTTCATTGCATGCCAGATGGTTTTGTTGATGGAACCTTTCAAGCCAGGCGGACCCTTGTTCACCCCCTTTCCTTCGGGACGTTCCGTTGCACGCCGGCCCAGTGCCGGCACATCCAGCCAAACTCTCCACGGCGTGGACTCATGAAGAAATTTGACGGAACAAAAAAAGGCCGGATTGCATATGCATGCAACCCGGCCGTCTCAATGAGACCCGTGGCTTTCCGTCCCCGCCTCACAACAGGTTTGGCATAACATTGCAGTCATCAAAACAAAAAAGCCGGGCTGCATTCACATGCAACCCGGCTGTCTCAACGAGATCCGTGGCTTTCCGTCCCTGCCTCGCGACAGGTTTGGCAACGCGTAGAACACCCATCCCTTTGAAGCAGGGGGATGCTAAAACAAGCGAACCACAATTGTCAATGAAAATTAATATGATTTCGTTAATGATCGTTTACTAAAGGAATTATTCCGAATTCATCCGCGGAATGAAAACTTCTCTCGGCCGGCTGGTGCCATCCGACGGCCCGACGATCCCCTCGGCCTCCATCTTCTCGATCATCCGCGCGGCCCGGTTGTAGCCGAGGCGCAGGCGGCGCTGCAGCATCGAGATCGATGCCTGGCGGGTCTCGGCGATGATCGCCAGCGCGTCGGCCCACTTCTCGTCGTAGCCCTCCTCATCCTCGTCGCCGCTGCCGCCGCCGCGCGTTGCCGGCGCTTCGAGGATCGACTTGTCGTAGTCCGGGCTCCCCTGCTTCTTGAGGAAGTCGACCACGCGCTGCACCTCGATCTCCGAGACGAAGGCACCGTGGACGCGCTGCAGCACGCCGCTGCCGGGGGGGATGAAGAGCATGTCGCCGTTGCCGAGCAGTGCCTCGGCGCCCATCGAGTCGAGGATGGTGCGCGAATCGATGCGCGAGAAGACCCGGAAGGAGATGCGCGTCGGCAGGTTGGCCTTGATCAGGCCGGTGATGACGTCGACGCTCGGCCGCTGGGTGGCCAGGATCAGGTGGATGCCGGCGGCGCGCGCCATCTGCGCCAGGCGGGCGATCGATTCCTCGCCCTCGCGCCCCGCAACCATCATCAGGTCGGCCAGTTCGTCGACGATGACCACGATGTACGGCAGGTGGCCGTGTTCCAGTGTCCCCTCCTCGATCGTCTCGATTTCCGGCAACGCGTCTTCGCCGAGATCGTCGTCGAAGAGGGTGGCCCCGCGTTTTCCTTTCGGCTCCTCCGCCTCCTTGGCCAGCTTGCGGTTGTAGCCGTCGATGTTGCGCACCCCCTTGTCGGCCATCAGCTTGTAGCGGCGCTCCATCTCGCGCACCGCCCAGTTGAGGGCCAGCGTGGCCTTCTTCGGGTTGGTCACCACCGGCAGGAGCAAGTGGGGAATGCCGTCATACATCGACAGTTCGAGCATCTTCGGGTCGATCATGATCAACCGCACGTTGCGCGGGTCGGAGCGGTAAAGGAGCGACAGGATCATGGCGTTGATCGACACCGATTTGCCGGTGCCGGTGGCGCCGGCGACCAACAGATGCGGCATGCGTGCCAGATCGCCGACCACGGTGTGCCCAAAGATGTCCTTCCCCAGGGCCAGCGGCAGGCGCCCACCGCCCTTCTGGAACTCGTCGGCGGCAATGATCTCCTTGAGCCAGACCGTTTCGCGATCGCGGTTGGGAATTTCGATGCCGACCACGCCGCGACCGGGGATCGGCGCGACGATGCGGATCGACTGGGCCTTGAGCGCCATCGACAGGTCGTCGGAGAGCCCGGCGATCTTGCTGACCTTGACCCCCGGCGCCGGGGCGAATTCGTACATGGTCACCACCGGCCCCGGCTTGACCTCGGAGACTTCCCCCTCGACGCTGAAGTCCAGGAGTTTCTTCTCCAGCAGGCGGGCGTTCATCATCAGGGCGTCCTTGTCGACCGGTTTGACTTTTTCGCCGTCGTGGTCGAGCAGGGAAATCGGCGGCGGGTGATAAGTGCCGGAGGGCGCGATGAATTCGAAAGTTTCCTGGGCGATCTCGTCCTTCCCCTTTTTGCCGCGGGCTTTCTTGTCGGGCGGATCGAGCACCGCGGCGGCTGCCGGTCGTGGCTGCGGGGCATGGATCACCAGCCCGCGCTCCTTGTCGGGCTTGGCCTGCTCCTCGAACTCGCGTTTTGCGGCGCGGGCTTCGCGGTAGCGTTCCAACCGGTCGCTGACCCGGCCGAATTGTCCCTCGAGGAAGAGCACCATGGAGAAACGCGCCACCAGGATCAGCGAGACGATCAGGCCGATGAAGAGGAAGAGGGCGGCGCCAATGGTGTTGAACCAGCTTTTCAGGGTGTCGGCCAGGAAGTCGCCGATCACGCCGCCGGCGCGCACGATGGTCTGGCCGAACCAGTCGACCTGGTCGAATTTCAGGGCGATCAACCCGGCCAGGGTGGCAATCAGAGCGAGAAACGCCAGCAGCTTGTAAAAGCGCGGGTGCAGGTCGCGGAACTTGAGCAGGCGCCAGGCGGCGAGCAGGCTGGCAAACGGGATCAGCAGCGCCGGCAGGCCGAAGATCTGGAAAAAGAGATCGGCGACATAAGCGCCGACCTTTCCGCAGATATTATGGATGGCGCCCGGTTCGAGATTGTTGTTGAAGGACGGGTCGCCGCTGTGGAACGACGCCAGGCTGAGCAGCAGGAAGATCCCGACCGTCAGCCACATCAGGCCGAGAATCTCCTTTTTGAGATGTTCGCCGAGGAAGGGTTTGCGTGTTTCGTCGCTCATGGTTCGCCGTGAAAAGTAAATTGCATCATGTTAACGCGAATGCGTTTCAGGGTCAAAGCGTGATAATGAGCAGGGCGCCGCCGATCAGCCAGCAATAGATCGCGAACCAGACCAGGCGCTGGCGGCGGATGACGTCGAGCAACAGGCGAATGGCGAACAATCCGACGACAAAGGCCACGGCGGTGCCGGCCAGATAGACCGGGAGGTCGCCCGTCGGCAGCGTTTCCAGATCTTTCAGGGAGAGCAGGGCGGCGCCGCCGACGGCCGGGATCGCCATGAGGAACGAAAAGCGCGCGGCGGTTTCGCCGTCGACGCCGCGGAAGAGCAGCGTGGCGATGGGCGACCCGGAGCGCGACAGGCCGGGGAGCACGGCCAGACCCTGGGCAATGCCGGTCAGCACGGCGTCGGTCGCGGTCAGTGCCACCTCAGTGCGCCGGCCGCCGCGGCGGTAGCGTTCCCCGACGAACACCAGGGTGCCGGTCAGGATCAGCATCGAACCGACCACCAGCATGTTCTCCATCCAACGCTCCACGGAGTGCTTGAGCGCCAGGCCGATGATGGCGGTCGGCACCGAGGCAACCACGATCAGAAACAGCAGGCGTCGGTCGCGGCGGGCTTCGGTCGTCCGGCGCCAGAGAGCGGCCAGCAGGCGGCCGACGTCGCGCTGGAAATAGAGGAGGATGGCCCCCAGGGTGCCGACGTGCAGCATAACGTCGAAGAGCAGCCCCGGCTGCTCGAAGTTCGGCAGGTAATGCTGGACGATGGCCAGGTGCCCATCGGAGGAGATCGGCAGGAATTCGGTGATCCCCTGGACGATGCCGAGGAGGATGGCGTCGAAGAAGGTCATAGTGTGGTGTGCCGAGGACTGAGTGCCGAGTAAAGCATGAAAGCTATAACTCCATGATGAAGGGGATGATCAGGGGGCGGCGGTCCATGGTCCGGTTGAAGAAGCGGTGCAGCGCCTTGCGTACTTCGACGCGCAGTTCCTCCCAGCCGGCCACCGCTTCGCGGCTGTGATCGGCGAGGATGCCGCGCACCAGCTCGAGTGCATCCTCGAGCAGCGATTGGCCGTCCATTTCCAGCACGAAGCCGCGAGTGACAATTTCCGGCCCGGTGACGATTTCGCCGGTGGCCTGGTTGAGGGCCATGAAGACCAGCACCAGCCCGTGGTTGGCCAGGTGCCGCCGGTCGCGCAGTTCCATCTCGCCGATGTCGCCGACCCCTTTGCCGTCGACGAAAACCCGGCCGGTATCGACCCGGGCCTCGAGGCGATGGCCATTCGGCGAGAGCACCAGCGGCTGGCCGTTTTCGATGACCAGCACCCGCTCGGGAGGCATCCCCATGTTCCGGGCCAGGCGGGCGTGATGCGCCAGGTGGCGATATTCGCCGTGCACCGGCACGAAGTAGTGCGGCTTCACCAGGCTGTGCACGGTCTTCAACTCGTCCTGACTGGCGTGGCCAGAGACGTGGATCTCGCTGGTCGTCTCGTAATGGACTTCGGCGCCGCGCCGGCAGAGGTGGTTGATCAGGTCGGTGATCGCCCGCTCATTGCCGGGGATGAACTTGGCGGAGAGGATCACCGTGTCGCCCGGGAGCAGTTCGAGCTGCTTGTGGTCGGCCATGGCAACGCGGGTCAGCGAGCTGAGCGGCTCCCCTTGGCTGCCGGTGGTCAGGACCAGCACCTGCTCGCGCGGCAGTTCGCGCATCCGGCGCAGGTCGATGAACAGCTCGTCGGGGACGCGCAGGTAGCCGAGCTGGCGGGCAATGGCGATGTTTCCCACCATGCTCCGGCCGCTGACCAGCACGGAGCGGCCGGCGGCGAGGGCGGCATCGCAGATCTGCTGGATGCGGTGGATGTTGGAGGAGAAGGTGGCGACGAAGATCATCCCCGAGCTGCGCGGGACGATATCGAAAAGCGCCTCGCCGACGGTGCGCTCCGACAGGGTCTGGCCGGGGCGCTCGACGTTGGTCGAATCGGCCATCAGCAGCAGGACGCCTTCCTCGCCGTAGGCCGCCAGCCGGCCGAGATCGGTGGTCTGGCCATCGACCGGGGTCGGATCGAGCTTGAAATCGCCGGTGTGCACGATCAACCCCGCCGGGGTGCGCAACGCCAGGCCGCAGCCGTCGACGATCGAATGGGCGACGCGGAAGAATTCCACCTCGAACGGCCCCAGTTCGAGCGACTGGCGCGGCTGGACCGTTTCCAGGCGGGCCTTGCCGGCGAGGCCGTGCTCTTCGAGTTTGGTGCGCAGCAGTCCCAGCGTCAGGGCGGTGCCATAGATCGGCGGGTTGCCCAGTTCCTTGAGCAGAAAGGGGATGGCGCCGATGTGATCCTCGTGGCCGTGGGTCAGCAGCAAGCCGCGGATCTCCCCGGTGCGTCCGGCCAGGGCGGAGATGTCAGGGACCACCAGGTCGATGCCGAACATGTAGGCTTCGGGGAACATCAGCCCGCAGTCGAGCAGCACGATCGCGCCGCGGCTCTCGACGGCCATCAGGTTGAGGCCGATTTCGCCGAGCCCCCCCAGGGGGAGGATGCGCACCGCGTCGGGATGCAGGGGGGCGAGGTCGGTCATCGGGGCGGAACTGTCCATGGCGGCCGGGTGGATGAAAAGGGTTTTGAGAACGCCGCAAGTCTAAGGAGATACTGCGCGGGAGTCAATTTTTTAGACTTTCCGCCAGCGCCTCCAGCTCCTCCCAGCGGGCATAGACTGCCGCCAGTTCCTCCTCAAGTTCCGGCAGACGGCTGTTGAGGCGGGTTACCTCGGTACCGGCCCCTTTGTAGAATTCCGGGTCGGCCAGGGTCGCCAGGATCGCGGCCTGCTCCTCCTCCAGGGCGGCAATGCGCTCCGGCAGCGCGGCCAGATCCTGGCTCTCCTTGAAGGACAACTTGCGGGGGCGCTCCTTCTGCGGGCGCTGCGGTTCGGGCGAGGCTTTTCTGGCGGTCGGGGCGGCCGGCGCCTGTGCCTGCGTCTGCCGCAGCCAGTCGTCATAGCCGCCGACGAATTCGCCCACCGTCCCGTCGTCACCCAGTACCAGAGTGCTGGTGACCACGCTGTTGAGGAAGTCGCGGTCGTGGCTGACCAGCAGCAGGGTGCCGGCATAGTCGAGCAGCAGATCCTCCAGTAGTTCCAGCGTCTCGGCGTCGAGGTCGTTGGTCGGTTCGTCCATGACCAGTACGTTGGCCGGTTTGGTGAAGAGCTTGGCCAGCAGCAGTCGGTTGCGCTCGCCGCCGGAGAGGATGTGCACCGGGGTGCGCGCCCGCTCCGGCGAGAAGAGGAAGTCCTGCAGATAGCCGATGACGTGGCGCGGCTTGCCGTTGATGACGACGGTATCGTTCCCCTCGCCGATGTTTTCCTGCACGGTGGCCTGCAGATCGAGCTGTTCGCGCAGTTGGTCGAAGTACAGCACCTCGCGGCGGGTGCCGAGGCGCACCTGGCCCGACTGCGGCGCAAGCTCGCCGAGGAGCAGGCGCAGCAAAGTGGTCTTTCCCGAGCCGTTCGGGCCGATGATGCCGATCCGGTCGCCGCGCAGGATGGTGGTGGAAAAATCGCGGATCAGCGGCTTGCCGTCCCAGGCATAGGTGATCCGGTCGACTTCCGCCACCAGCGCCCCGGAGCGTTCCGCTTCCTGCAGCTGGATCCTGGCGGCGCCCTGCCTCTCGCGGCGCTGACGGTACTCCTCGCGCAGCTTCTTCAAGGCGCGCACCCGTCCCTCGTTGCGGGTGCGGCGAGCCTTGATCCCCTGGCGGATCCACGCCTCTTCCTGGGCCAGCTTCTTGTCGAACAGCGCCATGCGGGTCACTTCCGCTTCGAGCAGTGCCTCGCGCCGTTCGACGAACTGGTCGTAGCTGCAATCGAAGGCGAACAGCCGGCCGCGGTCCAGCTCCGCCACCCGGTTCGCCAGCCGCCGGGCGAAGGCCCGGTCGTGGGTGACGAAAACCAGTGTCTTGATGCTCTTGCCGAGGAACTCCTCCAGCCAGAGAATGGTGTCGATGTCAAGGTGGTTGGTCGGCTCGTCGAGCAGGAGGATGTCGGGGGCCGCCACCAGGGTGCGGGCCAGCAGCACCCGCCGCTTGGTGCCGCCGGAGAGTGCGGAAAATTCCGCGTCGGCATCCAGACTCAGCCGGTTCAGGACTCGCTCCACCTCCTGGTGCAGACTCCAGGCGTCGCTCTCTTCCATGCGATGCTGCAGCTTTTCCAGCTCAAGCAGCAGGGGGGCGCCCCCCTCCACGGCCAGGCGGTGGGCGACCTGGTGGTAGCTGGCCAGCAGTCCGGCGGCATCGCCCATGCCGGCGGCGACGATATCGAAGACCGTGCCGGTCAGTTCCAGCGGCACCTCCTGAGCGACCAGCGCCACTTTGAGCCCCTGCTGGCGATGGATCTCGCCGCTGTCGGGCGGCAGTTCCCCGGCGATCAGTCTGAGCAGGGTCGACTTGCCGGTGCCGTTGCGCCCCAGCAGGCACAGGCGCTCCCCCGGCTCGATCTGCAGGTTGACGCCGTCGAACAGCGGCGGCCCGCCAAAGGCCAGGGTGATATTGCGCAGAGTAATCAGGGCCACGGCTACCTCATGACAAACACGCGAATATACTGCTGCGTAGAGAGCAGGGTACGACGATAGCGCGGTGTTGCTGATTGTTCAAGAAGAACGATACGGGTAGACTGCTTGCGAAGCTGCCTGGAGGATCCCCATGCAATTGCCGCAAACTTTGTACGAAGGCCGCCTGCTGCGCCGCTACCAACGCTTCTTTGCCGAGGTCGAATTGAATGACGGCCGGGTGGTGACTGCACATACGCCGAATACCGGCAGCATGAAGCAGTGCGCCGTGCCGGGGCACCGCGTGTTGCTGTCGACCAGCGCCAACCCGGCGCGCAAGCTCCCCTACACGTGGGAACTGGTCGAGGTCGCCGGCCATTGGGCCGATGTCAACACCCAGCGCGCCAACCGGGTGGTGGAGGAGGGTCTGCGCGGCGGAGTGATTGCCGGATTGGCCGGGGGTGCGGTGCGTCCCGAGTTCCCGTGGGGGATCAGCCGCTTCGATTTTCTGGTGGAGCGTGGCGCCGAGCGCACCCTGCTGGAGGTGAAGAACGTCACCCTCTGCTGCGAGGAAAGGGTGGCCTGTTTCCCGGACGCGGTGACCGAGCGCGGCCAGAAGCACCTGCGTGAACTGCTGCGGGCGAAAGGGGAGGGGTGGCGGACGGCGGTGCTCTTCCTGGTGCAGCGCGGCGAGGCGGAAACCTTCACCCCCGCCGACGCCATCGACCCTGAGTACGGGCGGCTGCTGCGCGCGGCGGTAGCGGGTGGAGTCGAGGCCCTGGCCTACCAAACGTTGGTGACGCGGGAAGAGGTGCGGATCGATCGGCAATTGCCGGTGATACTGTGAACGACTAGCGAGGTAGTGAGGTGGCGAAATGGCGAGATAGTTTTTTCTACTTGCTAACTCGCTATTTCTCTGCTTTTCAGGTGATCAAATTCGGCAATTCATCCCGGTCATCGGCCCGCGGCGGGAATTTCTCGGCAAGCAGATCGCCGCAGTGGGCGATCGCCGCGCACAGGGCCTCGGTGGTGCGGCCTTCCCTGATGCCGACGGTGACCATGTCGGCAACCTTCTGCCAGGTGTCCGGGGTGACGGTGCCGTGGATGCCGCGGTCGGCCAGGATCTGGACGCGGCGCTCGAACAGGCAGATCAGGATGAGGATGCCGGTCCCGTCAACGGTGCGGTGCAGGCCATGGTCGAGAAACGCGGTCTTGGCTCGCTCCCCGACCTCGGCGTCGACCTCGGCCGGGTGGAGCAGCAGGCGCAGCAGGGGCGGGCAACTGCGCAGCAGCAGCCGGCACGGCCAGTAGCCGAGCAGGAAGATCGCCAGGAAGATCCACAGCGAACCGTCGAACTGCCACCAGCTGAGATTCGCCGCGATGGCCAGGGCCAGTAGCCCGCCCCCCTGGATCTCGGCGCGCGGGTAGGTGTAGGCGGCGTCGACGACCAACGGCACGATCTCGCCGCTGGTCCGCAGTTCCACCGCCCGCACCGCCGCCTCGATCCGCTCCCGCTCCTCCGCGCTGAAAAACTCGGATGCTTTTGTCATTTTGGCTAGGTTCTTTCTATTGCCTTGTGTAGGGACGCACTACTGTGCGCCCAGGGCGGACGGAGTCCGCCCCTACATCATCACCATCGCCCGGAC
>VEPG01000014.1 GCA_012026975.1 Desulfuromonas sp. | reverse complement strand
CCGTCCCGCAGTTACTGTCCGACCAGCCTCCCGCCCGCGCGAAAGTCCGGATCTAGTTCATGGCTTCAAGGTAGTAGGGAGCCTTTGTGTAATTATCGCCACTGCCGCTCGTTGCCACTTCCTTGCTGCTGCCAGCAGCAAAGCCTGCTTCTTCTCCGACATCGTTCAGATTGACCAGTAGTGCCTTGTTTTTCCAACCGTGCGGAACCGCCACATGACACCAAGTGCAATGAATTCTGCCAATCTTATTGAGATGGTAGCTATGCATATTGTGTCGGCTGGTGCAGCAGAAGCCAGACGTATAATCCGACGAGTCACTGCTGTTGTTGTACTCATTGGGATTGTGGCACTTAAAGCACAAGACGGTAGATGCATCGGGCGAGCCGGAATCCTTGGTCCAAGTACCTTTTAAGATAAACGGATTGGACGATCCATGCGGCCCCCAGGGATTTCCCGCACCGGTCGCGGTATTGGTCCCATCCGGGATCACCGAACTGTCGCTAGATACGTTGCTTCCGTGGCAATCAGTGCAATACATGGTCTGTGTGCCCACAGCGTTACTCCAGGGAGCGCGCCAGGTACTTGCGTTGATGCCACCCCGCTTGGCGGTCGTCCGCCCTGTGGAACGCATCACCGGATGCCAGGAGCGATGGTTGTTGCCGTTGTAACCGATGGCCCCGGCATCGTTGCCCAGATTGACCGCGGTCGTCGCCGTCGATTCATCTGCGTGGCTATCGGGCGCCTGGAACTCCTTGGCCTGGTCGGTGTATTGGGTCAGCGCATTGCCCGCGCCCGGCGTCGCCACCGTACCGGCCGGAGTCAGGCCGCGACGACTCGCAGCAGACCGCAGGTTCGGCGGCGTGGTGTACCCGTAGGTGGAGTGGCACTTCAGGCACACCTGATATTCGCGGGTGACGAAGCCCTTGATGTCCATGGCGTTGAAGGCCGTCCCGCCAACCGTGCCCCCGGCATTGTTGAGCGGCATGGCTGTGCTGACCGTTTCGCTACCTGGGTCGCCGCGGCGAACCGTGTAGTTGCTGGCTGAGGCATGAAAGGAATTGCTGCTGTAGATCGGCTCGACGCCCCAGGTTCCTCGCAACACCCCGGACGCGACGTTGGTGTGCGGATTAGTGGCAGCATCGTCGGTATGTTGGTGCGTCCCACCCTGCGTATCGCCCGATCCGCTCAGATTGCCGGCGTTGCCGAAGAACAGCTTGAACTTCACCACCCGGTGCGGATTGTGACAGTCGGTGCACTCGACATGACGATTGGCGACGGTGGTTCCCAGCAGCGAGCGACGTTCAATCAGGTCCGCGCCGCATTTGTCATTGCTGGCGGCGATACAGTTCGATCCGGTTGTGGGCAAGCCGTTGACCAGGCCACTGCCGGCGTAGCCGTCGCTGAAGCCGGCCCTGCCGCTGCCCGGGTCGTGCATTTCGACGCCGCCGGCATCCTGGTTGGCCGAGGTGATCGGCATGTAATAGCCGTTGACAATGTTGAAGTCGGTGCGAATATCGGGAACCGAAGTTGACGTCGAAAGAATGCTACCCGCCGCATCGCGATGGCACTGGTAGCATGTTTCCTCCAGCGCGGAACTACCGCCCGCCTTGTAGCCACCCAGGTACAGCGCAGTACCCGGCGTGGCGTCGGTGCCCTCGCGAAGCAGGCGGCGCGATCCGGTCACCGTGTGGGTATCGTGGCAGTTCAGGCAGGAGGCCTGCCAGACCTGGATGGTGGCCGGCAATTGCCGTGTGCTCGCCGCTGCCGCGCGATAGGTCTGGGTCGCCACCTGGCTGTTGGCGTGCGCCGAGTAGTTCCATGAGTTGCCACCCAGCCCCTGCAGACCCTTGTCATGGCAGGCCAGACAGATGATATTCCCGCTGTCACCATACACCGCTTGGCCATCGACATAGGTAGGCTGTACGGTCTGGACGCGGGGACGGCGCAGGAACTTGATATTGCCCTCGTTGCTGAGATCCGTCGCATCACCCTTGATGTGTGGATCATGGCAGGTGGTGCATTGAACTTGTCCCGCGCCCGACGCGCCGGTAGGCTCCAGCGGCAGCACCGGCCGGTTCGCTGCCTGCCCGGCTGCCCGCTTGCCGAACAGCGGATGCGTCGTATTGATCATGATCGTCGACTGCTGGCTGGCATCGGGCGCGCGCAATTCGCCGTCCCGGCTGGCCAGCCCGGAATCGTATGTCACCGAAATCGGGTGGTCATTGGTCAGGTCGAAACCTGTGGTCTGCCCTAGAACGCCAGCGCCGATGTTGCGCGTATAGCCGGTGGTCGTGCCGCTGCCGGAAGGCATGATGCCGCCGGTGCCGGTATTCGCCACGCTGATGGTGGCCGGATTGTTTACGCCGCGCAGGACACGAACGCTGCCCAGTGCCATGGCGCCATCGTGACAGGAAAGGCAGAGCTTGGAACTGCCCATCGGCTGGTCCAGCGATGCGTTCTTTATCGTTTCCGCGTCCAGCGTACTCGACGTGTAGACCGTATAGGTCTTGGCCGCCAGCGTCTTATTCCACAGCGGCGTCTGCGACGTGTCGGCACCGTGTGGAGTGTGACAGAACACACAGATCTCGCTCTCCCCGGCCGCCTTGACCGTCCCCGGCCCGGAGGACGACAGATTGTGCAATGTATTGCGCACATCGGAGGTGCGCGCCGCGTGGGCAGGAGCAACGACTCCCAGCAGCATCAGCGCAAACACCGTGAGCAGGGTCTGTGCGCGCCAATCACTCATTTTCGCTGCCTCCGCCAAGAAACTGGAACACAGCCACCCGGCTGTTCATCATGTCCGCCACGTATACCCGATTCCGCGCATCGATCCAGACGCCGGAAGGTAGATGAAACTGTCCAGCGCTGAAGCCGACCCCACCCAAAGGCATCAAGAACTGCCCGCGCCGGTTATAGATCAACAAATAATCGAAATAGGACTCCACCACATAGACGTTTTCCTCGCTGTCCACCGCGACCCCCTTCGGGCGCGAAAGATCACCGATGAACATGCCGCGCTTACCAATATTAACAAGGTGGTCACCGGTTGTCGTAGAGAGCGCCTGGCCTCGTGCGGTCATGGTGTCGGTGACGTAGAGCTTGCCATGGGCGACCGCGATATGAGTCGGAAAATTGAAC
>VEPG01000114.1 GCA_012026975.1 Desulfuromonas sp. | reverse complement strand
ATTTGAACATGCACGGCGGAATCCCGGTGGGAGAGCTGTCTTTTTTCTGAGGAAGATGTTTATAAATGCAAAAAACACCCATTTTTGCCGACGATGGAGAAAAAACCTCGCCACCCGCCGATCCGCAAGACCCTCAAATCCATTCCATTACTCCCGGGCGGCTGGAAAATTCTTGCCTTGCAGGAATAATCTCCTTCGACAGGACCGGCACAAATCCGACATATCCTCTTAACTCATTGATATTAATGGATTCACCTTCGCGTCACGAGTTGGCACAAGTTCTGCTTTCTTCAGTGGGTAACAACCCCATTCCGCCGGATGGCACGGATTCGTCATGGACCCGTCACAAGCCAAAGACCCCAAGCTTCCCAATGCACCAGCGACAAGTCAGCCACGTCTGGTTGACATGAGCGACGTTGGCGAGAACCTGCTGGTCCGCATCGAACTCCCCGGCATCAAGTCGACCGATGTCGACGTCAGCGTCCGTGACGGCTCCCTGATCATCCGCCAGGAAAAGACTCCGAGCAGCAGCTCCAGCCTGCCGAAACTGCGGGATCTGCGCGAGGATGTCTTCTTCCGGGCCGAGTACCTGTATCTGCACAACCTCATCAATCTGACCGGCCATAACATCCGCAAGGCCTGCGAACTCTCCGGCCTTTCCCGCTCGCGTTTGTACACCCTTCTCAAGAAGTATCAGATCACCAATCACTATCAGATCGCCAGTCACTGAGCTTCCGCCCAGTATGGTCACATCACCGCCAAAGGGACTCCTGTCGCGCAGGAATTCTTCCTGCCTGACAGGACAATTCCTGCAAAACAAGAATGGCCACATCTGCCCGAAATCCACACCAGATACACAACTATCTGATTTCAATAGAAAAATTTTTAAACATCGGGGCCCGTCACCTTGGTATGCCGGTTGCTCTTAACAAAAGGCAACCCGGAACACAGCCAAAGGAGGCTCCTCATGAAATCAAACGCCATCAACGCCCTGATCCTGGTCGTGGTCGCCACCGGCACCGCGCTGGCCGCTTTTATCGGCGACATTTCGCGCGGCTCCGGATCCCTGCAAACCCTGTTCTTCGCCTTTGTCGCCGCCATCATCGCCATCCAGGTCGTGCCCGCCATGATGCTGGTCGGCTATCTGATCAAAGGGCTGCTGACCCGCCCTGCCCACAAATCGGAACACGCCAACGAAAGGAACTGAACATGAACACCAAACGAATTGCCGTCACCCTGGGAGCACTCCTGCTGGCCCCAACCACTCAAGCCATGGCGGAAGCCGGCGCGCGGCAGGACAACAGCCAGTTTCTGGTCTGGGCCTTTCTGGGGATGTGCGCCCTGATCGTCATCGTCCAGCTCATGCCGGTGGCCGTGATCGCCTTCGGACTGATCAAGGGGCTGGCCAAGGGGAAGGAAACACCAGCGCAAGCGGAAGCTGCGACAGACAAGTAAACGCGGACTCCGGAAAGTGAGGGGATCATGAAACTCGGACGCACACTCATTCTTCTCTGGGTAGCCAGCCTGGCACTCTTCACCGCGACGGGCATCGCCGCTCTCGCTACACCGGACTTCATGAGCGGCGTTCCCGGGCTGACCATCCGCTTCTTCCTCGGCTATTGCGGCATTATCGTGGTCGCACAGGTCTTCTCCGCGATGCATGCCATTCGCGCGCTGTTTAACGATCTATCAACCCAAAAACCCGTCTCCCTCAGGGTCCTGTTGCGCTGAGCCCGGGAGCGGCCAAAATTCCAGGAGGGCTGGTAATGACCATGCGAACTCAACCAAAAAGAACCATCTGGCTGGCCTGTCTGATCCTCACGCTCGCCCTGCCGCTGGCCGCACTGGCGGTGGAAAACAGCGACTGCCTCGGGTGTCATGCCGATGCCGACACGGTCGGGAAAACCTTCCGGATCGACCCCGTCACCTTCGACACCACCGCGCACGCCGAGGTTGGCTGCCAGGAGTGCCATGCGTCGGTGACCGACAAGCATCCCGACGATGGCGCCACGCCGTCGAAAGCCAACTGCCAGGACTGTCATGATGCCATCGGCGCCGAATATGCCGGCAGCAACCACCATGGCAATGCGACCTGCAACGACTGCCACAACCCGCACGTGGCGCGCGGCGCAACCGCGGTCTCCGGCGTCGACATGAACCGGCAGTGCGAAGGGTGCCACGGCAATCTCGACATGGTGCTCAAGCATGCCGAGTGGCTCCCCCAGGCCGACCTGCACATCGCCATGCTGCCGTGCGTCTCTTGCCACACTGCGTCGCAGGACAACGTCATCACCATGTACATCATCAAGCGCTCCCTCACGGGCGACCGCAAGCTCGCGACCTTTGCCGAACTGAAGGAGCAGGCCGGCGGGAAGAGCATCCAGAGCCTGATCGACCGCAACGAAGACAACTACATCTCGCTGGCCGAATTGCGGATGTTCAATCTCGACTCCGAAAATCACACCCTGCGCCTGCAGGGGATGATTACCCCGGAGAAGGTGACCCATGACTTCCGGACGCTCGACAACCGCTGGGACTGCAGTTTCTGCCACGCTTCGGGGCCGGCGGCACGGCAGACCAGCTTCGTCTCCCTGATCCAGGAAGACGGCAGCTATCTGCGCATTGCCGCCGAAAAGGGAGCGGTCATGGACGCGCTCTATGGCACGCCCGATTTCTACATGGTCGGCGCGACGCGCAGCAAGATGCTCGACTATATCGGCATGGTCATCATCGCCGGCGGCATGGTCATGCCGATCGGGCACGGCACCCTGCGCTTTCTGACCCGCAAGAACCGGCAGCACAAGGAGGAGGAATAGTCATGGAAACCACCAACAAGGTCTATCTGCAGCCGACTCCGGTCCGCATCTGGCACTGGCTCAACGCCTTCGGCATCATCACCCTGATCGTGACCGGCGCGCAGATCCGCTTCCCCGAATACATCAGCCTGCTCACCAGCTACAAATCGGCGATCCTGCTCCACAACACGGCAGGGCTGATGGTCGCGGTCTCCTTCTCGCTCTGGTTCTTCTACTATGGGCTCGTGGCCCGCAGCATCCGCAAGATCTACGTGCCGACCAAAGATGACCTGCAGTTCGGCATCCTGCGCCAGGCCAAGTTCTACCTGCTGACCTACTTCCTCGGTTGGAAGAACCCGCACCACGCGACCCCGGATGACAAGTTCAACCCGATGCAGAAATCGGCTTACATGGCGATCATGTTCGTGCTCATGCCGCTGGTCGCGCTGACCGGCATCCTGCTGACCAACGTCAGCCCCCTGCGCGAACTGGTCATTCTGGTCGGCGGTCTCAAGCTTCTGGTCGCCGCCCACTTCCTGCTGGCCTGCTCCCTGTGCGCCTTCCTTTTCACCCACGTCTACCTGGCCACCCTGGGCAAGACGCCGATGGCCTACATCAAGCCGATGTGGACCGGCTGGGAGGAAGTCGAACCGGGCGAACATTCGCATCACACCCCCTGACCCATGTGACGGCGCGACAGGACGAAAAGGAGGCTCCCATGAAAACCCAGGCTCCCCATCAGAATAAACACTCCGCCGGGAAAAAGTTCCTTGCCGCGAGCATCGCCGTGGTGTCGCAAGGCTGGGCGGCGAACCTGATCGCCCCGACGCGCCGCACGGAAGACGGTCTGCCCGCCAACGACGCGCTGCGGGCCACCTCCTGGCGCAGCCTGTGGAGCCTGCAGCTGTTCCTGACGATCAGCATTGCCGCCTTCCTGGTCCGGGACTTCAACCTCTATGCAGCATTCCCGGAAAGCGTCCTGCAGATCCTGGGCTGCCCACCGCCCCCAACCCTGGCCCACATCGCCCTGGCCGGCTATGTGTTCACCGTCCTGACCCCGCTGGTCATTCAACTGCTCAGCGGCGAACAGCCGGTAGCACAGTGGCGGCATCTCGGCTACCGCAGCGCCTTCTACTGCTTCTACCTGTTCTCCAACACCCTGGCGGCCAACTTCTTCCTGGTCTTCGCCACGGGGATCTTCCTGTATCTGCTCGAACAGGCCAGCATCTGCGTGGCGATAACCAAGGCCGGCCACGGCAACGGCCAACTGGCCGGTTAGCCGGCATTTCCGCCGAGAAAGACGAAGCCCGCCTGAGTCAAGGCGGGCTTCGTCGCAGGAGAAGGTCATGGACAATGATAATTTGTTGCTGATTGAAAAGCTCGCCGAATACGCCGAGCGCAACCGGTTCACCCTTGAAGAGCTTGAGAGGTTGATCAGACTCTGCCTGCAACTTGAGCGGGACTGTCCCGGCGTGCAGTTTGTCATCCCCGGCGGCAACGCCCGCAGCATCGAGCAGGAGTTGCTGCTGCAAGCGCAAGCCTCGAAACAGTTGAACCTGTCGCCGGAAAACTTCGACGGTCGATTTAACCAAGCGCGGGCGTAACCATCTCCCGGGTTGTTTCGCCGCGCTTATCCCTTCTCCCGCCTTACCAGCGCCATCCCGCACAGACTGCAACTGGCCCCTGCCGTGGCACTGGTGATCCACGGGTGCATCGGGCAGACGTAGCTATCCGCGTCGCCGGACGGAGAGACAGCCGCCGAGCGTTTGCCAAAGAAGAACCACAGGGTCAGCACGATCAGGACAATGCCGCCGAAAGTGACGATCAGTTCCGCCGTATCCATGTTCAACTCCTTGCCACCGTGAAGCCACGCAGCCGCAGGGCGTTGCTGACCACGCTCACCGACGACAGCGCCATGGCCAGCGAGGCGATCACCGGGCTGAGCAGCCAGCCGGTCAGCGGATAGAACACCCCGGCCGCCAACGGGATGCCGAGGACGTTGTAGATAAAGGCGAAGAACAGGTTCTGCCGGATGTTGCGGATGGTCGCCCGGGACAGGGCGATGCTCGCGGCGACACCGTGCAAATCACCTTTCACCAGGGTGATGTCGGCGGCCTCCATGGCCACATCGGTGCCGCTCCCCATGGCGATGCCGACATCCGCCCGGGCCAGGGCCGGGGCGTCGTTGATGCCGTCGCCGACCATCGCCACCACCTTTCCCTGCGCCTGCAGCTTGCGGATCTCCTCCTCCTTGCCGTCGGGGAGCACCTCGGCCACCACCCGGTCGACACCGACCTGGCGGGCGATCGCCTCGGCGGTGTCACGGTGATCGCCGGTGAGCATGATGACTTCGAGGTCCAGGGCATGCAGTTTGGCGATCGCGGCCTGTGCTCCCTCCTTGACCGGGTCGGCTATGGCGATGATCCCCGCCGGCCGGCCGTCGACCGCCGCGAACACCGGGGTTTTCCCTTCTTCCGCCAGTTTCCGGGCTGACGCTTCATCGGTCGTCATCCCTCGCTCCCGCAACAACAGCGCGGTGCCGAGCAGAACGGTCCGCCCCTCGACCGTCGCCTCGATGCCGTAGCCGGAGATCGCCTGGAAATCGCTGGCCTTCAGCCGGTCGAGCCCTCGCTCCCGGGCCGAGTGGACGATCGCCTCACCCAGGGGGTGCTCGCTGCCGGCTTCCGCCGCGGCGGCCAGCCGCAACAGTTCATCATCAGTCATGCCGACGGCAATGATGTCGGTGACCGCCGGTGCGCCGCGGGTGATGGTGCCGGTCTTGTCGAGGACCACGGTGGTCAGCCGATGGGCCGTCTCCAGTGCCTCCCCCCCTTTGATGAGGATACCGCTCTGGGCGCCGCGGCCGGTGCCGACCATGATCGCGGTCGGCGTCGCCAGACCGAGGGCGCAGGGGCAGGCGATGATCAGTACCGAGACAAAGGTGATCAGTGCCATGGTCAGTCGCCCCTCCGTCGGCGCGACATCGAACCAGACGACGAAGGTGGCGATCGCGAGGCAGATGACTACCGGCACGAAATAGCCGGCGATGACGTCGGCCAGCCGCTGGATCGGCGCCTTGCTCCCCTGGGCCTGCTGCACCAGGCGGATGATCTGCTGCAGTACGGTATCGCGCCCCACCTTGGTGGCGCGCAGGCGAAAGGCCCCGCTCTTGTTGAGGGTGGCGCCGATCACCGCGTCGCCGGGCTGTTTGGTCACCGCCAGCGGTTCGCCGGTGAGCATGCTCTCGTCGACCGTGGAGCGGCCGTCGATGACGGTGCCGTCGACCGGCACCTTCTCGCCGGGGCGCACCAGCACCACGTCACCGACCCGCAGCTCCGCCGCCGGGATGTCCTGCTCTCGACCGTCGCGCTCCACCCGCGCCAGTTTCGGCGCCAGATCCATCAGCGCGCGGATCGCGCCGCTGGTCCGGCTGCGGGCGCGCGCTTCCAGCAGCCGTCCCATCAAAATCAGGGTGACGATGATCGCCGCGACTTCATAGTAGACGCCGACCGGGCCGGCGTGGCCGGCATGACCGGTCGCGGCGGCGAACCAGCCGGGGGCAACCGTTGCGGCCAGGCTATAGAGATAAGCCGACAAAGTGCCGATCGCCACCAGGGTGTTCATGTCGGCGGCACGATGGCGCGCGGCGGCCCAGGCTCCGGTGAAAAACTCACGCCCGGCCCAGAACAGGACCGGCGTGGTCAGCGCCAGTTCGATCCATGGCCGCGCCGGGAAATCGAACGCCTCCCGCAGTGCCGGCACCAGGTGCCCGGCCATGGCCAGTACCGCCACCGGCACGGTCAGCAGCAGGGCCAGAAGAAAATGCCGCCGCTGGCGGGCATAGTCTTCAAGGCGGCGCTGCTCCTCGGCATCGTGCAGCGCTTCGGGAGCAGATCCTTCCGCTTCCATCTCGAGCACGTCGAAACCGAGACCGCGCACCACCGCCTGGAGTGCTGCGACACTGGTCCGCGCGGGCTCGAACTGCACCGTGGCACGGGCGGTGGCGAAGTTCACCGCGGCACTGACCACCCCCGGCGAAGCGGACAGGGCCTTTTCAATCCGCGCGGCACAGGAGGCGCAGTGCATGCCGGTCAGCGGGATTTCCACCGCGACCGGAGGATTCTGTTCCAGGGACCTGTTCATGACGACCTCGTCTTATTTCTCAGCGCAGAAACCGCGCCAGCGCGGTCTGCACCTCGCCAAGCAGTTCCTCCCGACTCATCGACCGGGCGGTTTCGTGCTCGCTTCCCGTGCCATGCGCCAGGACGCAATGTTCGAGATGGCGGGTCAGCAGGGCAACCCCCAGGGCATCAAGGGCCGAGCGCGCCGCGGCGATCTGGTTGAGGATATCGATGCAGTAGCGCCCCTCGTCGACCATCCGCCCGATGCCGTTGACCTGGCCGGCGATGCGATTGACCCGCGCCTTGATCTGCCTGCCGGAAGATTTTGCCATGGCTGACTCCTCTCCATATACCCCCATGGGGTATCCATGACTTCACTATAACTCCCGACGGGAATCGTGGTCAAGGGCGGCAGGTGATGAGAAAGTGGGGAGGCTACTGCCGGGCCAGGCGCCAGTTGGGAAGGTCGGTTTCGAAATTGCTGCGGAAGGGATTGATATCGAGCCCGCCGCGACGGGTGTAGCGGGCGTAGACGGTGAGCAGTTCGGGGCGGCAGTGGCGCAGCAGGTCGGTGAAGATGCGCTCGACGCACTGCTCGTGGAACTCGCTGTGGCGGCGGAAGGAGACCAGATAGCGCAGCAGCGCCGCCGGGTCGATGGCCGGGCCGCGGTAACGGATCAACACGCTCGCCCAGTCGGGCTGGCGGGTGACCAGGCAGTTGCTCTTGAGCAGATGGCTGTGCAGCGTTTCCTCGACCATCCGCCCGGGATCGGCGGCACCGTCGAGAAGAGTCGGATCGTAATCGTAACGGTCGATGACCACATCGAGGTCGTCAAGGCAGCGGCCCGGGAGAGCGGCGACGGCCGTCCCGGTCACAGCGGAGAGCGGCAGCAACCGGACAACCACACTCGCCCCGCATGCCCTGGCCAGATCGCGTTCAACGGTTGCCGCCACGGCGGCGAAGTCGGCGAAGCGGGTCTGATTGAAGGAGTTGAGATAGAGCTTGAACGATTTCGACTCGATCAGAAACGGCGAGGTACACGAAAAACGAAATTCGGCCATGGCGACGACCGGTTTGCCGGCGGGGTTCAACCAGGACAGCTCATAGGCATTCCACAAATCGAACCCGGCGAAGGGGAGCGCTGCATCGAGCCCGAGTTCCGCGCGCTTGGGGGCGCGCGGGAACGGGCAGAGCAGCGCCGGGTCGTACTCGTCGCGGTAGCTGGTCGGCTTCCCCAGCGGCAGGTTGTTCCCGAAATCGTTCATGGTGCCGGCAGTCTAGCCGAAAAGTCCAAACGACACCAGATGCCTGTCACGCCCGGATCATCACCAGCAGCATCTTGAAGCGGCCCGCGGCGCGCAAGGCATGGGGGACGTTGGCCGGCATGATGATCATCTGCCCGGCACTCACTCGATGATCTTCGCCGCCGATGGTGATGTCGGCCGCGCCGTCGACGATCTGCACGAAGGCATCGTAGGGGGCGGTGTGCTCCGAGAGTCCCTGCCCGTCGTCGAAAGCGAACAGGGTCAGGGTGCCGATCTTCTTGTCGATCAGGGTGCGGCTGACCACCGCTCCCGACTGGTATCCCACCAGTTCGGCAAGAGTCAGGGCCTGTCCGATCAGGTTGCCGTCTTCCTTGGTCATCGTCTTTCTCCTTTCCCGCGTTTGTTGATCACACTATAGCAGCAGGATACGCCGTCACCATTGATGCCGGTCAAGAAACATTGGCCGGGAATAATTATCGCCGCGCATCCCTAAGTCTGTAAAATTGCGATATAGTAATAGTGAAGTAATTGATTGATTGAAATTCGGGCGACAGGAGGCCATGGACGAGGAAAGGATTCGTCATGGCAAACATCATCAACCTGCGCTGTCATCACTGTGGCGAACTGTTGCAGAACCGGGAAGAGCCCTATTGTCCGGAGTGCAACCTCTATTTGGCTTACCGGGCAATGCCGTTTCTGCTCGGCATGCTTCTGCTCGGGCATCCGGTTCCCCATCCGGTCGAACATTATCCCCAGGGACGGGCGGCCGTCGGTGGAGACGCATTTGCCTATGAAGACGAAGCCGTGCTGATCTGGGAGTAATCCACCGCACTCTCGACCGGATGAAGGTGCGTTACTAAGCATTTGCGGCTATAATCCCGCCATGATCCGACTGATTGTCAACGCCGACGATCTCGGCGGCGGTATGCCGCGCGATCGCGGCATCCTGGCTGCGTTCACCCGCGGCATCGTCACCAGTGCCTCCCTGCTCGCCAACGGTCCCAGCTTTGCCCAGGCTGCCCATGAGGCACGGACCCGTGCCCTGCCGACGGGGGTCCATCTCAACCTCTCGGAAGGACGTTCCCTGACCGGCGTCATCGATGGGTTGACCGACGCGGCCGGCAACTTCCCGGGCAAGGCCGCGCTGCGCGCAATCCTGCTCTCCGGGCAACTGGCCAGGGAAGGCGTCCAGAGAGAACTGCTGGCCCAGATCGAGCACGTGCGCGCAGCCGGGATCGCCCCCGACCATCTCGATACGCACCAGCATTGCCTGCTCTTTCCGATGCTGACCGACCTTGTCGCCGAGGTGGCCGAGCAGAGCGGCATCCGCGCCCTGCGTCTGCCGCAGCCGGCGGAATTCCGGGGTGAGGGGACTGGCGTTCGCGACCCCGGGGCAGATCATCCGCCGATGGCGGCGACCCTGGCCGAGGATCTCGCCCTCTACCGGCGGCTGGCTCCCGCTGCCCGACAAAGGCTTTCCGTCAGAAGACTGTGGACGCCCGACGGGCTGTGGGGGATGCCGCTGCTGAACCGGCTGGACGAAGTTACCCTCACCTCAACTCTAAAAGATATTCCTCCCGGCACCTGGGAATTGATGACCCATCCCGGCTATCGCGTTCCGGACGATCCGTTCGGCGGCCCGGAGCGGGAAGCGGAGCTGGCCGCGCTGACCGCTCCGGCCATCCGTCGGCTGATTGCCGAGCGCCGGATCGAACTGACCAGCTTCGGAGCCTGTGCATGCGCCTGCTGATCGTCGTTCCCGCCCAGGATCGGGCGACCGGCAACTGGATTACCGCCACCCGCCTGCAGCAGGGGGTGGCGGCGCGCGGTCATGCGGTCACCATCGTCGCAACGGACGGCGACTCGCGGAAACTGCGCGCGACTGTCGCAACGGCCGCGCCGGAACTGGTGCTGCTGCTGCACGCCTGGCGCAGCGGCCGCCCCTGGCTGGAGACGGGCTCGCCGCTCCCCTCTGCGGTCCTGCTCACCGGCACCGATGTCAACAGCGGCATGAGCGACCCGGTCCAATCCCCGGTCATCGCGGCGGTCCTGCAACGGGCCGCGGCGGTCCTCTCGCAGAACCCCCTGACGGTCGGGATGCTGCACCAAGACCACCCGGAGCTTGCCGCCAAGGTTCACCTTCTTCCTCCCGGCATCACTTTGGGCGACGCCCCCTTTCCGCTGCGGGAACGGCTGGCCGTCACCCCCACGGAACTGCTCTGCCTTTGCCCGGCAGGGATCCGCCCGGTCAAGGGGGTGCTGGAACTGATCGGGATGTGTGAGCCGCTGGCTCGCGAAGGCCGCCCGCCGCGTCTGGTCTTCTGCGGTCCGCTCCTCGACAACGACTATGGGCAGCGTTTCCTCGAGGCCGTCGCGGCGCATCCCTGGACGACCTGGCTCGGCAGCGTGCCGCCGGACGCCATGCCGGACGCCATGCGCCAGGCCGACGTGATCCTCAGTAATTCCTTCAGCGAGGGGTTGCCCAATGCCCTGGTGGAAGCGGCGACCCTCGGCCGGCCGCTCGTGGCCCGCGCCATCCCCGGCCATGCGGCGGTGGTCACCGACGGCAGGAACGGCCTGCTCTACCGTGATGACGACGGTTTTCGCAGCGCCATCCGCCGGCTTCAAAACGATCCGGCCATGGTCGCGGGGCTGTCGCGCCCCGACCCGGAGCGCTTCTCCCCCGAACGCGAAGCCTCCGCCCTGGAAGCGATCTGCCGGGAGATCCTCCGAACCCGTGACCGGCAGATGTGATACGATGCAGACATCTTCTCCACCCGGAAAACTCATGCGCCTGCACACCGCTGCGATTTTAGCCTGGCTCCTGCTCGCCCTGCTCGCGACCGCCTGCGACAGAACCCCGAAAATCGCCCCCCTCCCCACGGACGCGGTGGTGCTGGCCTTCGGCGACAGTTTGACTCATGGCAACGGCGCTCCGGAAGGAGAAGCCTATCCGGAGGTCCTTGCCGGCATGCTCGGTCGCACGGTGATCAACGCCGGCGTTCCCGGTGAAGTTTCGGCCGCGGGGTTGACGCGCCTGCCGCAACTGCTGGAGCAATATCGCCCCAGGCTGGTGATCCTCTGCCACGGCGGCAACGATTTCCTGCAGCGGCTCGATCGCGCCCAGACCGCTGCCAATCTCGCGGCGATGATCGAAATGATCCGGGCATCCGGGGCCGATGTCGTGCTCGTCGGCGTACCGGAATTCGGGCTGATCCTCAATCCGCCAAAGTTCTACCAGGAAACCGCCGAACGCTTCGGCATCCCCTACGAAGGGGAGATTGTCAGTGACCTGCTCGGCGACCGCGACCTCAAGAGCGATAGCATCCACCCCAACGCCGCCGGCTACCGGCGCATGGCCGAAGCCATTTACAAACTGATCAAGGGTGCCCATGGGGTCTGACCGGAAACACAGTCCGCCCGTTGCCGCGCCGTTCCTCCCCACCAACCGGGCGGAGATGCGGTCCCGTGGCTGGGAAGAACTCGACGTCCTGTTCATCAGCGGCGATGCCTACGTCGACCATCCCTCCTTCGGCACCCCCCTGCTCGCCCGCCTGCTCGAAGCCGAAGGCTACCGGGTCGGCATCCTCGCCCAACCCGACTGGCGCAATCCGGAAGCGCTGCGCGGCATGGGGCGGCCGCGCCTCTTTGCCGCCATCTCCGCCGGAGCGATGGATTCGATGGTCAACCGCTACACCGCGGCAAAGAAGGTCCGCAACGACGACGCCTACACCCCCGGCGGTCGCGCCGGGATGCGCCCGGACCGCGCGACCATCGCCTACACCGCCGCCGTCAAGGGCGCCTTCAAGGGGCTGCCGACCGTCATCGGCGGGATCGAGGCGAGCCTGCGCAGATTGGCGCACTACGATTACTGGGACGACAAGGTGCGCCGCTCGGTGCTGGTCGACAGCAAGGCCGACCTGCTGTTGTACGGCATGGCGGAAAATGCCCTGCTGGAAGTGACGCGGCGGCTGGCGGCCGGCGAGTCCATTGCCGATATTCATGACGTGCGCGGCACGGCCTGCTTGGCGAAGGCAGCGCCGGACGGCGCCGTACTCCTCCCCGCCTATGAGGCCGTAACCGCCGATCTCGCGGCCTGCAACACCGCCTTCCGCCTGGCCGCCCACGAGACCAGCCCGTTCAACGGCAAGCCGCTGGCCCAGCAGCACGGCGAGCGCTGGGTGGTGGTCAACCCGCCAGCCCTGCCGCTGAACGAACAGGAGCTTGACCGGATCTACGCCCTCCCCTTCGTCAAGCAGCCACACCCGGCTTATGCCGAGCCGATCCCGGCCTACGAACAGATCAAATTCTCCATTACCGGCCATCGCGGCTGTTTCGGCGGCTGCGCCTTCTGCGCCATCACCCACCACCAGGGGAAAACCATCCAGTCGCGCTCCCCGGAGTCGGTCCGCACCGAGATCGACCAGTTGACCCGCCATCCGGAATTCCGCGGCACGGTCTCGGATGTCGGCGGGCCGACCGCCAACATGTACGGCCTGGGGT
This sequence comes from Desulfuromonas sp., assembly GCA_012026975.1. Classification (GTDB taxonomy): domain Bacteria; phylum Desulfobacterota; class Desulfuromonadia; order Desulfuromonadales; family BM103; genus VAUL01. Next base: position 4,492 of record VEPG01000114.1, on the reverse strand, counting down.
GCGGCGACCCGGCGGCCCAGGCCGCCTGCCGGCGGCAGAGCTGCCTCTACCCGGAGATCTGCCCGCAACTGCGCACCGCCGACCAACGCGCCGTGCGCCTGCTCCGCGATCTGCGCGCCCACCCGGCCGTGAAGCACCTGTTCGTCGCCTCGGGGGTGCGCTTCGACCTGCTGGCCCGCCAGCCCGATTACTTCGCCGACCTGCTCACCCACCATGTCGGCGGACTGCTCAAGGTTGCCCCGGAAACGGTCAGCCCCAAGGTTGCCCGGATCATGCGCAAGCCGGGGCCACGGGTGTTCGAGCAGTTCCTCGACAGCTTCCGCGAGGAGAGTCGGGCCCTGGCGCGCCGCCAGGCGGTGATCCCTTACTTCATCAGCGGCCACCCCGGCTGCACCCTTGCCGACATGGTCGAGGTCGCCCTCTTCCTCAAACGCCACAACCTGCGCGTCGAGCAGGTCCAGGAATTCACCCCCACGCCGGGGAGCCTGGCGACCTGCATCTGGCACACCGGTCGCGACCCGTTCACCGATGAGGTCGTCTACGTCCCCCGCGACGCCAGGGAGCGCCGCCTGCAGAAAGCTCTGCTCCTCTGGCACCTCCCCGAACAGCAGGCCGATGTGCGCGAGGCGCTCAAAAAGGCCGGCCGCACCGATCTCCTCGGTGAGCTGTGCGGAGACCAGGTCGCCGTACCTGCTTCGTCACGTCAGCCCGTCAGGCGGCAGCCGCGACGGAAACCGTCCCGGTGATCCATGTCATCAAGCACTGTGGAACGCGCAAGCAAAGCTGTCGGCCAACCCTGGTTTTTATACCTGTTCCTCTCGATCTTCCTCGTCGTTGGCGTTGGCTGTCTGCTCTATGCTCCGGTCAAGGCGGTCAGGACGCTCTCCTTGATACACGGCGGGGCAACGGCTGTCGGCACGGTGATCGATATTCACTCCGTCCGGGGCTCCCGATCGACAACCTACGCCCCCGAGGTTGGTTTCAGTGCCGAGGATGGCAGGCCGTATCGTTTCCGGTCACAAATCAGCGAAGGTTCCTCCGAATACTTCATCGGCCAACAGGTCCCGGTTTCCTATGATCCGGCCAGTCCCGGCAACGCCGAGATCAGGGCCTTCGTTCCGCTGTGGATGCCGGTTATCATCCTTTTTTCCCTCGGCACCGCATTCACCGCGGTAAGCGCGGGCGGCATCCATGCTGCCCGCCGCTCTGTCGAGAATGCCCGGCTGCTGGAGGCTGCGCATCAAAGCGGCAGGCAGGAGTGGGAGGCCAACCCGGACTGGCGCACGGGGACAATCCGTTCGGCAACCGGTCGCGAGGCATGGTTTTATTGTTTGTTTGCCCTGGTCTGGAATGTGATTGGCCAGCCGACCGGTTACCTGGTTGTCCATGAAGTGATGACCAGGGCCAACTATTGGGCCATCATCGGGCTGATGTTTCCGCTTGCGGGCTTCTGGCTGTTCTGGCTGGCCATCAGCAAGACGCTCCAGGTTCGCACCTTCGGCGATATCCGCCTGCAGATGGACCCCTTCCCCGCCACAATCGGAGGAGACGCCGGGGGGATCATCGAGCTGCCGGTACGCTACGACCACAGCACGAACTTCGTGGTCTCTCTTTACTGCGAACGGATCAGCCAGACGCGTAACGGCAGCCATCGCGAAGTGGTTTGGCAGGAAGAGTCGCCGGGAGTCACCGCGCCAGGCATTGCCGGCACGCGGGTAAGCTTTCGCATCGCCGTCCCGGCGAGTGAGCCGCCTAGCAGCGATAATCACCAGTGGAGCGCAAGACTCACGGCCGAACTGCCCGGCATCGATCTGGACCGCACCTTCATCCTCCCCGTCATCAGGGAGGAAACCCCGCGGGCCTCCAGCCTTGCCGTGCCGCTGGCCAACGATTTGGCACGACACCAGCCGGTCCCGGCAGCCACGGTGAGAATCGATCTCCAGGCCAACGGCCTGTGCCTCCATTATCCCTGTCGCCGCAACCTCAAAAACGGCCTGCTGCTGATCTTCTTCAGCGCCTGGTTCCTGTTCTTCACCGCGCTGTTCGTTGTCAAAGCGCCGGTGACCGGTCTATTCATCCTGCCGGTTTTCGGCCTGCTCGGGGTGGCCTTGCTGATGTACGCCATCTGGCAGCTGGGCAATTCCCTGACGGTGACCATCGCCGCTCGGCAACTGGTCACGGTGCGCCGCTTTTTCGGCATCCGGGTGAAGGCCAGCGAAACCGCTTTCGACCTGGTGACGTCGATTGAAACGAAACATTTCGGCACCAGAGGTTCGGGCGCCTCTGCAAAGTTGATCTATGCAGTCGCAGCTGTCTGCGCGGATGGCACCAGGATTACGGTTGGTGATGGCATCGAGGGGCGAGCGGCCGCCGAGGAAATAGCCCGCCGTGTCAGACAGTCCTGCGGGATGCTGCCGGCAAACCCGGCGGCGCCAGTGGCTGCCGTCGATACGGGAGAAACCGCCAGGAACGCTTCGGGGGACGACGCGCCAACCATGACCTGCCCGAAATGTGGCACGGTCCAGCCCGAGACCGCCACCTGCAACAAGTGTCAACTGATCGTCTCCAGATATCATCCACGCCAGGAACTGCTCCGGGAACTCCGGCCAAAATCCGCGGATGCCGCACGCTTTATCGTGTCGCTGCTCCTGGTCGCCATGGTCTGTCTGTCGCTGGCTGCGGGCATCTATGCGTGGCGGACCATGCAGGCGAACGCCCCGCTCTCGCCAGTGCAGTCCGGTCCCGCCGCGGCAACCGCCTTCCACTCCAACAAATTCGGCTTCTCCCTGACGGTGCCGGCGGACTGGAAGGTGCTGACGGTCGACGAGGCGATTCAATGTGCCACGATCCGCAAGGAATATGCAGACCAGTATCTGTTCATGGCGACGCCCACAACCCCGGACGATGCATTGCTGGTGGTGGATATTGCCGGCGTCAGCCTGACTTCCTTCCGGTCAATGGGGTGGGATGAATATGTCGCTTTGATCAGTAGCCACAACCGGGTCGAGCGCAACGAGATCACGTCGATCAACGGCATTACCGCGCATCGTATCGGCTACGAGGTCGCCGGGAAATACCGCGAGGACATCCTGTTTGAAACCGGCAACACCTTGATGGAGATCTATTTTTACGTACCGCTTGCCGCTGGCACTGCCGACCAAGCCTCACGTTTCCGCAACATAATCGACCAGACATTGCAGAGGCTGTAAAGAAACCCGCCCGTTCGATCTTCCCCGCCCGGCCAGGCTGATTTCCGTGAGACACTTTGCCGGGACAAGCCCGGCTTGCATCGGTTCGGAACCATTATTCTTTGCTAAGTATCGGGGGATTTGATAAAAGTATCCGTGAGGGAGTGGCAAGGTCGGATCAGTTCTGGATGCAGGACGTCGGATTGCCGGGGGGAAGAGATGAGGACAAGATACAGGCCACCTTTGGACGCCAAGGGTGGCCTGCTGTGTTTTCAATCTGACTCCCGTCATTGGCTTGACGCAAAGTCGAGCAAGGTACGTGGGCATTTAGCGGGAACAGCGCGGCCGATAGCTGGAAGGGATGTCTTTCAAGCGCCTGATATCCCTGATAAATCCTCGGCAAATCCCACCATTTCACTACGGGAGATTAGGCCGCGATTTGGCAGCCTAATTACTTGTTAGCTCTCTTTAGGAGGAAATGTGTCTGACGACGAGAAGAAGTTGTCTATTGCCCTCCCAGGTGAATGGGCCCTCCAAAAAACTTTGGGGCCGGTTCTTGCTGAACTCGGTGATGATTTAAGAAGGCTATACGCGAAGGGCAGAGACAAAATCATCGAAAAAGCCTATCAAAAGATCGACAACCCAGAAGACGGTAAAAGTGCGAATTTGCGTATAGCGCATGATGTTTTGACGAACGGTGCTTTTACTGAAGAAGAAATTTGTGCGGAATATTTCGGCGGGGTTTTGGCATCATCAAGAACAAATGACGGTAAGAACGACGATAGCATTCAGTTTATCGACACAATAAAGTCATTATCGTCAAAACAGCTCAGGTTGCATTATTATATCTACAACTCTTTTAATAAGTTACTTATTGAAAATTCTATAACAATTAACGTTGGCATGGGGTCAGAATTAAGCAACAAAGAGGTATGGTTATCATCCAACGAACTCAAGGCTCTCGGCATCAATATCGACACTGATTTCAATATAATTCACCGCCAAGGGCTTATTGAGTCATACAGCACAAATTACCATAAAATTGGCGAACAAACCGTACTTCCTTACGCAAAATGTACACCAACAACTTACGGAGTTTTGCTGTATGCGGTTTCTCATAATAAGCTTTCCGATTGGCGCAAATTCACAAGTGAGGATTTCGGAGATCTTGAAGGCATTCAACGCCCAAAATGGTTTGCCTTTAGCTTGGATGATTTCATGAAGGTCACAGGTGCCGAGCCTCCACGCGTGAATGAAACGGGGAGATAGGTAACAGATTATTCCAGGGACATAGGTAACACTTT
>VEPG01000011.1 GCA_012026975.1 Desulfuromonas sp. | reverse complement strand
GGCGAAGACCGAGCTTTCCAGCATGTGGCGCGGTTCCATGCTCTCGTGGTTGACCTTTTTGATGAAGCTGAACGACTGGGCGTCGAGCAGCTCCCCGATCGGCTGGGGGGCGGTGCCGAGCGCGTCAATAGCCTGCGGATAACGATTGCTGACGTCAGGATGCAGACGGTAGACCTTCCCCAGGCTCCCTTCCTGGAGAGCATTCCCGTCGACCAGATGCTCCAGATGGATCTGGATGCGCGCCGTATCGCCGGCCGGCTTGCGGAACAGGTATTTGTAGGGGATCTCGATGAGGATGCCGGTGTCGCCGCGCTTGACGCTGATCAACTGGGCCGCCCGTCGGTAAACCTGCCGGTATTCGTGAAGCATCCGCTGCAGCATCCCGCAGCACGGCGCTACCTTACCGTGCACCCGGGCGACGTAGCCGATGCCGTCCTCCTCGTGGGCGCCGAGGTGGCTGCCGCCGAGGATCACGATGTCGTGGCCGTGATGACCGGCGGTCATCAGCCGGGTCGGGTCAAGCAGCGCCCCCACCCGGCCGAGATCGAAGGACGGACAATCATAGACGTAGCCGAACAGGGCCTTCTTGATCATCTGACTCTCGTCGGAGCATTGCCAGATCGCCGGTAGCGTGCCGGAAAAACCGGCCTGGTCGGTGAGCGAACGCATCCTGCCCAACAGCTCCATCAACCCCATCGGGGGGTGGTCGAGAGTCGCTTCCGGGGGTGGGGCAATCGGCATGGTCGCCTCCTGTTACAAGGATCTGTAAGATTTAGTATAACATCGTTTTAACAAAAAGGTGCAAGCGGGTTTTGCGTGAATGCCGATTGCCGTCAACGGCGCAGGCATGATATTGATGAATAACCGACGATAGCGGCCGGGGCCTTGATGCTCCCGGCCTTTTTTCCTGATACCGCGCATGCCGACGAAACCCATGCAGACCAAACCCGAACTGCTCGCTCCGGCGGGAAGCCTGGAAGCGTTCTTCGCCGCCCTGGATGGCGGCGCCGATGCCGTTTATCTCGGCCTCAAGGAATTTTCCGCCCGCGCCAAGGCCAAGAACTTCACCCTGGCCGAGCTGGAGAAGATGCTGGCCTATGCCCGCAGCCAACGGCGGCGGATCTACGTGACGCTCAACACCCTGGTCAAGGAGCGCGAGCTGCCGCAACTGGTCGAGACGCTGGGGGCGCTCGAAGCCATGGCCGTTGATGCGGTCATCCTCCAGGATCTGGCGGTCTGGCGGTTGGCCCGACGGCACTTCCCCGCCCTGGAGCTGCATGCCTCGACCCAGCTGACCATCCACAATGTGGCCGGCGTGAGGATGCTGGAGCAAATGGGGTTCACGCGGGTGGTGCTGGCGCGCGAACTGAGTCTGGAGGAGATCGCCGCCATCCGCCGCGAGACGTCCATCGGCCTGGAACATTTCGTCCATGGCGCCCACTGCTTCTCCCTCTCCGGGCAGTGCGGCTTCTCCTCGTGGCTGGGGGGGATGAGCGGCAACCGCGGGCGCTGCGCCCAGCCGTGCCGGCGCCGCTACCGTCACGCCGGCGGCGACGGCTATCACTTCTCCCCCAACGACCTGTCGGCCATCGAGCTGCTGCCGGAACTGGCGGCGGCCGGGATTTCCAGCCTGAAGATCGAGGGGCGGATGAAGAGCGCCGAGTACGTGGCCAGCGTGGTGCGCGCCTACCGTCAGGTGCTCGATGCCCCCGTCGCCGGCCGCAAGGCGGCGGTAACCGCCGCCAAGGAACAGCTGAAAGGTTCCTTCGGCCGGCTGCCGACCCGCGGATTCCTGACCGGGCCCACCCCTGTCGATATGGTCCAGCCGCACCTGCACGGCGCCGCCGGGCGGGTGCTTCGCCGGATCGAGGCCTGTGCCGCGGGGCGGATGACCTTCGTCACTCGCGAGGCGTTGCGGCGTGGCGACCGGCTGCGGGTGCAGCCGGCTTCGGACCGCCCCGGCACCGGCTTCACCGTCCGCGAACTGTTTCTCGGCCAGCGCCCGGCCACCCAGGTTGGGGCCGGAGCGCGGGTGGCGGTCGGCACCCCGCCGGAGGCGGCCTTCCACAAGGGGGACATGGTCTTCAAGGTCGCTTCCGGAGAAACGGTCACCAGCAGCGAGGCGGCCTGCCGCAAACGGTTGGCGAATGCGCGAGCGGTGCCGGGGAGCATCTCCCTGACCATCGCCTTCCCGGGGCCGGAGACCATCGAGCTGACGGCCAGCGGCGCCGGCGTCGCGTTGACCCGGCATTACCCGCTCACCAGCTACCCCGCCAGCGACCGGCCGCTCTCTGTCGAAACGCTCGAGAAGGTTTTCCGGCGTACCGGGGCAACCCCCTTCACCCTCGCCGCGCTGCAGACCGGCACATTGCCGGCGGTGGTCGTGCCGCCGAGCGAACTGAATACCGTGCGCCGGGAATTCTATGATGCGTTGGCCTTGGAGCTTGGCGCCGGAAAGGCCAGGGCGCGGGCCGAGCGGCTGCGGCAGGCGCAGGCCGAACTGCTGACGGCCGGGCCGCAGCATCCCGCGCCCAAACCGGTCGTCTGTGTCGGCCTGGCGGCACCGCGCGACCTGCACCTGCTGCGGGATGCCGGCATCGACGAGGTCGCCCTGCCGCTGACCCCCGGCGCTCTGGCCCGCCTGGAGAGCGGCGGACGCGGCGATGCCCGTCAACTCAACCGCATCATCTGGGAGCTGCCGCCGGCCATCTTCGATGGCGACTGGCCGGCCTGGCAGGCCGAGATTGCACAACTGGCCGGGCGCGGCTTTCGCCGTTTCCGGCTGCAGAATCTCGGACAGTTCCCGCTTTTTGCCGACGTGGCCGATTGCCAGATGGAGGCGGGGGCGCGGCTCTTTTCCCTCAACAGCCAGGCGCTGCTGGCCTGGCGCGAGTTCGGCTGCACCGCTGCCGTTGCCTGTCTCGAGGACGACCGCGACAATCTCGCCGAGCTGCTCCGGAGACCGGCAGGGATCCCCCTGGCGGTGACGGTTTACGCCAATCCCGTGCTGATGGTGTCGCGCATCCCGCTCAAGGCGGTCAAACCCGACCGGCCGCTCCTCTCCGCCCGCGGCGATGCCTACCGCGTCGTCCAGCGCGGCGGATTGACCACCGTGCGCCCGGAGCAGGACTTCTCCCTGCTCGGGTATCTGGCGGAACTGCGCGCCCTGGGCTGCGGCCGTTTCCTGGTCGAACTCGCCCACCATGGACCGTTTTCGCCAGCCGGGCGTCAGGTGCTGGCTGCGCTGGCCAAGGACCAGCCGGTCGCCGGCACATCGCCATTTAATTACTTGCTCGGAATGACTTGAACCCTCTGTTTCGGAGCCTTATGAACACACCGATTCTCACCACGACTGCTGAAGTGGCGGCCCTAGCCGACGAACTGCGCGGCGAAACCGTCCTGGCCGTCGATCTCGAAGCCGATTCGATGCACCGCTACCGGGAGCGGGTCTGTCTGCTGCAGCTGACGACCTCCCGGCGCACCGTGCTGATCGACCCGTTGCCGGGGGCCGAGCTGGCGCCATTGGCCGAAATCTTCGCCGATCCGGCGGTGCGCAAGATCTTCCACGCCGCCGACTACGACCTGCGTTCCCTCTACCGTGACTTCCGCCTGGAGGTGCGCGGGCTGTTCGACACCATGATCAGCGCCCAGCTGCTCGGCGAGGAGAAGATCGGCCTGAACGATGTGCTCGGCAAATACTACGGCGTCATCCTCGACAAGCGCTTCCAGCGCGCCGACTGGTCGCTCCGGCCGCTCCCCCCGGAGATGGTTGCCTACGCCGCCGAGGACACCCGTCACCTGCACCGGTTGTGCGAGCTGTTCGAACGGAAATTGCTGGAATTGAACCGCCGGGATTGGGCGGAAGAGGAGTTTCAGCTCCTCGAAGGGGTGCGGTTCAGCGCAAGCGAACGGGGGCCGCTCTGCCTGCGCCTCAAGGGGGCCGGTCCCCTCGACCGCCGCCAGTTGGGGGTGTTGGAAGAGTTGCTGCAGTGGCGCGAACGCGAGGCCGAACGCCGCGACCGCCCCCCCTTTCAGGTGATCGGCAACGCCATCCTGCTGGCCCTGGCGAAACAGACGCCACGCACCGCCACTGCCCTTGCCGCGATCACTGAACTCCCCGAGCGGCTGCGCGACCGCCACGGCCGCGAACTGCTGGCGGCCATCGCCCTCGGCATGGAGCTGCCGAACAGCGACCTGCCGGTCTGGCCAAAGACGCCGCGCCCGGAACGCGACCCGGCCATCGAACTACGGCTGACGGCGCTCAAGAACTGGCGCCGCGAGAAGGCGGCGGCGCTGGCCCTCGACCCCGGGGTGCTGATCAACAATGCCCTGCTAGAATTGCTGGCGCGGGAAAACCCATCCACGGCGGCGCAGCTGGAGAGTCTCTCCGGCTTGAAAAACTGGCAGCGGCGGGAATTCGGCGGGGAATTGCTGGCCAGGCTGCGGGCTCCGGCATGAACGGTCGGCGCATCGTCGGGCTGCTGATGGTCCTGGTGTTGCTGGCGACCGGCAGCGGCCGATGCGAAAGCACCCTGCCGTCGGACTGGCACGAGGTTCTGACCAAGGCCTCCCGCCTGACCGATCCCGGCGAACGCATCGTCCGGATCAGCGAACGGTTTCTCGACACCCCCTACCGTGCCCAGACCCTGGTCGGCAGCGCCGACACCCCTGAACAGCTGACCATCCGGCTTGACGCCGTCGACTGCTTCACCCTGCTCGACTACGTCGAGGCCCTGCGCCGTACTGGCGACCCTGGCGAATTTCGCAACCGACTGATCGAGGTGCGCTATCGCGACGGAATCATCGCCTGGAATCAGCGCCGCCATTTCTTCACCGACTGGGCGGCGGCACCCGGCGGCCGGCTTGTCGATGTGACTGCCGAAGTGGGCGGCGATCGCGCGCGGCAGGCGGCAAAGGTGCTCAACCGCAAGGTGGACGGCAGCCGCTACCTGGCGGGGGTGGCCGAGCAGGAGCGCCCGGTTCGCTTTATCCCGACACAACGGCTCGATGCCAAGGTGCTCGGCCGTCTGCACCCGGGTGATTATCTCGGCATTTATACCGACCAGGCGGGGCTGGACGTCTCCCACGTCGGCATCGTCGTGCGCAAGGATGGTCGCCTGTGGCTGCGCCATGCCTCGTCCCGCCGCGAGGTTGGCCGGGTGGTCGACAGCGACCTGAGCGCCTATCTCGCCGGCAAACCGGGGATCGTCATCCTGCGTCCGCAATGAAAAAGCTGCACACGTTCAGCCACCGCGAGCGCCCGTTTGCCACCCTGCTCAAGGAACGCCTGGCAGCCGAAGGGATCGTCTGCCTGGTGCGCAACGACGAACTGTCGACGGCATTGGGCGAGATCCCCTTCGTGGAATGCTACCCGGAGCTGTGGGTGGTGGACGACGAGGTCTACCCGCGGGCACGGCTGTTGTTGGACCAGTGGCTGGAGGACGCTGTGCAAGCACCCCTTGAATGGACCTGTCCAAATTGCAGCGAACGTGTAGAGGGACAGTTTCAATCTTGTTGGAAATGTGGCGGAGAAAAGAGCGACACCTGATAAAACCGGTCAAGCGAAATAGCGAGGTAGCGAGATAGACGCGCTCGCTACCTCGCGCAAAATTAGCACCGCGGATGGACGTTTTTCATCAACCGATGCCCGGTTCGGTTTGCGTCCTCGGATTCAGTAGTCGCGTTAATTCGTCCTCGGGGAGGATGTTCATTTCCAGGGCGACGGCGCGTACCGTCCGGCCGCTGGCATAGGCCGCCTTGGCGATCTGTGCCGCCCGGTCGTAGCCGATCACCGGGGCCAGTGCCGTGCACATCGCCAGACTCTCCTCGACCAGTGCCTCGCAGCGCTCACGATTGGCCTCCAGCCCCTGCAGGCAGCGGCTGGTGAAGACGGTGACCGCATTGCCGAGCAGTTCGATCGACTGCAGCAGGTTGTAGGTCATCACCGGCATCATCACGTTCAGTTCGAAATTTCCCGATAATCCACCGAGTGCGATGGCCGCATCGTTGCCGACGACCTGCACGCAGACCTGCAAAAGGCTTTCGGCCATGACCGGATTGACCTTGCCGGGCATGATCGAACTGCCCGGCTGTACCGCCGGCAAGATCAGCTCGCCAAGGCCGCAGCGCGGGCCGCTGCCGAGCAGGCGGATGTCGTTGGCGACCTTGAACAGCGCCACCGCCGTGGTGCGCAATGCCGCGCTTGCCGCCACCACCTGTTCCTTGCCGGCCTGGGCGGCGAAGTGGTCGCGGGCCTCGCGCAGATGCAGGCCGGTGATCTCGGAGAGATTGGCGATCACCTTCTGGGCGAACTCGGGGTGGGTGTTGATGCCGGTGCCCACTGCCGTGCCGCCGAGCGGTAGTTCGCCGAGCCCGTCGAGGCAGCGGGCCAGTTCGCCGCCGCCCAGCGTCACCTGGCGGAAGTAGCCGCCGAAGATCTGCCCGAGCCGCACCGGCGTGGCGTCCTGCAGGTGGGTGCGACCGATGGTGATGATGTCGTCGAAGGCCAGCGCTTTCTCGCCCAGCACCTTCTGCATTCCGGTCAGGGCCGGGATCAGCTTTTCGCGGATCTCCACGGCGGCGGTCAGGTGCAGTGCCGTGGGGATCACGTCATTGCTCGACTGGCCGAGATTGACATGGTCGTTCGGATGCACCAGCGAACTGCCGGCCTCGACGCCGAGCAGCTGGTCGGCGCGGTTGGCAATGACCTCGTTGGCATTCATGTTGGTGCTGGTCCCCGAACCGGTCTGAAAGATGTCCAGCGGGAAGTGCCCATCGAGGTCGCCGCGCGCCATCTCGGCGGCAGCAGCGGCGATCGCCTGGGCCCGCCGTTCGTCAAGCAGCCCCAGTTCGAGGTTGACCAGGGCCGCCTGCTCCTTGATCATCCCCAGGGTCCGCAGGAACGGGCGCGGGAAGGTCAGGCCGGAGATCGGGAAATTTTCAATGGCGCGGGCGGTCTGGGCGCCATACAAGGCGTCGGCGGGAACGGTCATCGGGCCGAGCGAATCGTATTCGGTGCGGGTGGCGGACATGCATTGGCTCCAGCGGGATGAAAATCCCGGAATGACCGGCGGGGAATCGTTTTCGAAAAGGATAGCAACCGCCGGTGGGGTGTCAAATCCGCCGACAGAAATGGTTGTTTTTTATAAAGCATAAAAATATTTAGTTTCGCTAAATTCCCGGCTCCTTTACAATCATCGGCATGTCGAACCTGGCCCTGATTCTCATCGTCATTTCCGCGGTCATGCACGCCTTGTGGAACCTGCTGGTCAAGCGCAGCCGGGACAAGACCGTGTTCATCTGGTGGATGTTCATCGCCTCCGGCGTCCTGGTCAGCCTGGTCGTGCCGTTCGTCGGGCCGTTTCCGCCGGTCACTGCCTATCTGCTCGGCCTGGTCGTGGCGGGCGGCGCCTGCTTCGTTCTCTACCATCTCTTCAACGGACGTGCCTATCGCAGCGGCGACCTGTCGCTCACCTATCCCCTGTCGCAGACCTCCATGCTCTGGGTGCCGCTCTGGGGGGCGCTGGTCCTCGGCGAACGCTTCAGCCCGACCGGTCTCGCCGGCATCGCCCTGATCATTGCCGGCGCCTGGTGCGTGCAACTGCGCGCGCTGGCCTGGCGGGAGGTGGTGCGGCCGCTGCGCAGCCTCGGTGATCCGGCGGTCATGGCGGCCCTGGCCGCCGGTTTCATCTATTCGATAGGCTCGATCATCGACAAGACCGGGGTGGCCAGCTACGATCCGTTCCACTTCACCTATCTCCTGGTGATCTGCATGTTCCTGCTGATGAGCCTCAACCTGGCGCGGCCCCGCTACCGCGGCCGGATCATGGCCGAATGGCGGCACAGCCGGAAGCTGATCCTTCTCTCGGGGCCGGTCATGATGGGTTCCTTCATGACTTTCCGCTACGGGCTCAAACTGGCGCCGGTCAGTTACGCAGTGCCGGTGCGGCAGGTGAGCATCCTGATCGGGGTGCTGATCGGCACCCTCTTCCTGGGCGAGGCTTGTGGCCGGATTCGTCTCACCGCCGCCCTGCTGATCCTCGCCGGCGTCGCCCTGATTCGTTTGGGCTGAATTTATTGACGCAGAGACGCGGAGCCGCAGAGAGAACCACAAGGATTTCTCCGGGCCTCGGCGCCTCGGCGTCGAATTGGCTTTGCACCCCGTCCGGCTTTACAGCTAGAATGCGCTATTGAGGTCATACGGGGTTGCCATGAAAAACATCGCCCATTTTCTGTTCGAACTCGGCATGCTCAAGCGCACGCCGCGCACCGGTTTCCAGTTCCTCGGCTCGGGAGCCGAAACGGTCGCCGAGCATATCTTCCGGGCCAGCCTGATCGGCTATACCCTGGCGCGGCTCGACGGCACGGTCGATCCGGGACGGGTGCTGCTGCTCTGCCTGTTTCATGACGTTCCTGAGGCGCGCACCGGCGACCTCAACTATGTCAACAAGAAGTACGTGCGCGCCGACGAGGCCCGGGCCGTCGAGGACTTGGCCCGCACTCTGCCGTTCGGTGACGACTACCGTGCGCTCCACGCCGAATTCACCGAGAAACGGACGCATGAGGCCTTGCTCGCACACGATGCCGACCAGCTGGAGATGATCCTGGCGCTGAAAGAGCATAAGGATCTCGGCAACCGCTACGCCGACGAGTGGTATCCGTTCAACCTGCAGCGCCTGCAGACCGAAGTTGCCAAACGCCTGGCCGAAACGATCTGGACCACCGATTCCAGCCGCTGGTGGTTCGATGGCGACAGCGAATGGTGGGTGACCGGCGAGCGCCCGGCGCCGCCGGAAGCTTGACCATTTCCCACGGAAAATGATAGAAATCGGCCCGGTCCGATGACCGTGGAGACTCCCTGATGCTCGATATCCGCTATCTGCGCGACAATCTGGACGAAGCCGAAACCCGTCTGCACACCCGCGGCGAAGCCGTGGGGCTGGCGCCGTTCCGCGCGCTCGATGCCCGCCGCCGGGCCTTGCTCGGCGAAAGCGAGGCGCTCAAGGCCGAGCGCAACAGCGTCTCCGCGCTGATCGGCAAAACCAGGGACAAGAGCCAGGTGCAGGGGGAGATGGCGCGCATGAAGGAAGTTTCGGCGCGCATCAAGGAACTTGATGACGAACTGCGTCAGGTCGAAGAGGAATTGCGCGGTCTGCTGCTGACCCTGCCGAACATCCCCGACAGCGCCTGCCCGGTCGGCAGCTCCGACGCCGACAATCCCGAGGTGCGCCGCTGGGGGACGCCACGCACGTTTGATTTCGAGCCGAAAGCGCACTGGGACCTTGGCGAATCCCTGGGGATTCTCGACTTCGAGCGGGCCGCCAAGCTGGCCGGGGCGCGTTTTTGCGTCAGTCTCAAAGCCGGGGCGCGGCTGGAGCGGGCGCTGATCAACTTCATGCTCGACCTGCACACCGGCGACGGCCGCTACGGCGAGGTGCTGCCGCCGTTCATGGTCAACCGCGAGACCATGACCGGGACCGGCCAGCTGCCGAAATTCGAGGCCGATCTGTTTCATCTCGATGAACCCGACTATTTCCTGATCCCGACGGCGGAAGTGCCGGTCACCAACCTGTACCGCGACGAGATCCTCGACGGGATGCAACTGCCGCTGTGCTATACTGCCTACACCCCCTGTTTTCGCAAGGAGGCCGGCGCCCATGGCCGCGATACCCGCGGGCTGATCCGTCAGCACCAGTTCAACAAGGTCGAACTGGTCAAGTTCACCCGTCCGGAAGAATCCGATGCCGAACTGGAGAAGCTGCTCAACGATGCCGAACTGGTGCTGCAGAAGCTCGATCTCCCCTACCGGGTGGTCGACCTGTGCACCGGCGACCTCGGCTTTTCCGCGGCGCGCACCTTCGACATCGAGGTCTGGCTGCCGGGGCAGCAGCTCTACCGGGAGATTTCGTCCTGTTCGAATTTCCGCGACTTCCAGGCGCGACGCGCCAACATCCGTTTCCGCCGGGAAGCCGGGGCCAAGCCGGAGTTTGTGCATACCCTCAACGGCTCGGGGCTGGCGGTCGGGCGCACCCTGGTGGCGGTGCTGGAAAATTACCAGCAGGCCGACGGCTCGGTGCTCATCCCCGAAGTGCTGCGGCCGTACATGGCTGGTATGGAAAGAATTATGCCCTGAAAGGACTCGTGGTGTTACGAGTCCTCAAGAGTGCAAAAGAGTGGGAGGCTGATCAAAAGTGCCCAGGTGCAAGGCGCCGGAAGCTCGAGGAGTGAGGCGTACCGAAAGGTACGTCGCAGCGACGAGAGCGAGGGCAACGCCGCAGATGGGTGCTTTTCATCAGCCGTACAATATAGGGAGAAGTGGCCGAGTGGTTTAAGGCAGCGGTCTTGAAAACCGCCGTACCGAGAGGTACCGTGAGTTCGAATCTCACCTTCTCCGCCAGATCCTAACGCCGGCAATAGCCCTTGTCTGGCCGGCGGTTTTGTGATACGTAGGAACACCCAAACGGAGAGGTGGCCGAGTCGGCTGAAGGCGGCACCCTGCTAAGGTGTTGTACGGGCAACTGTACCGAGGGTTCGAATCCCTCCCTCTCCGCCACTTTTCAACCACGGCCGGCAACGGCCGTTGCTGCCGGTTGCCATGTCCACTTCGCGGTTCACCTCCCTGTCGCTAGCCCTGCTGATCGTTCTTGCCCTGCTGGCCGGTTGCCAGCGCGAGGAACCCCCGTCGGTGGCCAAGTCGGTGAAAAAACCGGCCTTGCATGTGGTGGTGCCGGAAGAAGTCAGGGCGAAGTGGAAGGCGGTACAAATCGTGGCGCACGACAAGCAGTCAGGTCGGGATCTGCTCTACACGGTTGACACCGAGGGTGGCCGGTTTGCCCTTCCGGGGAGCAATCTGGAGGTGGAGGTGGCGCATTTTCTGCCGGCCTTTGTCACGGACGGTAAAACCGCCACCAGTGTTTCCAACGCGCCCAGCAACCCGGGGATAGAAATCGTGGTTCGCGAGGCCGGCGTGGAAACTTTCCGCGGCTGGCTCCTCCGCAACGCCCCGGCCGATCATGCTTTTCAGCACCCGCGGTACACGCTGGCCCTGCAGGATTTTATCGCCCGACGCTGAAAAAAGTTGACAAAAGGGTCGTTTTCGGCGATAAACTTTTTTCCCTGTGCGCCACTAGCTCAGCTGGATAGAGCGTCTGACTACGGATCAGAAGGCCGGGAGTTCGAATCTCTCGTGGCGCGCCACTTACCATCTCGACCCCCGGTACGAACCCGTGCCGGGGGTTTTTCGTCAGTGGCGGCATCGATACGGACGGTGGCAATGGTCGACAATCCTGAGAACGGTGAAAATCCGGACCGGCGGTTCATGCAGGCCGCGCTCGACGAAGCCCGCGCCGCGCGGGACTGCGGCGAGGTGCCGATCGGCGCGGTCATCGTGCTGAACGGGGAGATCATCGGTCGCGGCCACAACCGGCGCGAGACCGGCGGCGATCCGACCGCCCACGCCGAGATGCTGGCGATCCGGGAGGCGGCGACGGCGATCGGCCACTGGCGCCTGCTGGAGACGACCCTTTACGTGACGCTGGAGCCGTGTGTGATGTGTATGGGGGCGATTATCCTGGCGCGCATCCCGCGCCTGGTCTTCGCCTGTCGTGACCCGCGCGCCGGGGCGAGCGGATCGATCTACGATTTTTCGCGGGACGAACGCTTCAATCACCGAGTGGTCGTTCAGGAGGGGGTGCTTGGTGAAGAGTGCAGTGAGCTGCTCAGCGGCTTCTTCAAGGAATTAAGGACTGGAAAAAAACCGCGGAAACCCTTATAAAGGGAACCCGCACCACAGGAGACCCACGGAGGGGTGTCCGAGAGGTCGAAGGTGACAGACTCGAAATCTGTTGTACCGCAAGGTACCGTGGGTTCGAATCCCACCCCCTCCGCCAAGTAAAAACAAGGGCTTGGCCTCGATCGGCTGAGCCCTTGCACTTTGTTCCCGCAGCAGCCCGTTTCGCCGTCTGCGTTATTACACCCCGGAGTTTTCGATGTCCATACCGATTCCCCGCCGCCGGCAAGACTGCCGGTTGCTGTCGCCGGTCTGCCCCCGATGAGCCTCGCCGGTCTCAATCCCCAGCAGCGCGAGGCGGTGCTGCACACCGAAGGGCCGTTGCTGCTGCTGGCCGGCGCCGGTTCCGGCAAGACCAAGGTGGTGACCCACCGCATCGCCCACCTGGTTGCCAAGGGGATCGACCCCGCACAACTTCTGGCGGTGACCTTTACCAACAAGGCCGCCAAGGAGATGCAGGAGCGGGTCGCCACCCTGGTCGGCCGCCAGCAGGCCGGCGGCATCACGGTGTCGACCTTCCATGCCCTGTGCGCGCGGATTCTGCGCAGCGATATCGAGCGGCTCGGCTACAAGCGCAACTTCAGCATCTATGGCGTCGCCGACCAGCAGCACCTGGTGCGCGACCTGATGGCCGCCATCGATCCCGACCACGGCCTGAACGCCGACCAGATCCTCTGGAAGATCTCCGATGCCAAGAATCGCCTGGTGGCACCAAGCCAGTTCGGCCCGTTCATGACCGGCGACGTGATCGGCGCCATGGCCCACCAGGTCTATCCCGAGTACCAGAAGAGCCTGAAAAGCTACAATGCCGTCGATTTCGACGACCTGCTCATGCTCACCGTGCGCCTGTTCAACGAGCACCCCGAGGTGCTGACCCGCTACCAGGAGCGCTTCCGCTACATCATGGTCGATGAGTACCAGGACACCAACGCCGCCCAGTTCGAGCTGGTGCGCCGCCTGGCCGGCCATTGGGGGAACCTCTGCGTGGTCGGTGACGACGACCAGTCGATCTACGGCTGGCGCGGCGCCGAGCCGGGGAACATCCTCGACTTCGAGCGCCACTTCCCCGGCGCCCGGGTCATCAAGCTGGAGCAGAACTACCGTTCCACCGGCAACATCCTCGCCGCCGCCAACGCCGTCATCCGCCACAATGCCAAGCGCAAGGAGAAAGCGTTGTGGACGCAAGGGGCGCCTGGCGACAAGCTCTCGCTGGTGACCTGTCTCGATGCCGAGGACGAGGCCCGCGCGGTGATCGAGCGCATCCTCCACAACCTGCGCCAGAAACAGCTGAAGTATCGCGACCACGCCATCCTGCTGCGCACCAACGCCCAGACGCTGGTCTTCGAGCAGGAGTTGCGCTTCGCCCAGATCCCCTACGTGCTGATCGGCGGCCAGCAGTTCTTCGACCGCAAGGAGGTCAAGGACGCCATTGCCTACCTGCGCTTCCTGGTCAACCCCTTTGATGAGGTCAACCTGCTGCGCATCCTCAACTACCCGCGTCGCGGCATCGGCCGCACCACGGCCGACCTGCTGATCCGTGCCTCGGTGGCCAGCGGCAAGCCGCTCTGGCAGGTGCTGCGCGACGGTCGCGGCGTGGACGGCATCGCCGGCAAGGCCGCCGAGGCGATCGAGGGTTTCGTCGCCCTGATCGATGCCTATAAGGGGCGCTACCGAAGTGGCAGCGATCTGGCCGCGACCACCCGCGGGCTGCTCGATGCCATCGGCATCGTCGACGAACTGCGGCGCGCCCCGGAACCCCGCGAGCAGAGCGACCGGCGCGTCGAAAACGTCCAGGAGATCGTCAACGCCATCGCTAGCTACGCCGAGCGTGACCCTCAACCGACGTTGACCGGTTTTCTCGAGAAAGTGGCGCTGCTCGATCGTGACGAGCAGCCGGGCAACGACAGCAAGGAAAAGAAGCTGACCCAGGACGCCGTGGTCCTGATGAGCCTGCATTCGAGCAAGGGGCTGGAGTTCCCGCAGGTGTTTCTCCCCGGTTGCGAGGAGGGTTTTTTGCCGCACAAGAAATCGGTGAGCGAGACCTTCGATGTCGATGAGGAGCGCCGTCTCTGCTACGTGGGGATCACCCGTGCCCGCACCCGCCTGACCCTGCTCCACGCCCGGGAGCGCAAGAAATACGGCAAGATGGAGCCGCGCGAGCGCAGCCGCTTCGTCGCTGAGATCCCCGGCGAACTGCTGCGTCCGGAGACCCGTAGCGTCATGGTCATCGAGGAGTTCGAGGAGGGGGCGTCGCTGTCGGCGATGTTCGATACGCTGATGGCGCGCAAGGCCAGATGAGCAATCGGAAGCCGGAAATGTGAAAGGCCCGCACTCAATGGTGCGGGCCTTCGTCTTTCGATCAACTCACCCTGGTCACGGGTCATTCCGGCCCTATCTCTGCCGGAGCGTCTCACAACTATTCGGTTGTGTGAGCGTTTCCTCGATCGGTTAACCTCCTTGGCTGGGGGTTTACCTGCTGTGCAGCGCTGCACTATTACTATACCGGATTTTCAGAAAATTTCACCTTGAAAATTCATCGCGCCGCAAGGTCCGGGCGTGCGATTGCTGTTGGTTCCCTTCGGGCAGCCGCGCTATAATATTTTTTTGCCATTACCTCCCTACAGAGAGAACCCCAATGGACGAACGTAACCCCGACCAGACCCCCGACGACGACAACTTTGCGGCCATGCTCGAACGCAGCCTGCTCGATGCGGCCCCCCTCAAGCCGGGGGAGAAGATCGAGGCAACCGTGCTGCAGATCGGCGCCGAGTGGCTCTTCCTCGATGTCGGCCAGAAAGGGGAAGGGGTGCTCGACGTCAAGGAGCTGCTCGATGCCGAGGGGCAGCCGACGGTGGCAGTCGGCGACCGCCTGGGCGTCTACTTCCTCGGCCGCAGTGCCGATGAACTACGCTTCACCACCCGCATCGGCGGCCGCAGCGGCGCCGGTACCGCGCACCTCGAGGAAGCCTGGCGCAGCGGCATCCCGGTGGAAGGGCGGATCGAGAAGGAGGTCAAGGGCGGCTACGAGGTCAAGCTCCCCGGCAACGTGCGGGCCTTCTGTCCCTTTTCCCAACTCGGCCGCGGTCGCCAGGACGCCGGCGAGTCGCTGCTCGGCCAGAGCGTGCCGTTCCGGATCACCCAGTTCGGCGAGCAGGGGCGCAACATCGTGGTCTCCCGCCGTGAACTGATCGAGGAGGAGCGCCGCCAGCTGCGCGATGCATTGCGTGAGACGCTGCAAGAGGGGGCGATCGTGCGCGGCACGGTGACCGCCATCCGCGACTTCGGCGCCTTCGTCGACATCGGCGGGGTGGAGGGGCTGCTGCCGATCGCCGAGATCGCCTGGGGGCGAATCGGTTCGGTGGAAGAGGTGCTGCAGGTGGGACAGGAACTGGAACTGGCGGTGAAAAGCTGCGACTGGGAGAAAGAGCGTTTCTCCTTCAGTCTGCGCGCCACCCTGGCCGATCCCTGGCAGCAGAAGGTCGGCACCCTCTACCGCGAGGGGACCACCCTGACCGGCACGGTGGCGCGCCTCGCCCAGTTCGGCGCCTTCGTCACCCTCGACGAGGGGATCGACGGCCTGCTGCCGATCGGCAAGCTCGGCGGCGGCAAGCGCATCCGCCATCCGCAGGAGGTCCTGCAGGTCGGCCAGCAGTTGCTGGTCACCATCGAGAGCATCGACCGTCCTCAGCGGCGCATCGCCCTCGGCCTGGCCGGCGAGGGGACGCGTGACGACGGGCCGACCAGCTACACCGCCCCGGCCGCAACGATGGGGACTTTCGGCGACCTGCTCAAGGCCAGGCTGGAGCAGGGGAAGAAACGTTGAATCCTCTTTACACCCCAGGGCGCTTGGTGTATTTTTCCCCTTCCGCGGAGAGGTGACCGAGAGGCCGAAGGTGCACGACTGGAAATCGTGTGTACCGCAAGGTACCGAGGGTTCGAATCCCTCCCTCTCCGCCATTCAATCTAAAGCATATTCCGAATCCGCCTGAGGGATTCGAAGCGGAGTGAGCGCTGCCAGTGGCAGAAGAGCGGCCATGGGGCCGCGGCAGCGAATGCAGGGGAGCCGACGCAGGAGCCAGCACGGCTGGCGACGTAGTGGGCGAATCCCTCCCTCTCCGCCATTCACAAACCGTCGCAAAGCTACTGCGGAGGCCGTCTGCGGCGTTGCGCGGTGCTCGCCCCTCGCCTATCCGTCCGGATATGTCTCGGGTCTGCGCTCCGTGCGCCTTGCATCCGGCCTTCCTCGCGACGCTTTTCAACGGTTTGCGAGTGATTTTTCAGGCTTTTGCCGTCAGAAGTGACAGCCGGGTCCTGCGCAACGGCCCGCCGTGAACCCCGTCAGGCCCGGAAGGGAGCAGCGGCAGCGGCACGCGTCGTGTGCCGCGGGGGTGCCTGGCTGTCACTTGTGCCGGCAAGATCCGGCCGCGTTTCCACGTCCGCAATTCCGGAGCCATGGCCTATCTCGTTCTCGCCCGTAAGTGGCGCCCGCAGAATTTCGCCGATCTGATCGGCCAGGAGCATGTCGGCCGTACCCTGGCCAACGCCATTCGTTCGGGACGCGTCCACCATGCCTTCCTGTTCACCGGCGCGCGCGGGGTCGGCAAGACCTCGGCGGCCCGCATCCTCGCCAAGGCGCTCAACTGCGAGGTCGGTCTTTCCGACACCCCCTGCGGCAGCTGTGCCTCGTGCCAGGAAATCACGGCCGGACAGGGGCTCGACGTCATCGAAATCGACGGTGCCTCCAATACCGGCGTCGACGATGTCCGCGAACTGCGCGACAACATCCGCTACCTTCCCAGCCGCTCGCGCTACAAGATCTTCATCATCGATGAAGTGCACATGCTCTCGACCAGCGCCTTCAATGCCCTGTTGAAAACGCTGGAAGAGCCGCCTCCCCACGCCAAGTTCATCTTCGCCACCACCGAGCCGCACAAGATCCCGGTCACCATCCTGTCGCGCTGCCAGCGCTTCGATTTCCGCAAGATCCCGCTGGCGCGGGTCGCCGGCAAGTTGCGCGAGATCGCCGATGCCGAGCAGATCACGGTGTCCGACCGCAGCCTGGCGCTGATCGCCCGACACGGCGAGGGGAGCATGCGCGATGCGCTTTCCACCCTTGACCAGGTGCTGGCCTTCTGCGGCGAGCAGGTCGATGACGTCGACGTGCAGGCGCTGCTCGGCATGGTCGATCGTCGCCTGCTGCTCGATGCCGTGGAGGCGATTGTCCAGCACGATCCGCGCCGGGCGCTGGATTCCGCCCGCCGCTTCGACCAGCTCGGCGTGGCGTTGCGCCAGGTCGCCCAGGAGCTGGTCGAGGCCTTTCGTGCGCTGGTGATCTGCAAGGTTGCACCGGAGCCGGCCGAACTGCTCGATCTGGTGGGGGACGAACTGCAGGAGCTGCAGACTTTGGCCGCCGGTACCGCTCTTGAGGACCTGCAGCGGATCGTAACGCTGCTGCTCAAGCTGCAGACGGAACTGGCCGGCAGCCCCTATCCGCTGCTCAGCCTGGAGATGGCCATGGTGCGGCTGGCCAGTCTGCCGCCGATGGAAGAGCTGACCAAGCTGCTCGACCGCCTGCAAAGCCTGGAAAAACGCCTGACCGCGGGGGGAGCCCTGCCGGTTGCAACCGGCCGCCCCGCGCC
>VEPG01000021.1 GCA_012026975.1 Desulfuromonas sp. | reverse complement strand
CCGGTAGAACCAGAGGTGCGTGCGGAAGAATTCGCGCCCGCCGTTGAAGAGGTGGTGGCTCCCACTATCTTTATCGCGGAAGAAACCCCGGAAGTTCCCGCTGAGCTGGAAGTCGCCGCCGAGCCTGAAGAAGTTGAAGAAATCGAGGAACTGGAAGAGATCGAAGAGCTTGAAGGGCTGGAAGACGATTTCGCGGAACTCGAAGAGATTGAAGAACTCGAAGAAGCCGAGGAGTTGGTTGAAGCTGAAGAACTGGAAGAGCTTGAATCGCTCGAAGAGCTTGACGAGGCTGAAGCAATTGTCGAAGAAGCCGAAACTGCTCCGGTCGAGGCGACGGCGATGTCGCCGCAACAGCTGTATGGTGATCTTGAAGAGGCCGAGTTTTATCTCCGGCAGGGACTGTTTGACGATGCGGAACGGGTGGTGCTCGGGCTTCAGCCGCAATATGGCGATGTTCCCGAGTTGACCGCAAAACTGGCTGAAATCGCTGCCCAGCGGCAGATTGCCGCGGAGACCGAAGAGAAGGGCACGGTTTTCGACCTGATGGCCGATATCAAGGATAGCGAATTGCTTGGGGCCACGGATTTCCTCGCTGAAGCGCCAGGCAGTGATGCCGATGAATTCTCTCTGGCGGAATCCGCCGGGGAAGACGAAGATGCCCAGTCGCACTTCGACCTCGGTATCGCCTACAAGGAAATGGGGTTGCTCGACGATGCCATTACCGAATTCGGCAAGGCCTTGCGCGATCCGGCCCGCCAGCTAGACTGCCTGACCCTGAAAGGGCAATGCCTGGCCGAATTGGGAGATTTCGCCAAGGCGGAATCAACCTACAAGGAAGGGCTCACCCTGATGGGGCTCACCGAATCGGGAATGGTTGCCCTGCGCTATGAGCTTGGGTTACTGTACGAAATTACCGGGCGCACGCCGGAAGCCCTGGAAAGCTTTCAGGTCGTGGCGGACCGCGACCTGTTCTATCGCGACGTCACCGACAAGCTGAGAAATCTGCGGCAGCAACTCGGCATCGACGATCAGGCGATCGAATCGGTTAGCGAAGGCGGCAGCGGTCGTGACCGCATCTCCTTTCTATAGCGCGTAGGTAGTTTGCAGTAAGGGGCTGGCGATGAGCTATATTGAACATTTTGGTCTGGATCGCGAAGCGTTCTCAAACGCCCCGGATGCGCGTTTTTACTTCAATACCGCGCAGCACAGCGAGGCGCTGATCCGTCTGATGTATGCGGTCGACTCCAACAAGGGGCTGGCCGTTCTGGTCGGCGGCGTCGGTACCGGCAAGACCACGCTGGCGCGCCGGATGCTCGACAGCCTTCCGGAAGAGCGTTATGAGTCGTCGCTGCTGGTCATTGTGCACTCCAGCATTACCGCCGAGTGGATTCTGACCAGGATCGCCCTGCAGCTGCGGGTTCCGGAGCCGGCGGGCGATCGTCTCAAGCTGCTCAGTCAGCTTTATAATCGGCTGCTGGAGATCGAGCAGGAAGGGCGGCGCGCCGTGGTGTTGATCGATGAGGCGCAGATGCTGCATACCCGCGGGCTGATGGAAGAGTTCCGCGGTCTGCTCAATCTCGAGATTCCCGGCAAAAAGCTTCTCAACATTGTCTTTTTCGGACTCCCCGAAGTCGAGGACTGCCTGGCTCTCGACGAGCCATTGGCCCAGCGGGTGGCGGTCAAATATCATCTCAAGTCGATGACCGTCGAAACCACCACGTCGTACATCAAATATCGTCTGCAAGTGGCCGGCGCCAAGCGGATGCTGTTCACCGCCGACACCATCCCGCTGATTCACCGTTACGCCGGTGGGGTGCCGCGCCTGATCAACACCATCTGCGACAACTGCCTGTTCGAGGCGTTCCTGCGCAAGCAAAATGAAGTTGATGGCCGTATCGTTCACAGCGTGGCCGGCGATCTTGGCCTGCTGCAGCGCCCCCTGGCGGAAGCTTCGCAGCTGCAGCCTCGCGACGAACTTGGGGACATCGACAACATGCTTGACCGGCTGGAGCGACGGCAATAGCGTCAGCATGACTCCTGCGGCCGGCTTTCCCGGCCGTTTCCTTTTCCAGGCAGGCCATCATTATGAGACAGAAAATCCGTATTCTCCCCGAACAACTTGCCAACCAGATCGCGGCCGGCGAAGTTGTCGAGCGCCCGGCATCCGTGGTCAAGGAACTCCTGGAAAACGCCATCGATGCCGGGGCCAGCGAACTGTTGGTCGAGGTCGAACAGGGTGGCCGCCGGCTGATCCGGGTGACCGACAACGGTTGCGGCATGGCCAAGGATGATCTCTTTCTGGCTCTCGAGCGCCATGCCACCAGCAAGATCACCTCAAGCGCCGACCTCTTCGCTCTGCACACCCTTGGTTTTCGCGGCGAGGCCCTCCCTTCGATCGCCTCGGTAGCGCGTCTGCGCCTGACCAGCCGGCCGCTTGAACAGGAGCTTGGCTGGCAGCTCTATGCCGAAGGCGGTACGATTCGCCAGGCCGAAGCGACCGGTGCCCCGGCGGGGACGGTGGTCGAGGTGCGCGACCTGTTCTTCAATACTCCCGGCCGGCGTAAGTTTCTGCGTAGCGATGAAACCGAATTCGGCCATCTGGCCGATGTCGTCGTACGCCTGGCACTGGCGCGGCCGGAGATCCATCTGCGCCTGGTCAACAACGGCCGCACCCACCTTGAAGCTTATCGCCACCTGTCCCTTGAAGAGCGGGCCGCGGCGTTGCTCGGGCGCTCCCTGACCGCCGACATGCTTGCCGTCGAGGCCGATTCGGGCAGCGGCGAGATGCTGACCGGGCTGATCGGCGCTCCACAACTGAACCGTTCCAGTTCTAGCCATCTCTACGCCTATATCAACGGGCGCTTCGTCCGCGACCGCGTGGTTCAGCACGCCATTCTCGAAGCTTATCGGACCCTCCTCGAGAAACGCCGCTACCCGGTGGCGGTTCTGTTTCTCGACCTGCCGCCGGAAATGGTCGATGTCAACGTTCATCCGACCAAGCATGAGGTGCGCTTCCGGGAGCAGCAGAAGATCCACGATTTCGTGATGACCGCGGTGCGTTCGCGGCTCCTTGACGGAACGGCCACGACCGTTGCCGCTGCGCAGACGCTTGCCGAACCGCCGGTCATGCCCGTCACGGCGGCGGTCGCTCCGGCCGAGACCCCGCTAGCTGGCGTACAGGAAGCCCTGGCGGCTTATGGCAGCCGTGCGCATCCCGCGGAATCGCCAACCTGGCGCATGGGCGGAAAAGGGG
The DNA here is from genome assembly GCA_012026975.1 of Desulfuromonas sp. GTDB lineage: Bacteria > Desulfobacterota > Desulfuromonadia > Desulfuromonadales > BM103 > VAUL01. The sequence continues at coordinate 14,297 of VEPG01000021.1, read as the reverse complement.
AGGCTCTGGGGTGGGAACAGACCCCTGTCCCGCTCCCGCGCATGCCGGAGGGTTGGCGGGTCATCGGTCAGTATCTCAACAGTTACCTGGTCTGCCAGGCCGGCGATGACCTGCTGCTGATCGACCAGCACGCCGCCCATGAACGGATCGGTTTCGAAAAACTGCGGCGACAGCTGCAGTCCGCCGGGATCGAAAAGCAGCGTCTGCTCTTCCCCAGCGTGATCGAATGCGATCACCGCCAGGCCGCCGTGGTTGCCGAGCACCTTGCCGATTTTGCACGGCTCGGCTTCGAATTGGAGGCATTCGGCGGCCGCTCCTTCACCCTTACCGCCATGCCGCAGCTGCTGACCGGTGCCAATGCCGAACGGCTGGTACTCGACATGGCCGAAGAGTTGGCGCAAATCGGTCGCGGCGCCAGTCTCGATACGGCCCTCGACCAGGTCCTGATGCGTCTGGCCTGCCACGCCATGATCCGCGCCAACCAGCCGTTGGCCCGCCCGGAGATGGAGGCGCTGCTGAGCGAACTTGCCGCCATCGACTTCGGCAGCCACTGCCCCCACGGTCGTCCGGTGGTGCGGCGGATGGGGCGTGGTGAAGTCGAACGCTTCTTCCATCGTGGCTGAGATCTCCCCCGCTCATGCACAGCGGCTTCCGCCGCTGACGGTGCTGTGTGGCCCCACGGCGGCCGGCAAGACGGCGGCAGCGCTCGCCCTGGCGGAACATTTCGATCTCGAAGTGGTTTCCGCCGATTCCCGGCAGGTCTACCGGTTGATGGATGTCGGCACGGCCAAGCCAAGCAGCGAGGAGCGGGCCCGGGTTCCCCATCACCTGCTCGATGTGGTCTGGCCGGACGAACCTTTCGATGTGGCGCGCTTTGTTGCCCTGGCGACCGAGGCGATCGACGGAATCCTGGCGCGCGGCCGCCTGCCGCTGCTGGTCGGCGGCACCGGGCTCTATGTCCGGGCGCTGACCGAAGGTTTGGCCGAAGCCCCCGGTGCCGATCCGTTGCTGCGCCGCCGCCTCGAAGCGCAGGCAGAAGCCGAGGGGAACGCGGCGCTGCATCGGCGTCTGGCCGCCGTCGACCCGGCCGCCGCCGGGCAACTGCATCCCAATGACCGGGTGCGCATTGTCCGTGCCCTGGAGGTGTTCGAGCTGACCGGCCGGCCGCTCTCGTCCTGGCAGCAGGCCCACGGCTTTCGCGCGCGCAACTATCGGCTCCTGAAAATCGCGTTGTCGCCGCCGCGCTCGGAACTTTACCGGCGCATCGATGATCGCGCGGCTGCGATGCTGCAGGGCGGCTTGGTCGAGGAAGCCGAGAGGCTGCTGCAGGCCGGCTATGACCCACGACTGAAAGCGCTACAGACCATCGGCTACCGGGAAGCAATCCGTCTGCTTGAAGGGAAAGTGTCCCGCGAGGCAGCGCTTGTCGAGCTGCAGCAGGCCACCCGACGCTATGCCAAGCGGCAATTGACCTGGTTCCGCGCCGATTCTGAAATGATTTGGGTTGATTCCGCCAAAGACTCTGATAAAATCCAAACGTTAATGGCACAATTTCATGCGGTATGACCTAAAGGAGCGGTATCATGGCCAAATCCCCATTCAACATCCAGGATCAATATCTCAATCAGGCGCGCAAGGAGCGGGTACACGTCACGATCCTCATGATGTCCGGCGACAAGCTGCAAGGTTACGTCAAGTCGTTTGACAGCTTCTGTGTGCTGGTCGACAGCAGCGGCGACCTGCTCCTGTACAAGCACGCCATCTCCTCGATTACCTCGACGGATGGCAATTTCCGCCTGCACGGCGGACGTGACTGAAACAGTTCCGAGTAACTTAAGACGGTGTAAGAGCCCCTCGCCGGCGGTTTCCGTCCTGCGGGGGGCTTTCGTATCTCAAGCGAAATAAAGACCAAACGCCAAGAAAAAGATGCTCGACATCCTTGATATCGAACCGGGCAGCATTGCCGCGGAGCTCGGCCTGAACTCCGGCGACCGGCTGGTGTCACTCAACGGCGAGCCGGTCCGCGATCTGTTGGACTACCAGCTGCTGGTGGGCGAGGAAGAGCTCCTGCTGGAAATCGAACGGGCCGACGGTGAGCTGTGGGAACTCGAGATCGACAAGGATGCCGACGAACCGCTTGGCCTGGTGCTGCCGCATCCGGAGCCCGACCAGTGCGGCAACAACTGTATCTTCTGTTTCGTTCACCAGTTGCCGCCGGGGATGCGCCGATCGCTTTACATCAAGGACGAAGACTACCGTTTTTCCTATCTTTACGGTGCCTACGTCACCTTGAGCAATATCGACGAGTCGGCGCTGCAGCGGATCCTCGCCCGGCGACTTTCGCCGCTCTACGTATCGGTGCATGCCACCGAAGAGCAACTGCGCGAGCGCCTGCTGGGACGGCGCGGGCCGGCAATCCTCGACCTTCTGCAACGACTGACGGCCGGCGGGATCACCATCCATGCCCAGATCGTGGTCTGTCCGGGGGTCAACGACGGCGAGGAACTCGAACGCACCTTTCGCGACCTTTTCGAGCTGGCGCCGGGGATTTCCTCTCTGGCCATCGTACCGGTCGGTCTGACCGGCTATCGCCAGCGGCTGCCGCAGCTGCGGCCGGTAACCGGCGAGGAGGCGCGCACCCTGGTCGAATGGGTGCATGCCCGACAGCAGGAATGCCTGGAGCGCCTCGGTGCCCGTTTCATCTACGCCGCCGATGAACTCTACCTCGCGGCCGGCCTGGCGTTTCCACCGCTGGCCGACTACGAGGGGCTGCCGCAACTGGAAAACGGCGTTGGCCTGGTGGCGAGGTTTCGTGCCCAGGCCGCCGAGGTGCTGGCCCAGGCACGACCGCTCGACCTTGCGGCCATGAGCGTGATCACCGGGGTCTCCTCGGCCGGTGAGTTGGGCAGCTTCTGCCGGGAACTTGGCGGAATAACCGGTGTGCCGCTCGAAGTCGTTGCCGTGCCCAACCGTTTTTTCGGCGGTGCCATCACTGTCACCGGTCTTTTGACCGGCCGCGACATCGTCGCTGCTCTGAGCAAGTGCGCCCCTGGTGAAGCCTTGCTGCTCCCCGATGTGCTGCTGCGCGAGGGGACCGAGATGCTGCTTGACGACATGACGGTTGACGAACTGGAGCGCCAGCTCGGCGCCCGGATCGAGGTCATCCCCGCCGATCCCTGGGGGATATGGGATATTCTGGAAACACTGGCCCTGGAACAGGGCGATAAGGAGTGATCATGCACAATCTTGAGGTGATGCTCGGGCTGGCTCGAGAGGCCCTGGAGAATGGCGATCCCAATGAGGCGGTCAAGCTGCTGCGGCCGCAGGCGGCAAAACATCCTGATCATGGCGAACTGCAGGCGCTGTACGGCGAGGCGCTGGTCGATGCCGGACGGCTCCCCGACGGGCTGAAGGTGCTGGAAGAAGCCAGCCGGCGTATGCCGGAAGACCACGACGTGCTGAGCGCCCTCGGCGACGCCTGCTTCGAGGCCGGATTCCCGGAGCGTGCCCAGGCCGCCTATCAGGCGATCGTCGATCGCGACCCCGAGGATGCCGATGCGCTGGTCAGTCTTGGCCTGGTGCACTTTCATCAGGAGCGGATCGATCAGGCCGAGCTGTGCTATCGCAAGGCCCTCGCGATCGAGCCGGATTCGGTTTTCGCCTGGCATTCGCTGGGCGATGCCTGCTTCGCCCAGGGGTTGGTCGACGAAGCGCGCAAGTGCTTTGAGAAAGCGCTGGAGCTTGACCCCGAGGATCCGCAGGGGCATTTCAACCTCGCCGAATTCCTCTACGAGAACGGTGATCTCAAAGCCGCGGAGGCTCGCTGTCGTGAGGCGATTCGCCGTGATCCACGCTTCGGTTTCGCGTATCTGACCCTCGGCAACATCTGCCTCGATCAGGAACTGGTTCAGGAGGCGGTGCAATGCTTTCAGAAGTTTCTGACCCTGGAGCAGGGCCCGTCTTCGAAAGAAATCCGCGATGAAGTGGCGGCGCTCATCGAAGGGCTTCGTGAAGAAATCTAGTATCTTACATTTGTTTACTTCAGGTTCTTTCTGATGATACGCGGGTTTGCCGTCCTCCTCTCTTTTCAACTGCTCGGCGAACTGGCCGTGCGCGGCTTCGACTGGCCGATCCCCGGCAACGTGCTCGGCATGGCCCTGCTCCTGGTCGCGTTGATGGTGGGGGTGGTCAAGCTGGAGTGGGTGACCGAAGCGGCCGAACTGGTGCTGACCCACATGGCGCTGCTCTTCGTGCCGGTCGGCGTCGGCGTGATGCTCTACTTCGACCTGCTGGCCCGTGAATGGCTGCCGATTGTGGCCGCGACCGTGCTGAGCACCTTCGTGGTCATTGCCGCGACCGGGCATGTGACGCAGTGGTTGGCAAAGGAGACGCACAAGGAGGAGGGGGACGATGAGTGAGTTGACCTCCCTGCCGCTGTTCGGCATCGCCCTGACGCTGGCCATCTTCGCGCTGGCCCAGACACTTTACCGGCGCACCGGCAGCGTCTGGCTCAACCCGGTACTGGTTACCATCCTCGCCATCATCGCCTTTCTGCTTGCCGCCGGCATTCCGTACCGGAACTACGCGCGGGGCGGCGACCTGCTCACCTTCCTGCTCGGCCCGGCGGTGGTGGCCCTCGCCGTGCCGCTCTACCAGCGGCGCCGGGATCTGTGGCGGCGCAAGGCCGCGATCTTCTGCGGCATCCTCACCGGTTCGCTGGCGTCGATCGTCTCGGCCTGCGGCATCGCCTGGCTCCTTGGCGGCAGCCGTGACGTGATCATCTCCGTGGCGCCGAAATCGGTGACGGCGCCGATCGCTATCGGCATTGCCGAGCGGATCGGTGGCATTCCGGCATTGACTGCGCCGGTCGTGGTGATGACCGGCTGCCTGGGGGCGGTGTGCGGCGCCGAGTTCTGCAAACTGATCGGCATTCGCACCCACCTGGCCTCGGGTCTGGCGGTCGGCACCGCCGCCCACGGCATCGGTACGGCGCGCATGCTCGAGATCGACCGCCTGGCCGGCACGGTCGCCGGTCTGGCCATCGGCCTCAACGGACTGGCGACGACTTTTCTGCTGCCGCTGTTGATGATGTTGGCTGGGATGTAGAATTCATGGTTTTGTAATTATTTTCGCCCGGAGGAGGGCCCCGATGAAACGTATCGTTCTGACGCTGATTCTGTTGGTCACCTTTGTCCAGCTTCCCGTCCCAACTCTGGCCATCTGCACCCCCGGCGACAACTGGACGGTCTCCTGGACCGACCCTCTCGGTCAGACCGTTTACACCCTCGAAGCACCGTGCAAGGTGTACATCGGCATCCCCTTCGATGTCACTGCGACGGTCACGGACGCCACGCACCCCGATGGCGACATCGGCGGCCTGTGGAGAATCAACGATAACGGCGCCACCGTCGCCGGCGGAGGCTTCAACTGGATCACCCTGGCTTACGGGCAGTGGCAGCGGGTCATCACCCAGACCTATTCCGGCGCTCCAATCGACCATACCATCGAATTCACTTTCTCCGACTTCGGTGACGGTGCCGGCGCCCACAGCTACGCGGGGAGCACCATCGGTTCCCTCACCGTCGACCCGTTCCCCCCCGATGCCGATGGCGACGGGGTCTACGATTTCGACGACAACTGCCTGAATACGGCCAATGCTGACCAACTTGATGTGGATGGCGACGGGGTCGGGGATGCCTGCGATCTGTCGACAGTAGTCATTAGCCCTACCTCCGAACCCCATCTTCTCAAGGATATTTATCCGGGTGTGGACGGAGGTGTTAGCAATATCAGCGAGCTCACGGTTGTCGGGTCGAACGTATATTTCGTGGGCTCGGATGGTGTCCATGGTGCTGAACTATGGGTGACCGACGGCACAACAGCAGGCACCAGGATGGTCAGGGATATTACCCCTGGGAGCACTGGTTCAGTAGTTGAAGAACTTACGAATGTCAATGGCGTACTCTATTTCGTCACCAGCGACTGGGTGTACCATGGTGAAGAGCTGTGGCGGAGCGATGGTACGGAAGCCGGTACGATCAGGGTCAAGGCCAATGCTCCGGATGACGTATCATATTCCACTGGTGAACTCACAGATGTCGACGGTACCTTGTTTTTCTCCCGCAAAGGCGAGTTGTGGAAAAGTGACGGTACGGAAGCCGGAACGGTTCAGGTCAAGGATATTTATCCCGGAACAGGAGGGTCGGCCCCGCAAAATCTCGTCGATGTCAACGGCACCCTCTACTTCACTGCCACCGATGGTATCACCGGACTGGAACTGTGGAAGAGCGACGGCACGGAAGCTGGCACCGTTCTGGTCAAGGACATCTTCTCGGGCTACATTTCGTCGTCGCCGAGCGATTTGATCAACGTCAAAGGAACCCTCTACTTTGCCGCGTTCGAACCGGAGAGCGGGCGCAAGCTGTGGAAGAGTGACGGCACACCTGCAGGGACGGTATTGGTCAAAAACGGCTCTCCTGGCGAAAATGGTATGAATCCGGATTACCTGACCAATATCGAAGGAACGCTTTATTTTACTGCTGGTGATTCTAACCACGGTGCCGAACTATGGAAAAGTGATGGCACGGAGGTCGGGACCGTCATGGTAAAGGACATCAACAATGGTGCGGAAAGTTCTGCGCCTTGGCCCGTCTATTTCTTTCCTGCTCGCCATCAGATATTTTTCGCTGCCAATGACAATGTCCATGGGCAAGAGCTTTGGAAAAGTGACGGCACTGCTGATGGGACGGTGTTGGTCAAAGATATCAACCCGTCCGGAGGGGCTTCGCCTTTCCCGATGATGAGCATCGATGACACGCTCTATCTGGCCGCCGGCGACCCGGTGAACGGCTTTGAGCTGTGGCACAGTGATGGTACGGAGTTGGGGACGGCATTGCTCAAGGATGTCAATTCGGGAACGAACAGTTCCGGGGTCAATTCTTTAACGGATTTGAAGGGGATATTGCTGTTCATCGCGGATGATGGCATCCACGGCTATGAACTCTGGGTCTATGACCCGGTAGATGTCGACGGTGACAGCTATGGTGACCACATTGACAACTGCCCCGCGATTGCTAACCCCGACCAGCTCGACAGTGACAACGACGGCTTGGGCGATGTCTGCGATCCGGCGCCCTTGCGCTGCATCACGCCGACCACCCTCACGGTGCTGGCTGCAGACGCTGACGGAAGCTATCCGGTCAAATGGAGCGCGTCCGTGACGGCAGGGGTCGATTACGTACTGCATGAGGCGACCTCCCCGGATTTCTCGACGGGGCTGCGTGTTGCGTACAGCGGTTCGGACATCAGCGCCAACATCACCGGCCGAAGTCAGGGTGTGACTTACTACTACCGGGTGAAAGCCCGTAAGGACGGTTTTACGGCCAGCACCTGGCGCACCGCCTCCGCCGGATGTGCCGTGCCTGGAGTGGCAGCCGCGGCATGGCCAACCGGCATCACGGTGCCAATCAGTGATTCTGATGGTGTCTATGCGATCAGTTGGTCCGCGTCGGCAACCGCCGATGTCTCTTATGTGCTGGAGGAAGCAGTCGACCCCGCTTTCATTAGCGGGGTGCGCGTTGCCTATAACGGGCCTGCTTTGGGCACTGAGATTAGCGGCCGTCTGACTAACCGGACCTATTACTACCGGGTAAAGGCCATCCGGGCCGGGAGCAGGGACAGCGCCTGGCGGCTCCCGGTCAGGGGGTGTGCGGTTCCCGGCACTGCCAGGGTCGCAGCCCCGGCAAACTTGACGGTGCCGGCCGGCGATGCCGACGGGACGTATACCGTGTCATGGGATGCCTCGCCGCCAGCCGGTGTATCCTACTTTTTACAAGAGGCGACCAACAGCACCTTCACGGCGGGGCTGCGCACGGTCTATTTCGGGACCGGGCTGAGCGCCGATATCACCGGGCGACTGCCGGGCAAGACCTACTACTACCGAGTGCAGGCGGTGAAGCCGGGGCGCGTAGACAGCGGCAGGCGCCTGGCCGGGAATGCGTGCGTGGTCGATCTCTAGGGGGGCGGTGGGTAGGGACAACAAAAAGGCCGGTGTCCTGCGACACCGGCCTTTGCTTTGCTGCAACCCGAAACGGCTTACTTCTTCTTGCCGCCGGCGGCCTTTTTGGAGGCCTTGAGGGGGTTGGTCTTGAGGTCTTCGATCTTGATCTCGATGCGCCGGTGGGTGGCGAAGTTGCACATCCCTGCGGCCCACTTGTGGGTCGGGGAGGGGGCCAGCGAGCAGACCTGGCCGATCGTCCCTTCGACGATGCGCTCGCATCCCTCGCAGTCGGCAACGACATTTTCGCAGCTGCCGGAGGTGTAGCTGCAGCCGGTTTTGCACCAGAAGGTACACTCGGTACCGGGAAGAACTGTTTGACACTGCATGTCTTTGACTCCTTTGCTATCTTCGGTCTGACCAGGATTTGTTTGGTGGTTGAACGTTAATTTATACTATGCAGTCGATTCGATTGTCAAGGGCGATTGCGCGGATGGTTGACTTGCGGTGAAAACTGTCGGCAATGATTGACGAGTTGCCCCTGATTGGTTAACTTCTTCTTGTTACCCCGATTGTCAACGTCATGTCAACCGGCGCGGAGGTTCGTCCGGAGGGAGGCTTGCGATGTCTGAAATCAAGTTTGGTACGTCCGGTTGGCGCGGCATCCTTGCCGAGGATTTCACTCTGGCCAACGTTCGGGTCGTCACCCAGGCCATCGCCGACCACCTGCGTGCCGCCGGAGAAGCCGACAAAGGGGTGGTGATCGGCCACGACAGCCGTTTCTTTGGCGAGCGTTTCGCCCGCGAGACCGCCCGGGTTCTGGCCGGGGCAGGGGTCCCGTCGTTTCTGTGCAATCGCGATACGCCGACGCCGGTGATCGCCTTCGAAATCCTGCGTCGCCATGCCGGCGGGGCCATCAACTTTACGGCCAGCCACAATCCCCATGAGTATAACGGCATCAAGTTCTCGCCTTCCTGGGGCGGCCCGGCGCTGCCGGAAGCCACTGCCGACATCGAGCAACGCGCCAATGCCATGCTTGGCGAGATCTGCTACCGCAATCTGCCGCTCGATCAGGCGGTGCGCAACGGTCTGGTTCAGGAAATCGACCCGATGCCGGCTTATCTTGACGCGTTGCGCGGGAAAGTCGACCTGGCGGCGATCGGCCGTTCCGGGCTGACGCTGGTGGTCGATCCAATGTTCGGTGCCGGGCGCGGTTATCTCGACACGCTGCTGGTTGAGGCCGGGCTCATGGTGCAGACCATCAACGGCCAGCGCGATCCGTATTTCGGCGGATTGCCGCCTGACCCGTCGAAGACCCATCTCAATGATCTGATCATCTGTGTCAAAGGCGACCAGGCGGTGGCGCTTGGTCTGGCCACCGACGGCGACGCCGACCGCTACGGCATCGTCGATGCCGACGGCAGTTTCATCGAGCCGAACTACATCCTCGCGTTGCTCTACGATTATCTCCTGCGCCGCAAGGGAGAAAAGGGCGATGCCGCCCGTTCGGTCGCGACCTCGCACTTCGTCGATGCGGTGGCCGCCCACCATGGCTTCAAAGTGCGCGAGACGCCGGTGGGATTTAAATACATCGGCGAGTTCATTCGCGATAACGAAATTGTCATCGGCGGCGAGGAGAGCGCGGGATTGACGGTGCGCGGCCATGTCCCCGACAAGGACGGCATCCTCGCCTGCCTGCTGGTGGCGGAAATGGTGGCGGTGGAAGGGAAGAGCCTGAACGCACTGTTGCTGGATCTCTACCGCCGGGTCGGCGAATTCCACACCGGCCGGCAAAACCTGCATCTGTCGCCGGAGTTGGAAGCCGGATACGCCGACAAGGTGAGAAACCTGCCGGCAACCCTGGCCGGGCGCAAGGTGCTGGAGGTGATCACGGTTGATGGCGTCAAGCTGCTGCTGGAAGGCGGGGGCTGGGTGCTCTTCCGCAAGAGCGGCACCGAACCGGTGGTGCGGGTCTATGCGGAGGCGCGCAGCGCGAGCGAACTGGCGGCGCTGACCGAGGCGGCGGTGGGGTTTGTGAAACAGTGATCAGAAACTGCAAAGGCGTGATCAGTAATTAGATGACTTCGGCAAGGTTTTACTGATCACTAATCACTGATTACGCCGTTAATAAAAAAGTGCAAAAAAACGGGGACAGAATTAAATTCTGTCCCCGTTTTTCAGTGGTTAGCTACATTCAGCCGAGAATCTGCTTGAGGTCCTGTTCGGCCGTGGTGATCGGGCCGATGTTGAAGTTCTGCACCAGGAAGCCGAGCACGTTCGGAGTGACGAAGGCCGGCAGGGTCGGGCCGAGCTTGATATTCTTGATCCCCAGGTGCAGCAGGGTCAGCAGGATCGCCACCGCCTTCTGCTCGTACCAGGAGAGGATCATGCTCAGCGGCAGGTCGTTGACTCCGCAGTTGAAGGCCCCGGACAGAGCCACCGCCACCTGGATGGCGCTGTAGGCGTCGTTGCACTGGCCGACGTCGAGCAGGCGCGGGATGCCGCCGATATCGCCCAACTCCAGCTTATTGAAGCGGTACTTGCCGCAGGCCAGGGTGAGGATCACCGTGTCCTTGGGGGCCTGCTCGGCGAACTCGGTGTAATAGTTGCGCCCGGACTTGGCGCCGTCGCAGCCGCCGACCAGAAAGAAGTGCTTGATCGCCCCGGCCTTGACCCCTTCGATGACCTTGTCGGCCACACCGAGGATGGCGTTGTGGCCGAAGCCGACCATGATCTCCTGCCCCGGCTGCTCCTCGAAGCCGGCGCATTCCTTCGCTTTATTGATCACCGCCGAGAAATCCCAGCCATCGATGTGCTTGACGTCGGGCCACTGCACCAGTCCCCAGGTGAAGAGCCGATCCTTGTAATTGTCCGCCGGGCGCTGGATGCAGTTGGTATTGAAGACGATGGCCCCGGGGAACTCCTGAAACTCCTTGTACTGATCCTGCCACGCGCCGCCGAAGTTGCCGGCCAGATGCGCATACTTCTTCAACCCGGGATAGCCGTGGGCCGGGAGCATTTCGCCGTGGGTGTAGACATTGACGCCGGTCCCCTCGGTCTGCTTGAGGAGTTCCTCAAGGAACTTCAGGTCATGGCCGGAGACCAGGATTGCCTTGCCGGCCTTGGTGCCGAGCTGAACCTTGGTCGGCACCGGGTGGCCGTAGGCGGCAACGTGGGCCTGGTTGAGCAGTTCCATGGTCACGTAGTTGATCCGCCCGGTCTCCATCGCCATGCCGACGTAATCCATCAGGCCGAGGCTGTCGTCGAGCAGGGCGGCCAGCGCCTTGTGGGTGAAGGCGTAGATCTCGTCGGATTCCTTGCCGAGGATGCGGGCGTGGTCGGCATAGGCGGCGTAGCCTTTCATCCCGTAGGTGATGATCTCGCGCACCGAGTGGACGTCGGCATCGACGGCGTAGTCCTTGACGCCGTGCAGTTCGCCGAGCTTGACCTGCTCATCGATCGAAGCGGGGAGGGTCCAGTCCTGGGCGGCGGCGGGGATGGCGCAGCTGCAGTTGCAGGGTCCGGCCAGCTGTTTGGCCTTGTCGCGCAGGCGCACCCCTTCAACAATAAACTTGCTGATGGCGGCGGGGGTGAAGTCGACGTTGGTGACGGTGGTGAACAGCCCGTCGATCATGAAACGGTCGATCTCCTGATCCTTTTTCCCCTGTTCACGGGCCTTGTTCGCCCAGAAGGCGATACCCTTCATGGTATAGACCAGTAGATCCTGCAGGGCGGCGACGTCGGGCTGCTTGCCACAGACGCCGATGGCAGTGCAGCCGGTCCCCTTGGCGGCTTGTTCACACTGGAAACAGAACATGGACATTTTGATACCTCCTTGTTGTCTGGTTGTGGATTGCCTTGTCGGCGGGTTGTTATCAGTTATAGGCTTGCAATAATACCAGAGAGTTGCCTTTTTGCATCCGGTCGAATGGATGTTTGCTATAATTCAATCCGCGGCCATTGCCGATGTTGAGGTCAATCTACCCGGCGTCACCGCCGCTGGCTTTGACAGAGGTCAAAAAAATGAAAATGGGGTTTCCATGCGCTACTGGTTGATGAAATCCGAGCCGACCTGCTTTTCCCTGGACGATCTGGAAAGTTCTCCACGGCAGACGGCGGCGTGGGACGGGGTGCGCAACTTCCAGGCGCGCAACCTGCTGCGCGACGAAATCAAGGTCGGGGATGGCGTTCTCTTCTATCACAGTGGCGGCACGGCCCCGGCCATTGTCGGGCTGGCCGAGGGGGTGCGCGGCGGCTACCCCGATCACACGGCCCAGGATGCGCGCAGTGATCACTACGACCCGAAGGCGACCCCGGCCAACCCGATCTGGTACATGGTCGACGTCAGATTCCGAATGCGGCTGCCGCGCCCGCTGACCCGTTCCGATCTGGCCGCTCACCCCGTGTTGGCCGGCATGGCTGTCATGCGGCGCGGCAGCCGGTTGTCGGTGCAACCGGTTACGGCCGATGAGTGGCGGGCGGTATTGGCCGCGGCCGGGCTTGTCGGGTAAAAGGCGGGGGAATTACGGACGGAAAGGTTGCCCAATGAGCAAACTGGTCAAAATATTTCTCGGTTTATCGGCGTTTGTCGTCACTCTTCTGATCGCCCTGATCATCCTGGCAAAGATGTTCGTGACGCCGGAGCGGGTCAAGTCCGTGGTGCTGCCTTTGGCCGAACAGGCGCTGCATCGCTCGATCACCCTGGGCGAAGTGAAGGTCGGGCTTTTTTCCGGTATCGAGCTGCATGATCTGGCGGTCGGCGAGCCGGGGGGCGGGGAGCCCTTTGTCGCTGCCGATCGGGTCTTGCTGCGCTTCCAGTGGCTGCCGCTGTTGGCAAAACGGGTGGTCATCGACGAGGTGGCGCTGGAGCGGCCGCTGATCCGCCTGATCCGGCATGCGGATGGCTCCTTCAACATCAGCGATCTGCTGGCGCCCAAACCGGCCACCGGTGACTCCTCCGCCAAGACTTTTGAAGACAAGGGCGGGGAACCGCTCAGCGTCCTGGTAACCGTGGCGAAAATTCATGGCGGCCGGGTGGTTTTTGTCGACCAGCAGGTTGCCGCGACCACCGAATTGACGGAACTGGAGTTGGATGCTTCGGGAATCAGCCGCGACGGGACCGTTCCGGTCAAGCTGTCGGCGCGGCTGCAGGGCGCACCGCTGCGGATCGACGGAGCCGTCCGGCCGCTGCAGAAGAGCGGCAAGGTCGGCATCGATCTGCAGGGGCTCGATGTATTGGCATTCGAACCGTACTTCCGGGGGAAGGTGCCTGGCAAACTCAGCCGGCTGCTGCTTGACCTCAAGGGCGAGTTCGATCTGCAGGGGCGCGCAATCGCCGCGAAGGGGCACCTGTCGGGGCGCGAACTCAACCTGTTCCTGCTGGCGCTGCCGACCGCGCCCCTGCAGAATGCCCGGGTCGATGCCGACTATGACGCATCGCTCGACCTGGAACGCGACCGCCTGGATGTCGCGGCGCTGACCGTCGCATTCAACGGCCTTGCCGCTCAACTCAGCGGCGGGATTGCCGATCTGACCGCGACTCCAAACGGTGATCTCAAACTGACGGTGCCCGACCTGGATCTGGCGATGCTGAAAGGCGCTTTGCCGCCGCAGTTGCTCGGCAAGGCCGGCGAACTTGAGCTGTCCGGTCGGCTGCGGGCTTCGGCCGGGTTGAACGGTCCTTTGAGTCAGCCGCTGCGAATGCTGCGCAGCGGCGAGGTCACCCTGGACAAGCTTGAGGCCACGGTGGCCGGGGTCCGGCCGGCGGTCGACGGCCGCATCACATTGGCCGGCGAAGTCGCGCGCATCGAGACGATGAAGGTTCGGCTCGGCGAAGTCGCCGTCGATGTTGCCGGCCGCATCGACAAGCCTTTCGCTGCCCCGGTTGCCGACATCACTGTCAACCTGCCCAGGATCGATCTGGGCAAGGCGCTGGCGACGGCACCAAAAGAATCGTTGAAAATATTGGCATCGCTGGCGCCAACCGGTCAGATGTCGGCCCGGGCCACCCTGGTCGGGCCGTTGGCCAGGCCGGCCGGGCTGTTGAAGAGCGCCGAAGCCACGCTGGTCGATGTGCAGGTAACGGCCGGCGGTCAGCGGCCGGAGTTCGCCGGCCGACTTGTGCTCACCGGTGATCAGCTGGTTTCCGAGGGACTGGCCGTGCGCCTGGGCGGTAACGTGGCCCAACTCAAGGTGACCGCCCGCAATCTGTTCGGCAAGCCGATGGGCGTCACTGCCGATGTCACGGCCCAGCGTTTCCAGATGGAACCGCTGCTGCAGGGCGGCGGGGCGGCTGCCACCG
>VEPG01000116.1 GCA_012026975.1 Desulfuromonas sp. | reverse complement strand
GCCAGGGGGATGGCGACGAAGGGGCGTGCCAGCACATCGGGGTCGGGGATGCGGCGCCGGCCGAGACGGATGATCTCGCTATTGAAGAAGCAGATGTCGATATCGATGGGGCGGGGGGCGAAGCGGTCGCCGCTCCTGCCCCGGCCGAGGGCGGCCTCGATGGCGGCAATGGCCGACTCTTTCAGCTCGTGGGCGGAGAGCGGGGTTTCCAGCCAGGCCGCGGCGTTCAGAAAGGCAGGCCGCCCCGGCGGGCCGAACGGGGGGCTCTCCCAGACATGCGAAACCCGGACGAGTTGGCCGTAACCGGCCAGGGCCCGGACGGCGGCCGGTAGGTTCCGTTCCGGCGCAATGTTGGCGCCCAGCGAGAGGAGCGCCTGATTGAGGGTGGGGACCGCCTCAGGCATGGTCGCGCCGCCGTTCGATGGTAACGCCCACCGAACCGGCGAAGCGGAGCGCCCCCGGCTTGTCGGCCGCCACCTCGACCCCGGAGATGCCGGGCTCGGCCAGACAGATCTCTGCGACCGTCTCGGCCAGACTCTCGATCAGGTTGAAGCTGTGCCCTTCGACGAGGGCGATGATCCGCTTGGTCAGGGTGCGGTAGTTGACCGGCGAGTCGGCGATGTCATCGGTTTTCCCGGCCTTGCGGGTATCGACAAAGAGCGTCAGGGTCAGCACCACGTCCTGGCGGTCATGGCGCTCTTCGTCAGTAATGCCGATGATGGTTCTGAGCTTGAGTTCCTCGATGCGTATCCGGTCGGTCATGGTTGGTTCGCGCCGCCCCCGCATGATGGTTGTTAAAGCTGCTGGAGATGTTCCCCGCCGTCGATGAACAAAACTTCCCCGGTGACGAAGTCAGCCTCGGCCAGATAGAGCAGCCCCTTGGCCAGATCATCGGGCGAGCCGCTGCGGCGCAGGGGAATCCGGTCAGCCAGGCGTTGCAGATAGACGTCGTCCTTGCCGGGCGGGGGGAGAATCGCCCCCGGCGCGATGGCGTTGACCCGGATCCGCGGCGCTGGCGCCGCGGCCAGGCTTTGGGTCATGGCGACGATGCCGGCCTTGGTCAGGGTATAGGCCAGATAGTCCGGGCCGGGCCGGAAGGCCCGCCAGTCGGCAATATTGACGATCAGACCACTGCTCCCCGGCTGGTGCCGGCGGGCAAAGGCCTGGGCCAGGAAGAAGGGGCTTTTCAGGTTGATGGCGAACTGCCGGTCCCAATCGCCTTCGCTGGTGTCGCCGACCCCGCCGGGGAGGAAGATGGCGGCGCTGTTGACCAGGATGTCGAGCCGCCCGAACCGCTCCAAAGCCCGGTCGATCAGGTCAGCGGCGGCGCCGCTCTCCGCCAGGTCGGCCGAAAGTGGTGCCGCGTCGCTCCCCGCGGCGCGGATGGCGGCGGCCGTCTCCTTGGCGGCGTCGGCCGAACGGCCATAGTGGAGGGCAATCCTCACCCCCCGTTCGGCCAAGGCCAGTGCCAGAGCCCTGCCGATCCGGACCGCGCCGCCGGTGATCAGGGCCACTTTCCCCTGCAACTCCATGCCAGCTCCCTTTTCGGTCAGCGCACCATGCTGTGGATGCCGCACGAGGTGAAGAATTCGGCCCGGAGCGCCGGATCGTTCTCGTAGAAGCCTCGCCAGTTGGTGGTGCGGGTGACCGGCGACATCTCCCGGACCCCGCGCATCTCGACGCAGAGGTGGTGCGCCTCCAGGTAGATCGCCACCCCGTGCGGCTGCATGACGCTGCTCATGGCATCGGCCAGCTGCTTGCCGATCCGCTCCTGGACGGCGAACCGCTTGGCGAAGGTCCGGACCAGCCGGGTCAGTTTGGAGATCCCGAGGATCTGTTCGTGC
Organism: Desulfuromonas sp.; assembly: GCA_012026975.1. Classification (GTDB taxonomy): domain Bacteria; phylum Desulfobacterota; class Desulfuromonadia; order Desulfuromonadales; family BM103; genus VAUL01. The sequence continues at coordinate 1,421 of VEPG01000116.1, read as the reverse complement.
GGGATATAGCCCACGTAGGCATGACCGTAGAAGGGGAGCGCATGGTGCTCGCAGAGGGCGAAGAAGGTGATCGGCCCCTCGATCACCTGGCTCAACCGACAGTCGGACCCGCCCCGGCACTCGGTCTCGAACGCCTTGATCATCTTGGGGTCGCCTTCGTAGCCGGAGGTGACGTCCAGCAGCGCCTGCAGATGGCGCGCCGGGGTCTCCCGCGTCGCCGGCGTGCCCAGGTCGAGGCCGAGCGCGCCGAAGATCTCCGCCAGGTACCCTTCGAAACGCTGCCGGTCGGCAGCGCTCAGCCGCCGCTCCTTCAGGGCGAGGACTTCACTGAAATCATGATGGTTGGGGTCATGGTCGCCGCACATGGCCGTATCCCTCCTATCCGGGGAGCAACCCCTTCAGCTGTGAAGCGTCGAGCGGTCCGTTCCGGGCCAGCAGCTTCCGGGCATTTTCGACCTGGTCCCAGACGTTCCAGAGGAGCACGCCCCGCACTTTCCCGTCCCGCAGATAATAAACGACCCCCTTGCGGAACGGCTCCTGCCAGTCGGCCACCGTGTCGAGCCGGCTGTCGAGTTCTCCCACCGCCTCGTAGCCGAGGTCGAACAGGTCGGAGTAGAAGAACGGGAGGTAGTGGTACGGCTCGCCGGCGCCGGCCATGTTGCGGCCGGCCTGCTTCCCCATGGCCACGGCATTGTCCTCGTGCTCCAGCCGGAGCCGTTTGTCCAGCAGCGGGTTGTAGAACGAGGCGATGTCGCCGGCTGCAAAAACTTCCGCCGCTTCCGTCCGGAGCAACTCGTCGACGATGATCCCATTGTCGATGCCGAGTCCGGCCTGCCTGGCCAGTTCGACGTTGAGCTCGATGCCGAGGCCGGCCACCACGGCATCCACGTCAAGCTGCTGACCGTCCGCGGTAGCGACCCGCATCCCGGCGCCGTGCTGGCGGATATCGGCCACCATGGCACCAGGCAGGACGGTGACGCCCTGTGTGCGGTAGTAGCCGGTAACATAGTCGGCCAGGTCCGCCGGGAAGACCCGGCTGCAGATCGCGCTTTCCGGGAAGAGCATGGTGACCCGCCGGCCGTTGGCCGCCAGGGCCGCGGCGATCTCCGAGCCGATGAAGCCGCCGCCGATGACGGCAAAGCTCCCTCCCTGGTCGGCAACGGCGCGCAGCCGCCGGTAATCGTCCAGGGTCCTGAAATAGATGATCCCGTCGCCGCCAAACGGAAGCCGCCGGGGTGTGCCGCCCGTCGCCAGCAGCAGTCGTTCGTAACGGTAGGCCTCGCCCCGGTCGTCGCGGATTTCCCGGTTCCGCAGGTCGAGGGCGACGGCGCTCCTCCCCAGGTGCAGGGTGACATCGAGCGTTTCGGTGCCGCGCCACACGCTCGCCTCGGGTATTCCGAGCAGCAGCTTCTTCGAAAGGG